>NZ_JAPNJY010000007.1:0-517500 GCF_026626625.1 Corallococcus sp. BB11-1 | reverse complement strand
TCCATGCGCCGGCCCACCGGCTCGGGGCTCGCCATCAGGAGCCGGAACTGCTCGAGGTGCGTCGCCAGACGGGTCACCTCTTCAGCGATGTCCGTGCGCTCGGCGAACAGGGCCACTTCCTGCGCCAGTCGCTGCGGATCCACCGCGACGCCGCGCGCGAGCTCCGCCACACGCTCGGTGAGGCGCTGCTGGTAGTCGTTCACCGCGCGCGGCGCGAGCCGGGCCACTTCCTGGCTCCAGCCCTCGATGAGCTTCATCCGGGTGTCCAGGTCCGTGTGGATGGACTCGCCCTCGGTGTTGCGCATCGTCTCCAGCGCCGAGAGGGCCTGCTGGAGCGCGGCCTGCGTGGCCTGGGTGGCGGACTCCACGTCCACGCCCTTCTCTTCCAAGCGGATGACGCCCGGCTGGTTGGACACCTGGGACCAGGTCACCTCCGCCGTCACGCCCAGGGCGTCCGCGACTTCACGGAAGGCGCGCGCGTACTCGCGGGCGAGAGCGACGTCCACCGTGGGGACATTGCCCGAGACGGTGGCGGCCTGACGGCGCACCAGGATCTCCACCGAGCCTCGGGCGAGCCGGTCCTTCACCAGCTTCGCGAGCGCGGGCTCCAGCGCGGACAGCTCGCGCGGCAGCCGGACCTTCACTTCACAGAACTTGTGGTTGAGGGAGCGCGCCTCCACGGAGACCTCTTCGTCTCCCACGCGGGCGCGGCCTGAACCAAATCCGGTCATGCTTTTGAGCATCGGGCGGGGTGCTAGGGGCTTTCCGCCCCGAGGTCAAGCCAGCGTCTTGTGTCCATTCCAATTCTGGTAGGGTCCGCCGCGATGGCGTGGCACAAGCGGCTCGAAACGTGGGCGAAGCTGGCGCTGACGCTCCTGGCCTCAGTCCTGTTCTGGCGCCCTGGACGTCGTCGCCCGCTCGGAGCGCCCCTCCCCCTCCCTCGCAGGGTCCTGCTCGTCCGGCCCGACAACCGTGTGGGCGAAGCCCTGCTCACCACGCCCCTGTTACGGACCCTGAAGACCCTCCTCCACCCGCCTCCGGAGGTGCACGTCCTGGTGCACTCCAAGGTCGTCCGCGTCCTCAAGGGGCATCCCGACGCGGATGCGGTCCTGGGATTCGACCGGCGATTCCTGTGGCTGGGTCCCCTGGCGCCCGGCATCCGCGCGCTGCGGCGTGCGGGCTACGACACCGTGGTGGACTGCGCCAACTGGAGCGCTCCGTCCGTGACGAGTGCGCTCGTGGCGCGGATGGTCGGGCCGAAGGCCATCGTCATCGGGCCCAGCATCTGGCCGGTGAACCTTCTGCAGTCGGTGTCCGTGCCCGCTCGCTCCGACAGCCGGCATGAGGCCGTCCAACGCACGCACCTCCTGACGCCCCTGACCCAGGGTGCTGTCGCCCAGGGGCTTTCGTTCCGGGAGCCGGTCCTTGGGAAACCGTTCCAGGAGTATCTGGAAGGCCTAGCAAGGAGGGGTGTGCGCCGCGCGGTCATCAATCCCGGAGGTCGTCTGGGCGAACGGCGCATCCCGGCGGAGGCGTTCTCGGCGGCGGCTCGGGAGCTGGTGGCGCTGGGCCATGTCCCGATTGTCACCTGGGGTCCAGGTGAGGAGGCGCTGGCTCATGCCGTGCTTTCGGGGGCTCCCGGGGCAGAGCTTGCCCCGGCCACCAGCATCGACGAGCTCGCCGCGCTCATGCGCGCCGCGGGGCTGACCGTCTGTAACAACACCGGCCCCATGCACCTGTCCGTCGCCGTCGGTGCTCCCACGCTGGCGTTCTTCCTGCGCATCGAAATGGCCCGCTGGGGCCATGCGGTCTCGCCACATCGCATGGTGGACCTGACGCCCCTGGTGGATGGCGCTGGTGGCGTGGGGCTGGAGCAGCGCGTGGCCGAGGAGGTCCGGTCCTTCGTCGCGGAGCGGGGTTCGCTCACGGGGTGAGCGGTCGCTCCCGTTCGGACACCAGCTGCGGGACTCCCTGCTCCACGGGCCACGCTCGCTGGCACCTGGCACAGTGGAGCTCAGGCGGGGGGCCTTCGTGTGGTTCGAGCGGCCCCTTGCAGTGGGGACACCCCATGATGGACCGCAGTCCCGGGTCCAGGTCCATGGGCTACTTCGTGCCCTCGCGGCCGAGCCGACGGGCCAGCTCCGTGGTGCTGTGGTCCTTCGGGTCTCCCGCCACCGCGGTCCGCCCTCCGTAGGCCCGAACCTCATCCCCCTCTGGAATGGAGTCTGGCGTGTAGTCCGTCCCCTTCACGTGCACGTCGGGCTTGAGGGCCCGGATGATGACTCGCACGTTCGGTTCGTCGAAGACGACCACCCGGTCGGTGCAGGCCAGGGCCGCCACCAGCTCCGCTCGCTCCGCTTCCGGGATGTGGGGACGACCTGGCCCCTTGTAGGCCCTCGTGGAGGCGTCCGAGTTCACCGCCACCACCAGCACGTCCGCCAGGGCCTTCGCTCCCTCCAGATACCGGACGTGGCCGACGTGCAGCAGGTCGAAGACCCCGTTGGCCAGGGCCACGGTGCGGCCCTGCTCGCGCCAGCGCTCCCTTTCCTCCGCGATGGCCGAGAGGGGACGAAGCTTGTCCAGGGTGTTCATCGTGGGCTCCGCAGGGCTCCGAGGAGTTCGTCGCGCGAGACCGTCGCCGTGCCGGGCTTCTGCACCACGAGGGCCCCGGCCACATTCGCGAGCCTTGCCGCTTCGCCGAACGAGGCGCCGGCCGCGAGCGACAACGCGAGGCTCGCGATGACCGTGTCCCCTGCTCCCGTCACGTCCACCGCCGACTTCGCGCCGTGCACGGGGATGAGGTCCACGCCGCCCTTCGCGTCGAAGAGGGCCATGCCGTGACGGCCTCGGGTCACCAGCAGCGCCTGACATTGCAGCTGGCGAACCGCCGCGTGTCCCGCCTCCAGCAGGTCTTCCTTCGTGCGCACCGGACGTCCCGTGAGCGCTTCGAGCTCCGGCTCGTTGGGCTTGCACAGCGTCAGGCCCTTGAAGGACGCCAGGGCGTAGCGACTGTCCACGCAGACCGGGAGCCCTTCCTTGGCGAGCTTGCGCAGCACGTCGCGCACCTCGTCGCTCACCACTCCGGCGCCATAGTCCGAGACCACCACCGCGTCCGCGTCCTTCGCGGCGGTCTCCACCTGCCGGGCAATCGCCTTGCGCATCCGGGATGGGAGGCCCTCTCGCTGGCCCTGGTCCACGCGGAGCATCTGCTGCCGCGTGGTGCTCACGCCTCCCGCGAGGATGCGCGTCTTCGTCTCCGTCTGGATGCCCCGGCTGCTGACGGCGTGCAGCCGGATGTCCGCGGCGTCGAAGAGCTTGCGCAGCGACCGGCCCATCGGATCCACGCCCAACGCTCCCACCGCCGTCACCTGACCGGACAGCGTCCGGACGTTGGCCGCCACGTTGGCACCACCGCCCAGCTTCACCTCGGAGGACTCGTAGCGGACGATGAGCACCGGGGCCTCGCGGCTCACCCGGTCCGTCTGCCCGTAGAGATAGTGGTCGGCGACCAGGTCTCCCACGAGCAACACCCTCCGGCGCGCGAAGGCGAGTGGCAACCGCGAGGACGAAGCTGTCGGACGTGAGGACGGGGCCGCGGCCATGGGCGCGCTTTGTCCCACAGCGTTCCTGCCCTCACAAGTCGCGCGTCTGGGCCGGGAGCCCGAGTGCTCGCCGCAGATGCGATTCGCCCTCCAGGACTTCCACTCCCAGCCGCACCCCCCAGGCCTCGAACCCCGGGGGCAACCGCACCGCGTCCTTCTCCGTCGTCACCACGAGCGCGCCCTGCTGGCGGGCCCGGGCTTCGACATCCCGCAGTTCGTCCGCCGTGAAGCGATGGTGATCCGGGAAGAGGGCCGCGTCCCGCACCTCCGCGCCCAGCGCCATGACGGTCCTCAGGAAGCCTCCGGGCCTCGCCAGCCCCGCGAGCACGAGGACCGGCCTTCCTTCGAGCGCGCTCGTCGCGTGCTCGGCCCCCGAGGGATCCCACCAGCCCGTGGGCCCGTAGCGCGTCCGGACCCTGGGGGCCGTCACCGCTTCGAGGCCAGGAATGGAGATGGGGGCCGGTGACGGCAGCGGGGCAGCTCGCAGCCAGAGGAGCGTGGCGCGGCGCAGGGCCGAGGGCGGTTCCCGCAGCGGCCCCCTGGGAAGCAGGTGGCCGTTGCCCAGGCCCACGGCTTCGTCCACGACCACCAGGTCTTCGTCACGATGGAGGCGCCGGTGCTGGAAGCCGTCATCCAGCAGAACCGTGTCCAGACCGAAGTCGTCCCGGGCCCGGCGCGCCGCGGCGACCCGATCCGCTCCCACGAAGAGGCGGGCCGCTGGGCAGCGGCGCGCGAGCAGCAAGGGCTCGTCTCCGGCCGCCGTCACCGGAGGCAACCGTTCGGCGCCCGTGAAGGTCAGGGGCTCCTGGGACTCGCGCCCGTAGCCTCTCGTGAGGATGCCGACCTTGCGCCCCTCGCGGATCAGCATGTCGGCCAGGTGCAACACCGCGGGCGTCTTGCCCGTGCCTCCCACGTTGAGGTTGCCCACGGAGATGACCCGCAGGTCCTCGACGTGCTCGGCTTGCAGCAGGCCGGCGTCGTAGAACGCGCCCCTGAGCCGGACCGCTCCGCTGTAGGGCCAGGACAGCAGCGACAGGGGCGCCAGGAGGGCCTTGCGGGTCCAGGGCTCCGGCGTCGGCGGATAGAAGATCCGCTCCAGGGCCGTGGGCGCGAGGACATCCGGCGGCTTCGGCGGGCTTCGCGTGCTGAGTCCGGTGCCCGGACCCGCCGTCATCGCCGGGCCTCCGCCGCCTGCCCGTAGAGGGCCAGGATGTCGCTGGCGATGCGGTGATTCGTCGGGTGTTCCGTCGTGGCTTGCGCTCCGGACAGGACGGCGGTCAGCACGGCATCCACCGTGGGGGCGTCTACCCGCGCATCCGCCAACTCCGGGAGCGCGCCCTCCTTCACCGCCACCACCCGGACCCCACAGGCTCGCGCCTGCGCCGCGGCCCTCGCGCTCCAGTCGTTTCCCAGACCGAGGATCCAGACCTCGTCCAGCGCCTGCAGCCACTTCGCGAAGGCCGGCCCCTGCTGGTAGCCCGCGAACGTCACCTGGTCCTTGAGCCCGTGCGCCGAGACCTGGGCTCGCGTCGCTTCGAGCAGGGCTCCGTCTCCCACCAGCACGAGGCGGGCTTCTGGACGCTGGCGGACGAGCGCGGCGAAGGCTTCCACTCCCACGGCGTGGCGGCGGCTCTCCTGGAACGTGGAGATCATCCCCACGAGGTGGGTGTCCTCCAGGCCCAGGGCTCGGCGCAGGGCCTCGCGGTCCTTCGGAGGCTCGAACATCGAATCCACCAGCGCCGGCAGGACCTGGACGGGGCGGTGTCGGCCTTCGAGCTTCGCTCGCAGGTGGCTCGCGGGCACGGTGTAGGCGCCTGCATCGGGCAGGGAGGCACGCAGGGAGCGGGGGGCGTGGATGGAGCGGATCCGCACCGCGCCCTTCGGCGTTCCCCAGCGGGTCAGGAGGTGGTCGTGCGTGAAGTGGGCGTGAAGCACGTCCACCTGCCTTCCGCGCAAGGCTCGCAGGTCGTTCCACATCTCCCACGGCGACGACTTCACGGACAACGTCAGGCCTCCTTCGTCGAGGAGGCCCAGGGACTGGAAGCGCGGGACGGCGGGCTCCTCGGAGAGGACGTCCCGGCGCTTGCGATCCACCGCGACCGTCACTTCGTGCCCCAGCGCCCGCTGCGCCTGCGCCAGCAGGGCCACGTTCTCCGCCGGGCCACTCCAGAAGGGGCTCGCCAGCAGGTGCAGGATGCGCATCAGCACTTCACCAGTGATTGGTAGAGCGCACCCAGGGCCCGGGCCTCGTGTTCGACCCCGAAGCGACAGTGCGCCTCCTCCGCGGCGTTGCGTCCCACCTGGCGCACCTTCTCCGGCTCGCGGGTCAGGTGGCTCAGCAGTTCGCGCAGGCCCTTCACATCCCCGGGTTCGAAGAAGAAGCCCGTGCGCTCGTGCTCGATGAACGCGCCCAGGTGCGGCAGCTTCGACGCCACCACGCAGCACCCGGAGGCCATCGCCTCCAGGTACACCAGCGAGTAGCCCTCCGAGTAGGACGGTTGAACCAGGATGCTCATCCCCTGGTACCAGGGCTCGATGGAGGACTGCTCCCCCACGAACCGCACCCGGTCCTCGATGCCCTGGCGCAGCCCGTTCACCCAGGCCTGATCCGGCCCCTTCGCGAGCCCCACCAGGACCGCCTGCCACTCCGGTCGCTCCGGCAACAGGGGCCGCAGGGCTTCGATGAAGTCGCCCTGACCCTTCTCCTTTCGGATGCGTCCGATGACGCCGATGCCGTAGCGCCCTCCCTGCCCCAGCCTCGCCCAGGCCGCGTCCCGGTCCTCCGGTGGCCGGAAGCGCTTGAGGTCGATGCCGTGCCCAATGACCGTGGAGGGAAGCGCGAGGACGTCCGCGACCTGGCTCGTGAGCGACACCAGTGCGTCCGCGCCCCGGGCGATCCACCGGGTGAAGCGTGAGGGCACCGTCGCCGTGTGCCTCGTGAAGACGAGGCGGACTTTCCCTCCCAATGCCTTCAGGAGCATTCCCGCGAGCAGCTCATTGTTCCGGTGCGCGTGCCAGACGAGCGGCTCCTGGTGCGAGCGGCGGATCAGCTCCCCCCAGGTGATGCGCGGCAGCCCTGCTGGCAGGCCAGAGCCGAGGGTCCGCGTCTCCGCGTCCTTCGCGAGCGCGGGCACCACCGACTCCACGTGCCGGGTCACCCCCGTGTAGCGCTTGTGGAAGTGGGGATGGACGATGAGGGTCATGCGCGGACCACTCCCTGTTCACGGCGCGGCAGCGCGGCCATTGCTTCGGCGTTGCGCTCGCTGGCGCCGGAGATGCGACGCACCGTGGCCTCGGCCCGGGCCCCCAGCGACTTCAATCGCTCCGGGTTCGCGAGCAGTTCCTCCAGCGCGGCATGCAGGGCTTCACCGTCCGCCACCAGGATGCCTCCGTTTCCTTCGAGCACCGCCACGCTGTCCCGGAAGTTGTCCATGTGCGGGCCGAACAACACCGGCCGCCCCTGCCCCGCGGGCTCCAGGATGTTCTGCCCGCCCCGCTTCGTGAACGAGCCTCCCACGAACACCACCGTCGCCAGGCGGTAGGCCCGCGACAGCTCTCCCATCGAGTCCATCACCACCACCGCCGCCCGGCCCGGATTGCCCTGGGAGCGCAGCCCCGCGTCCAGGCCCCGCTCCTTCGCGAGGGCGAGGATGCGTTCGGCCCGGTTCAGGTATCGCGGCGCGATGACCAGCGCCAACTCAGGCCAGCGCTCACGTAGACGCTGATACACCTGCAACAGGATTTCCTCTTCGCCCTCGTGCGTGCTGCCGGCGATCCACACGGGCTGCCCGGAGGTCAGGTTCAGCGCGCCTCGCAGTGCCTCGTCCTCGGGCGCTGGCCCCGCGGCCAGGGCGTCAAACTTGGTGTTTCCCGTGGTGAGGACCCGCTCCGGTGGTGCTCCCAGCAGCCTGGCCCTTCCTGCCTCCTCGTCCTGGCGCATGAGGAGCAGGTCCATGTCCTCCAGCGGGTTTCCGATGAGCCCGAAGAGCGTCCGGTACCTGCCCACGTTCGCCGGGGAGAAACGCCCGTTGGTCATCACCACGCGAGCACCCGCCTGCTTCGCGGCGCGGATGAGGTTGGGCCAGACCTCCGTGTACTCCAGCACCAGGATGTCCGGGCGCAGGGCTCGCACCGCGCGCCGCGTGGCGCCCCACAAGTCATAGGGCGCGTACACGACCCCGTCGATCTGCTTCGCCAGCCGGTCGCGCGCCATCGCGTGGCCGCTGTCCGTCATCGTCGAGAGCACGATGCGGCAGCCCGGGAAGCGCTCGCGCAGGGGGCCGAACATGGGGGCCAGCGCCAACAGGTCTCCCGCGCTGGCGCCGTGCAGCCACAGCAGCGGGCCTTCTCCCGATGGGAGCGCTCCTGGTGCGTAGAAGCCCAGCCGCTGCATCAGCCCGTGACGCGTCTTCCGGTGCACGCAGAGCACCGGGAACAGCAGCGCGAAGAGGACGTATGTGGCGACGATGTAGAGCAGGCGCATGGGCGACGTCCCGCGCTCTATCAGATGCCCGGCGCGCGTGGCACCACCCGCACCGGGCTGGGGACGAGCCAGGGCCGCCACTCGTGGCCGAAGAAACGTCCGGGCGCACGGGCCCAGATCTCAACCTGCACCACTCCGGGTCCCGTCAGCTCGATGCTCCGTCCGTCAGGGCCCAAGCGGCCCTCTCCCCATACGCGGACCTCAAGCGTCTCCGGGACGTGGTCGGGGAGGCGCACCGTCAGCGTCGTCCCCACCGGGGCCTCCCGCGTCCTCGCGTCGTACCCCTCCAGGGCGAAGCCGTCCGGGGCTCCGAGTGCTCGGAAGACGCACAGGGACTGGGGGCTCGCCAGGGCCTGCGTGACCTGCTTCGCGGCCTCGCGCGCGTCCCGGGAGAGGGGCCCTGGGAGGAGCTCTGGTGGGAATTCCACGTCGAGCGCGCTGAAGACGGTCTCGTATGCCGGCAGGCCGTGCGCGTCGTGCGCGCACAGCGCCAGCCTCGGCTGTTCGCGTGACAGCCCCAGGAAGCGCGCCGTGGGTTCCGGCTCCGGAGCCACGAGCAACATCACGCCATGCACCGGGTTCATCAGGGAGGCGCCTACCCCAGGCAGGAGCCGGCTGAACGGGCTTCGCAGGGCCTGCCGGAAGAAGGTGTCCGCGGAGTACAGCTCGAAGCCGGGGACCCGCTGCGCGGTGGCTTCGTCCCTCCAGGGGTTCTTCTTCTGCACCGGATGGGCGAGGACCGCCGTGCCTCCGGCGGCTTCGACCGCCGCCAGGGCTTGTTCCGGCGGCCCCCAGGGCTTCACGTCCCGCAGCGGGCGCTGCATCCCGAAGGCGGTCAGGTGCCCTGATTGGGTCGACAGCTCCACGCCGGGAATGAGCAGCACGCCGTCCATCCACGTCGCGGCGGGCGGGGCGAGGTCGTTGTGGTCGGTGAGCACCACGAAGTCCAGGCCGGCAGCCTTGGCGGCAGCCGCGACCTTGGCCGGAGAGCCATTCCCATCCGACCGCGTGGTGTGCACATGGTACGCGCCCCGGATCCATGCCTTCGCCGTGGGCGAGGGAGGCACCACCGGGTAGTCCGCGAAGCCCGCCGCGAAGGCGAAGAAGCCCGCGATGCCCAGCAGCAGCAACAGCACCCCGAGCACGACCCGAAGCCCCAGCGCGAAGAATTGCTTCGCGGACTTCACGCCCGGCTCCACCCGTGGACCCCATGGGCCCGGAGATCTGGGGTCGCGCATGAGGCGCGTGCTGCCCTCATGACCTGCATGGCGGGCCGGGCCTCATCGACCTCGCCCCCCAACCGGGAGCCCTTCCCGGGCGCATGCGTCCTGGGAGCCCACGCGTTGACGCCGTGCACGAAGGGATGGGCCTGCTCGACGTCGGTCCCGCTCCGGATGCCCCTGGCGGATGCGCATGTCGCGGGGACCGAGGCCTTCACGCGGCACCTTGCGCCGCGGCACCGGTCGTCTGCAGGCGCCACATGGCTGCGTAGCGTCCTTCCAGTTGGAGCAGCTGCGCGTGGCTGCCGCTCTCCACGATGCGCCCCGCCTCCACCACGTGGATGACGTCCGCGCTTGTCACCGTCGTCAGCCGGTGGGCAATCACCAGCGCCGTCCGGCCCGGGAGCACCTTCGCCAGCGCGGCCTGGACCTCCCGCTCGTTCTCCGGATCCAGGCTGCTGGTCGCTTCGTCCAGCACCAGCACTGGCGCCTTCGACAGCACGGCCCGGGCGATGCACAACCGCTGGCGCTGACCTCCGCTCAGCGTGACGCCCCGCTCGCCGATGCGCGTGTCGTACCCCTGCGGCAGCGCCTGGATGAAGGTGTCCGCGTTCGCCACCCTCGCCGCGGCTTCGACTTCTTCCCGCGTGGCGTCCGGCCTCGCGTGGCGCAGGTTGTCCAGCACCGTGCCCTGGAAGAGCAGCGGCTCCTGCGTCACCAGCGCGAACTGGCTGCGCACGCTCGCCGCCGTGTACGCGTCCGCGTCCACCCCATCCAGGAGGATGCGGCCTTCCTGGGGGCGCTCGAAGCGCAGCAACATCGACGTCACCGTGCTCTTGCCACCTCCACTGCCGCCCACCAGCGCCGCCACCTGGCCCACCTTCAGCTCCAGCGTCAGCCCTTCGAGCGCGCGCCGCTCCCCGTAGGAGAACCGCACGCCCTCCATCCGCAACGACTGCAGCAGCACCGGCGCAGGGACGGCCTGGGGCGCGTCCTCCACCGGGTGCTTCAGGTCGAGCAGCGCGAAGAGCCGCTCTCCCGCCGCCCCCGCCTGCACCGCGAACTGCGTCACCCGGCCCAGGTCCTTCACCGGCTGGTACACGAGGATGACCGCCGTCAGCAACGAGAGCAGCGCCTCCGGCTCCATCGCTCGCGTCGCCGCCGCGTACCCCAGCGCTCCCGCCAGCGCCGCCGCCGCCAGCACCTCCATCAACCCCGGCACCCCACCGCGCGCCCAGGCCGCGCCCACCACGGCCTCCTCGTGGGCCTTCGCGTAGGACTCGAAGCGCGCCAGCTCCGCCTGCTGGCCGTTGAAGGCCTGGATGGTGCGCAGCCCTCCCAGGCCCTCGTGCAGCTGGCCCGCGAGCTGCCCCAGTTGGGTCTGCCCCTCGCGCGTGCCCTTCAGCACCTTGCGCGTGAGCTTCGAGGCCGGCAGCGCCGCCAGCGGAATCACCAACAGCATCAGGCCGCCCAGCAGGGGGCTCATCCACAGCGCCACGCCCGCCAGCACCAACACCTGGAGCGTGTCGCGCAGGTACGAGCCCACCGTGTACATGGCGGCCTGCTCCACCGCCAACACGTCCGAGGAGAAGCGGCTGAGCAGGTCCCCCGTCCGCTGTCGCGACATCTGCGAGGGCGACAGCGCGGTGAGGCGCAGGAACAGGTCCCGCCGCAGGTCCTTCACCACGCGCTGCGAGAACAGGCCCATGAAGTAGAACTGGCCCAGGTAGCCCACGGCCTTCACCGCGCCCACGCCCAGCACCACCACCGGGAAGCCCCAGAGCGCCGCGTCGCGCGGCAGGTCCCCAAGCCACGGCACCTTGTGCGCGCCCGCGAAGCCCTCCTCCCCTCCCGACAGGAGGAAGCGCAGGGCCGGGCCCAGCAGGTACGCGTACGCGCCCGTGGCGAGCCCCAGCACCGCCATGCACACGAAGGCCAGCACGAGGATGCCCGCGTGCGGGCGCGCATAGCGCAACAGTCGCCACAACACCCGGGGCATGGCTACTTCACCACCTTCTGCAACGCCGCCCTCGCGAGCACCGAATACGGATTCAGCTCCAGCACCTTCATCAACTTCTTGCGCGCGAGCGGCGCGTCGTCCAGGTCGATTTCGATGATGGCCGCGATGATCTGCGCCCGCTCCAGGTACGGATCCAACGTCAGCGCCCGCTTGAGCACCTTGCGGGCCGCGAGCGCCCGCTGCATCAGCGACCCGGCGGCCCCCCGGTACGTCGCCCAGGCGAGGTACGAGTAGTACTCCGGCTCATGCGCGTTGAGGGCCACCGCCTCCTCGAAGCCCTGGATTGCCGCGCGGTAGTCGCCCCGCTTCAGCGCGGACTCGCCCCGGCGCAGCGCGATCTCCGCGTCCACGTTGATGGCGGTCGCCCGGCCCACCACCTCCTGCCGGCTGAAGAAGTACTGGAGATAGGCGCGGCGCTTCTCGTCCACGCTCAGCACCCGGTACGACGCGGACAGCTTCTCCTGCACCTGATCCAAGAGGTCGCGCAGGTCGGAGATGTCGAACTCCGCGTAGGTGTCCGGATGAAAGCGCATCGCCGTCTCGTGGTACGCGCGCTCCACCGCTTCCTTGTCCGCCGCGATGTGCAGCCCCAGCCCGCCGAAGTAGCTGCGCGTGATGATCCGCACCGCCTCCTCGCGCAGCGCCGCCGCCGTCTCCGCGGGCAAGGTCTTGCGCTTGCGCGGCGCGATGACGTCCGGCGCCGCCGCGCTCAGCACGTCCGTGCCCGAGGCCACCGGCACCGGCGAGAACGTCACCCCGCCCGTCAGCCGCAGGAACCACAGCAGCGTGTACGCCGCCCGCAGCTCCGCGCGCCCGTGCGCCAGCAGGTCCTTGAGCACGATGCGGCCATTCACCTGCATGGCCAGCTTGATGTCCTCCGTGTCCAGCGCCATCGCCTGGAGGTCCCGGCCGAAGTCCGCCGAGCGCACGGGGTATTCGTTCAGGTGCGCCCGCAGCGCCGCCGCCACCACCCGCAGCGGCATCCGCTTTCGCGCCGCGTCCAGCAGGGGCGCCAGGGCGGGCTGCTCCGCCAGGGCCACCTCCGAGGCGAACTCGTCGCCCGCGTAGAACGCGAAGCGGCCCTCGCGCATGGCCAGCACCCGGCCGAGCCGGTCCCGGGTGAAGTCGCGCAGCAGGGCCAGCAGGTCCTCGCCCGCCGCCTCCACGCCCACGTCCGCCAGCGCCGCGCCGATGCGAAGCCCCGAGGCCAGCGCCTCCAGCACCACGGGCTCCTGCGCCTCCGTGAGGATTTGACGCTCGCGCAGGAAGCGGGGCAGCCCGTCCTGCTTCGCGGACGCGTCGAAGTTCACCGGCCCGCCGCGCCGGAAGTACACGCGCCGGGACAGGTCCCGGTGGGCCACCACCAGCACGCCGTCGCGGCGCAGCCGGTAGAGCGAGTGCAGGAGCGCCGGCAGCGGGTAGCCCTTCAGGTCCCCGCCCGCCACCGAGGGGCGCGACAGCGTGGCGGAGAGGCCCGTCGGCACCACGGCCTGCGCGGCCTTCACCAGCGACTCCAGCCGGGGAACGAGTTCGCCGGGCTTGAGCGGATCCGGGATGTACGCGTTGACCTTGAGGTCCAGCACCGAGCCCACGCCGCGCGCCCGGCCCAGGTGCCCCTTGTCGATTGCCACGATGGGCACCCGCCCGCCCTGGCTGTGCCCCCGGATGAGGTGCACGACGTGCTGACCGTCCACGCGCGGCAGGTCCACGCCCAGCACCACCACGTCCGGGTTGTCCGCCGAGAAGTGCTCCAACGCCATGACGGCGTCATTCACCGCCCGCACGGTGTACCCGGCCTGGGAGAGCAGGCCCGTCAGGTGCTCGAGTGTCGGGGGGTGGCTCTCAGCGAGCAGAAGCGTCTTCAAGGGGGCCGCAGTCTACAGCCTCCCTCCCCCCGCGCATCAGGTACGATGCGGGCCTCTTGCCGCCCATGACGCAGCCGCCCTCCCCCCGCATCCTCGTCGTGGCCGGCGAGGCCTCCGGCGACACCCACGCCGCGGAGCTCGTCGCCGCCCTCCAGGCCCTGCGACCCGACCTCACCTTCTTCGGCATGGGTGGAACCCGACTGGCCGCACGGGGGGTGGAGCTCATCCACGACGCCCGCGAGGTGTCCGTCATGGGCATCACCGAGGTGCTGCCCCGCATCCCGCGCATCCTGCGGATCATGAAGGACCTGGCCCAGGCCGCCGCCGAGCGCCGCCCGGACTGCGCCATCCTGGTGGACATCCCGGACTTCAACCTGCGCCTGGCGAAGAAGCTCAAGGCCCTGGGCATCCCGGTGGCCTACTACGTGTCGCCGATGATCTGGGCCTGGCGCCGGGGCCGGGTGCGCACCATCCAGCGCCTGGTGGACCGGATGCTCTGCATCCTGCCCTTCGAGGAGGACTTCTACCGGGAGGCCGGCGTCAGCGCCCGCTACGTGGGCAGCCCCGTGCTGGAGCAGATGCCCGCCCCCGCCACCGCGCGGGAGTTCCGGCAGCGACTGGGCCTGGCGCTGGACGCCCCCACGCTCGCGCTGCTCCCGGGCAGCCGCATGGGGGAGATCCGCCGCATCCTGCCCACCCTCGTGGGGGCGGCGAAGCAGCTGTCCGCGGAGCGGCCGGGGCTCCAGGTGGTGGTGCCGGTGGCGCCCACCATCGACCGGGCGGAGATCACCTCCCGCTTCGAGGGCAGCGGCGTGACGCCGGTGCTGGTGGAGGGCCGGGCCCCGGAGGTGGTGGGGGCCAGCGACGCCGCGGTGGTGGCCTCCGGCACGGCGGTGCTGGAGGCGGGGCTGATGGAGCGCCCCCTGGTGGTCGTCTACCGCGTGTCGCTGGTGACGTACCTGGTGGGCCGGATGATGCTGAAGGTGGCCTTCGTGTCGCTCGTCAACCTGCTGGCGGGCCGGCGCGTGGTGCCGGAGCTGCTCCAGGGCGACATGACCCCGGAGCGGATCTCCGCCGAGGTGCGCCGCGTCTGGCTGCCGGGTGAGCCCCGCGACGCGATGGTCCAGGGGCTGGCCGAGGTGCGCGGACGCCTGGGCGAAGTGGGCGCGGCCCACCGGGCGGCGCAGACGGTGCTGGAGCTGCTGCCCCCGGGCCCTGCCTCCAGTAGCGGGTAACGGACGCTGCCCGCGCCGCTTCTGCTGTTCCGGCGCCGGGTTTGGGGTATGTCCGCCGGGCCATGAAGAACCGTGCGCTGGTCTGCATCCCCACCTACAACGAGCGGGACAACATCGGGCCCATCACCCAGGCGGTGCTGACGGCCGATGCTCGCGTGGACATCCTGGTCGTCGACGACAACTCGCCCGACGGGACGGGGCAGATCGCCGACGAGCTGGCCGCGAAGGACCCGCGCGTGCGCGTGCTCCACCGCGCGAAGAAGGAGGGGCTGGGCCGGGCGTACCTGGCCGCCTTCCGGTGGGCGCTCGCCGAGGGCTACACGTACATCCTGGAGATGGACGCGGACTTCAGCCACGACCCGGCCTACCTGCCCACCTTCCTGGACACCGCCGAGGGCGGCGCGGACCTGGTGCTGGGCTCGCGCTACGTGCCGGGCGGCGGCACCGTGAACTGGGGCGTGGGCCGGAAGATCATCAGCCGGGGCGGTTCGCTGTACGCGCGCAGCATCCTGGGCGTGGACGTGCGCGACCTCACCGGCGGCTTCAAGTGCTTCCACCGCCGCGTGCTGGAGACGCTCAACCTGGACGACGTGCGCAGCACCGGGTACGCGTTCCAGATTGAGTTGACCTACCGCACGCTGCGCAAGGGCTTCACCGTGCGCGAGGTGCCCATCGTCTTCGAGGACCGGCGCGTGGGGCACTCGAAGATGAACAAGAAGATCTTCGTGGAAGCGCTGGGCATGGTGTGGAAGCTGCGCTTCACCGTCTGACGCCATGACGACGGCCAGCATGGTGTCCACGTTCCTCGTGTCGCTGTCCGCCATCTTCTTCGTGGTGGACCCCATTGGCGTCGTGCCGCTGTTCCTGGCGATGACGGCCGGGGACACGAAGCAGCAGATCCGCAGCACCGCCCTGCGCGCCTGTCTGGTGGCGTGCGGGATGATGCTGTTCTTCGCCCTCTTCGGCCGCATCATCTTCCAGGTGTTCGCGGTGTCGCTGGGCGCCTTCCGCGTCGCGGGCGGCATCCTGCTGCTCATCACCTCGCTGGACATGCTGCGGGCCCGTCCGTCCTCCACCCGCACCAGCCCCTCGGAAGAGGAGGAGGGCGCGGTGAAGGAGGACGTGGCCATCGTCCCGCTGGCCATTCCCCTGCTGGCGGGGCCGGGCGCCATCGCCACCGCCATGGTGCTGATGGCGCGCAGCGGGACGTCCTTCGTGTCCGCGCTGCCGGTGGTGGCCGCCGTGGTGCTCACCTTCGTGGCGAGCTACTTCATCCTGCGCGCGTCCAGCCTGGTGCAGCGGGTGCTGCGTCAGTCCGGCGTGGCCATCCTGGAGCGCGTGTCCGGGCTCATCCTCGCCGCCATCGCGGTGCAGTTCATCGCGGACGGGGCGAAGGACCTGCTCAAATGACGTCCGCGCCGGCCACCCACACGGCGCCGTCCTTGCGCACGGTGCCCTGGGGCCGGCCATCCATGGACAGGTGCTCCGGGCTGGAGCGCTGCGCGTCGTACGCGTAGCCCCCCTGGACCTCCTGCAGGTACACCACCACCGCGTCCACGACGTTCTCCTGCACGACCTTGAACGTGGCGTCCGTGCACTGCGTGCCCTCGGAGAAGAAGCGCTCCAGTGTGGCGTCCTCCGGACGGCGAACGTAGACGACGACGGGGGCCTTCGCCTCCTTGCCCTCCGCGACGAACCGCTGGACGGCCTGGGCGGGAGCGGGCTGCCGCATCAGCGCCTGGAGGAGCGTGCACTTCTCCCCTTCCACCTCCATGCGCTGCGCGTACGGCACGGTGCGCACGCAGCCCGCCGCGCCCACGAGCCCCAGGCCCGCCACGGCGACCAACAACCGGATGCCAGGAAACCCCACCATGTCCCACCTCATGGCTTGCGCCAGCGAGGGGTGAAGGGGGCGTTCGCCAACGCCGGGTCCTCCACCGCGATGATGTACTCGGCGCGACGGTTGCCCGCCTCCGCCGTTTCGTCCGGCGTGGCCACCGCCGGGGCCTGCTCTCCGAACCCCTCGTAGAACACCGGCACCTTCAGGCCACGCTGCCGGAACCAGGCGGCGATGCTCTTCGCCCGCTTGAGTGACAGCTCCCGGTTGGCCTCCGTCGCACCCACCGTGTCGGTGTGCCCGAGCACGTACAGGCGCAGTGACGCCCAGCGGCCATACTTGTTCAACGCTTCAGTGACGGCTTTATAGGAGGCCTCCAGCTTGCCCTTCTCCGTCGGGGGGATGTCCGAGCGGCCGGAGGGAAAGCCCACCTCCTCGTGTGGCACATCCACCTGCCACGGGAAGAGGTCCACGCCCGTGTAGTAGTTCGAGGTGTCGAAGGCGCGCAGGCTGATGCGCATCACCTTGCCCTCCGCCGGCATCCACTTCACCTCCAGCGGCGTGCCCGCGGGCGCGCCCTTGAAGTCCACGTCGCCCGCGAAGGCCGTCTTGCCGGTGTCCATCAACACGGTGACCTCCGTCTTCGCCGCGGGCCGCGACAGCGTGAAGCGCACCTTGCGCGCCGCCACGTCCACGTCCTCGCGGCGCACCTCCAGCTTCAGCGGGCCGTACAGCTCCGTGTCGAAGGACAGGGGCATGGAGCCGGGTTCGGTCCCCGGGGGGAATCGCACCGTCAGCTCGCCCTCGTAGTGGAACTTCCCCTCCGGCTGCTCCAGCGCGAGCCGCCGGGTGACGCCCGGCTTGCCGCCGCCCTTGAGCTCCACCGTCTTGCCGTCGCTGCGCTTGAGCTTCACCTCGAAGCCGGCGATGGGCTCCTCAATGTGGACGAGCAGCGCGGGGACGCCCTCCCCCAGTGCCGCGCGGCCCTCCAGGGACACCCGGATGGCCTCCGCGAACGCGGGCAGGGGCAGGAGCACGAGCGCCGACAACAACACTGCGGAGGGTAGGAGTCGAACGGACATGGGCGGCGTCGGCCTCGGCGTCGCGGGGGGAGGTGGGGAGGCAACTCCAGCCCGGGGTGACGGATTCCCCAACGCTAGGCGCCCTCCCCGGCCCGGGCCAGCCCGATACGAGGGTGCCCTTCCGTAGGTAGCGGACCTACCTCACGCCGACGAGCGAGATGCCCCGCGCGGTGGCGCCCGCGAAGAGCGCGGGTGCGTCCAACAGCACCGTGCGCCCTACCTCCAGCGCCAGCACCCGGGCGCCGACTTCGTCCATGACCTCCAGGGTGCGCGGGCCCACGGCGGGCAGGTCGAAGCGCAGGTCCTGCTCCGGCTTGCAGCGCTTCACCACCACGGCGCCCGGGCCGCCCAGCTTCGCGCCCCGGCGGATGGTCTCGTCGGTGCCCTCCACGGCCTCCAGCGCGAGCACGTGGCCGTCGCGGACGACGACCGTCTGGCCCACGTCCGCCTGCCCCAGCAGCACCGCCACCTCGCGGCCCAGGGCCACGTCCTTCTCCTGGGCGGGCTTGAGCGCGGGGCCGGCCAGCAGGCCCTCCGGGCACAGCACCTCACCCAGGAAGTCCGTGGGCGCGATGATGGTGATGCCGCGCGATTCGAAGTCCGCGGCCACCGCGCGCAACAGCGCGTCGTCCCGGAAGCTGCGCAGGCGGGAGATGATGCGCACCGCGCCCAGGTCCGGCCGCGCGTCGGAGAGGGCCTTCACGCGGCCGATGCCGCCCGCCATGGCCGCCTGCTTCACGCCGGCCTGCCGGAAGACCTTCTGGATGCGGTCCACCTGGCCCACGCGCACCCAGGCGAAGTGGCCCACCTCCGCCTCGAGCGCCGGGTCCGTCTCCCCGCGGTGCGCGGCCACCACCACGTCCAGGCCCCGGGCCCGGGCGGCGCGCGCGAAGAGGAAGGGAAGCTGGCCGTTGCCCGCGATGAGCCCGATGCGCTCCACCCGTTCCCCTTTCGTGCCGTGAAGAAGGGCGTGCCGCGCCTAGCGCGTCACGCCGCGCTTGCTCTGCTCCACGAACTTCACCAGGTGCTCCACTTCCGGGTGGCTGGACAGTTCACCGCGCAGCTGCGCGAGCGCGTCCTGGAGCCCCAGCTTGGAGCGGAAGAGGATGCGGTAGGCCTCCTTCACGCGGCCAATCTGCTCCTCGGTGAAGCCGCCGCGCTCCAGGCCCACGGTGTTGAGGCCCACGAGCGTGGCGCGGTCGCCCTGCACCGTGCAGTACGGGGGCACGTCCATGGTGACCATGGAGCCACCGGAGATGAACGCGTAGCGACCCAGCCGGGTGAACTGGTGCACCGCGACGAGGCCGGAGATCTTCACCGCGTCCTCCACCACCACGTGGCCCGCGAGCGCGGCGCCATTGGCGAGGAGGACCTCGTTGCCCACTTCGCAGTCGTGCGCGATGTGGCTGTTGGCGAGCAGCAGGTTGCGGTGGCCCAGGCGCGTGGCCCCGCCGCCCGACACCGTGCCCAGGTTCACCGTGACGAACTCACGGATCTGGTTGTCGTCGCCGATGATGAGTTCGGTGTCCTCGCCCGCGTACTTCAAGTCCTGGGGCGCGGCGCCCACCGAGCAGAACTGGAAGAGGTGGTTGCGCTCACCGAGCGTCGTGCGGCCCTCGATGACGACGTGCGGCCCGATGCGCGAGCCCGCGCCGATGACGACGTGCTCACCGATGACCGAGAACGGCCCCACGACGACGGTGTCGTGGAGGCGGGCCCCCGGATGGACGACCGCGGTGGGATGAACCTGCGCCATGTCCTTCTCTCCTCAGCCGCGCGCGTCGCGCCTACGACGCCGCGCTCTCGTCGCCCTTGGCGGCCTTGTTCTTGTCCACCACCGTGGCGAGGAACTCGCCTTCCGCCACCTTCACGCCGTCCACCGTCGCCAGGCCCCGGGTCTTCCAGATGGCACCCTTGTGACGGATGACCTCGATGTCCAGTTGGAGCCTGTCCCCGGGCACCACCGGCTTGCGGAAGCGCGCATTGTCCACGCCCATCAGGTACGTCACCAGCCGCGACGGATCCATGGCTTCCGTCTTGTACGCAAGGATGGCCGTCGCCTGGGCGAGCGCTTCGAGGATCAGCACGCCCGGCATGACGGGGTGGCCCGGGAAGTGGCCGTTGAAGAAGGGCTCGTTGATGGTGACGTTCTTGTACGCCGTGAGCTTCTGGCCCGGCACGATCTCCACCACCCGGTCCACCAGGAGGAACGGGTAGCGGTGCGGCAGCAGGCTCTGGATCTCGCTGATGTCCATCATCCGCCCTTCTCCTTCTCGAGCATCTCCACCCTGCGGCGCAGGGCGCGCACTTCCTTGAGCAGGTCCGCCAGCTGCCCCGACGCGGCACTGGCACGCAGCCAGTCGCGGTGGGGGATGGCGGGACTGCCACTGACGACCTGTCCGTCCGGGACGTCATGGGCGACGCCGGACTGCGCGCCCACCTTGGCCAGGTCTCCCACGCGGATGTGGCCCACCACGCCCACCTGCCCCGCGAGCACCACGCCGGTGCCCACCTCCGCCGAACCCGACACGCCCGCCTGCGCACAGATGAGCGACAGCGGGCCCACGCGCACGTTGTGGGCGATCTGCACGAGATTGTCGAGCTTCGTGCCCCGGCCCACCACCGTTTCACCCACCGTCGCGCGGTCGATGCAGGTGCAGGCCCCCACCTCCACGTCGTCCTCGATGCGGACGATGCCCACCTGGGGAATCTTGAAGTGCTCCGGTCCCGCGTCGCCTTCGGCGTTGAAGGCGAAGCCGAACCCGTCCGCGCCCACCACCGACGAGGCGTGGAGGATGACGCGCGAGCCCACGACGCAGCGCTCGCGCACCGTGGCGTGGGGGTAGAGCACGCAGTCGTCACCCACGCGCGCGTCCTCGCCCACGTAGGCGCCGGGGTGCAGCACCGTCCGGGCGCCGACCTGGGCGCCCCTCTCCACCACCGCCCCGGCGCGCACGGACGCCTCCGGGTGCACCGTGGCCTCCGGGTGGACGTGGGCGGACGGGTGGATGCCGGCTTGCGGCCGCGCGACGGGGTGGAGCAGGGCCAGCAGCTTCGCGTACGCCAGATGCGGGTTGTGCACCCGCACCAGCGCCACGCCGTCACGGGCCTGGGTGTCCATCCCCACCAGCACGGCCGAGGCGCGGGTGGCCTCGAACTGCTTGCGGTAGCGGGGGTTGCCGTAGAACGACACCTCCCCGGGAGCTGCTTCCTCCAGCCCGTTCAGGCCGTGGACGAGCAGTCCGGGGTCGCCGAGGAGCTCACCCCGGACGTGGGCGGCGATGTCCCCCAGCCGGTGCGCGGAAGGTGCGGAGGGCACGGGGGCGGTTCCTTTGTCGCCTACTTCTTGACCGGGGCGTCCTTGGCCACCGGCGAGGACTTCTTGGCGTTGTTGTAGCTGCGCACGACCTCGTTGGAGATGTCGTACTGGCCCAGCGCGAAGACGATGCCGGAGTCGCGCTTGTCCAGCACGAAGCCCAGGCCGTCCCGCTCCGCGATGGTCGCGATGACCTGGTCGATGCGGGAGATGATGGGCTCCATCTCCTGGCGCTCCTTGTTGGCCGCCTCGGCGCGGCTGCGCTCGTACTTCTGCGCCAGCTCCATGACCTTCTTCTGGAGCTCGGTGGCCTTCTGCGTGCGGGTGGCCTCGCTCATGGCGCTGGCCTGCTTGTCGAGGAGCTCCTTCTCCTTGCGCAGCGTGTCCTGCTCCGCGTCGATCTCCTTCTGGCGGGCCTCCAGCCACTTCTGCAGGCGCAGCTTGGCGGCCTTTCCGTCGTCCACCTCCAGCAGCACGCGCTGCAGGTCGACGTAGGCCACCTTGAGGTCGGCGGCCGAAGCGGCAACCGGGAGGGCGAGCGACAGGACAGCGGCGGTGACCGCCAGGGTGCTTCGAAGCGACATGGGTTACGGCTCCTCGAAAAGGGTGCTGCAGGCTCCGACGTCCACCCCCCCGGCCTGTTCACTCCCACCTCTTGAGGAGGTGGAATGGCCGGGGAAGCCGGGGTCAATGCCTATCAGAAGAAGTTACCGATCGTGAACTCGAACAGGATGGGGTCGTCCGAAGGCCGCTTGGTCAGCGGGATGCCCCACTCGAAGCGCAGCGGCCCGATGGGCGAGAACCAGCGGAAGCCGAAGCCGGCCGAGTGGAAGAGCCCGAGGGGCAGCTTGTTCTGCCGGTCCTCGAAGAACTTCTCGTTGGAGCCGAAGGCATTTCCCGCGTCGTAGAAGAGCACGCCGCGCAGGCCGGCCTTCTCGAAGATGGGGAATTCCAGTTCGAAGTTGAAGATGAGCTGCTTGTTGCCGCCCACCCGGAACTCGGTGACGTTGGCGTCCGGGTTGTCCGCGCGAGGCACCAGGAGCGTGGGGCTGATGCTGCGCAGGTAGTAGCCGCGGATCGTGTTGATGCCGCCCACGTAGTACAGCTCGCTGATGGGCAGCGGCTTGCTGGAGTCCAGCTGCTGCACGTAGCCCATGGTGGCGTTGGTCTTGAAGACGAAGCCCAGGGGCAGCGGGAAGTACAGGCGCGAGTAGGCGGTGTACCGGTTGAAGAGGAACGTGCCGCCCAGGAAGGACGGGGCCGTCTCCACCGAGCCATAGTGGATGAAGCCGCGCGACGGGAAGAGGCGGTTGTCGCGCCGGTCGAACTGCACGGACAGGCGCAGCGCGCTGGTGGTGCCGGACTGGAACTGGTTGGCGAGCAGCACCGCGCCAATGCCCTGCCCCGCCTGCACGTCCACGTACTCCCGCGTGTAGCCCACCGTGGCCAGCACGTCGTCCACGAGCTGGCGGCCCAGGGACACGGTGCCGCCCGTGGAGTTGCGGATGAAGCCCTCGTAGTCCGCCTGCACGCGGAAGAACTCCGCGGACAGCAGGTAGTTCGTGTCGAGGAAGTACGGGTCGTAGAACGACAGCTGCACGAGCGAGCGCAGGCCGGAGATCTGCGCGGACGCGGAGACGCTCTGGCCCCAGCCGAGGAAGTTGTTCTGCGACACCTGGGCCGTGAAGATGAAGTTCTCCACGTTGGAGAAGCCCAGGCCCACCTGGAAGGTGCCGGTGGCCTTCTCCTTCACCTCCACCTGCAGCACGATGGCGTTGTCGGAGCTGCCCGGGTGCTGGGTGATCTCCACCGTCTCGAAGAAGCCCAGCGCGGTGACGCGCTCGCGGCTGCGGCGCACGGCGGTGCCGTCGTAGAGTTCTCCCTCGTAGACGCGCAGCTCGCGGCGGATGACCTTGTCGCGGGTCTTGTTGTTGCCGACGACGTCGATGCGCTCGATGTTGACGAGCGGCCCCTTCTGGATGTCGAAGGTGAGGTCCACCGTCTTGTCCTCGGCGTTGACGGACGTAACGGGGTTGATGTTGGCGTAGGCGTACCCCTTGTCGAAGTACACGTCGGAGATGGCGGAGATGTCCGTGGAGAGCTGGCCTCGGTTGAAGCGCTCCTTGGGACGCGACCTCATCAGCTTCGCCAGCTCCTCCGGCGGGCGCTCCAGGTCGCCCGCGAAGTCGATCTTCCCGATGTCGTAGGCGTCGCCTTCGACGATGTGCAGGGTGATGTAGATGTCGCGCTTGTCCGCGGACAGCTGCACGGTGGGCTTGTCCACGCGCACGTTGATGAAGCCGCGGTCGTAGTAGGCGATCTGGATGACCGCCAGGTCGCGCTGGAAGGCCTCTTCGCGGTACGTGCCCTCGCCGGTGAAGAAGGACAGGAAGCCGCCCTCACGGGTGATCATCACCGCCTTGAGCTCTTCCGGAGAGACCTTCTCCGCGCCCAGGAGGTTGATCTGCTTCACCATCACCTTCGAGTGCTCGTTGATGACGTAGACGACGTTGACCGCGGCGCCCTGCTCCACCGGGTCCAGCCGGTACGTCACCTCCGCCAGGAAGTAGCCCTTTTCGACGTACTTCTCCTGGATCTTCTTCTGCGTCGCGCGCACTGCCTCGATGTCGAGGATGGTGCCGGGCTTGAGCTCCAGTTGCTCCTTCAGGTCCTCCGCGCTGAGCTCCTCGTTGCCCTGGAGCTGCACGGCGCGGATGGTGGGGCGCTCCACGACGCGCACCACGTAGGCGAGGCCGGCGGGCAGGCGCTGGACGAGCAGCTGCACGTCCGAGAAGTAGCCCAGGGCCCAGACGGCGCGCAGGTCCTCCGACGTGCGGGGGCCGGCGAGCGCGTCACCGACCTTGGTGCGCAGGGCGCGGCGGACGGCCTCGGCCTCCACGCGGCGGTTGCCCTCCACGCGGACCTCCACCACGCGGTCCCCGGCGGACACGTTCGCGTCCTCCTCCGGGTCGCTGGCGAGGGGGGCATCGACACCGGCGTCGGTGCCCGCGTCCGGAGCGGCGACGGGGGTGGCGGCGGACGTGGACGGCGGAAGGACGGCGGGCGAGCCCGCGTCCACGTCCAGTTGGGCGTGGGCAGGGCCGGGCCAGAGCGCCCACAGGGCGACCGCCAGCAGCGGGAGCAATGACTTGCGCAGAACGGTGAGCCTCAAGTGCAGTCCGGCCAGGAAAAGGCGGGGCAATCTACGGGATGGGCCAAGGGGCCCTCAATCCAAAAGCGAGCGGCCATCAGGCCTCCGACACCTGCCCGCCGGCCAGCCGCAGGCGGCGGGGCATGGAGCGGGCGAGCGTCTCGTTGTGCGTCACGATGACGGCGGTAATCCCCAGGTCCCGGTTGACGTCCCGGAGCAGCTGGTGGATGCCCTCGCCCGTGGTGGGGTCCAGGTTGCCGGTGGGCTCGTCCGCGAGCAGCACCGCGGGCTTGAGCACCAGGGCCCGCGCGAGCGCCACGCGCTGGGCCTCGCCGCCGGACAGCTCCCCGGGGCGGTGATCCACGCGGCTGCCCAGCCCCACGCGCTCCAGCAGCTCCCGGGCGTAGGTGTAGGCCCCCGCGCGCTCCCGCCGCTGGATGAGCGCGGGCATGGCGACGTTCTCCAGCGCGGTGAACTCCGGCAGCAGGTAGTGGCTCTGGAAGACGAAGCCGATGGTGCGGTTCCGGAACTCGGCGATCTCCGCGTCGTTCATGGAGAAGACGGAGCGCCCGTCGAAGAGGACCTCTCCGGCGGCCGGGGCGTCCAGCGTGCCCAGGACGTGCAGGAAGGTGCTCTTGCCCGCGCCGGACGCGCCAACCATGGACACCAGCTCCCCGGCCTGGATGTCCAGCGACACGGCGCGCAGGATGTCAATGCGCTTGCCGTGCAGGAAGTAGCTCTTGAAGACGTTGCGGATGGACAACAGCGCCATGGCTACTCCGCCTTCAGACCTTCGACCGGTTCCACGCTGCTCGCCTTGAGGGCCGGGTAGATGGACGCCAGGTAGGTGACGAGGACCGCGATGATGACCGCCAGCGCCGTCTGGACCGGCTCGATGCGGACGGGCAGCGCGGGGATGTAATACACCTCCGGGTCCAGCTTGATGCCGACCTTCTCGATGAAGAGGCACCACGCGAGCCCGGAGAAGAGGCCCAGCAGGCCCCCGGCCACGCCAATCTGGAGTCCTTCGGCGAGGAAGATCTTCACGATGCCTCCGTCCGGGACACCCAGCGCCTTGAGGACGGAGATCTCCTTGCGCTTCTCCAGCACCAGCATGATGACCGTGGCGACGATGAGGCCCGCGGCGACGATGATGATGATGGACAGGATGATGCCCATCACCAGCTTCTCCAGGCGCAGCGCGGAGAAGAGGTTCTTGTTCATCTCGCCCCAGTCGCGCGCGCGGTAGGGGTAGCCGCCCAGCACGCGCACCACCTGGTTGGAGATGCGCCGGGCGTCGTCGATGTCCGCCACCTTCAGTTCGATGCCGGTGGCGCCCTTCACGTTGAAGAAGTCCTGCGCTTCCTTGAGCAGGATGTAGACGAACTTGGAGTCGTACTCGTACATGCCCGAGTAGAAGATGCCCGCCACCCGGAACGCGCGGCTCTTGGGGATGGGGCCCGAGGGGCTCAGCTCCGTGCCGAGCGGCGACACGACGTTCACCCGGTCTCCCACCACCACGCGCAGCGACGTGGCCAGCTCGCGGCCGACGATGATGCCCGGCAGCACCGCGGACTTCGCGGGCTTGGAGGGCTTGCCGATGATGGGGTCCTCCTCTTCCGTCGCGCTGGACTTCGCGTCCTCGTCGTCGTCGTCCCGCGCGCGGCTGGGGAGGATCTTCGCCGGCTGCTCCAGGTGGCCCAGGTCACCGCCGGGCAGGATGTTCTCCGGCAGGTCCGTCACCGAGCCCACCGAGTGCGGGTCGATGCCCTTGATGATGACGCCGTCGACGTTGCCCTCCGACGCGATCATCACCTGGTTGATGATGAAGGGCGTCTGGCCCACGACGCCGGGCACGCGCTTCACCTGCTCCATCACCTTGGAGTACTCCGGCAGCTCCCCGGCGTACTTGGACACCACCGCGTGCGCGTTGGTGCCCAGGATCTTCTTCTGGAGGTCGGCCTCGAAGCCGCTCATCACGCTGAGCACGATGATGAGCGCCATCACGCCCACGCCCACGCCGCCCACCGACAGCGCGGTCATCATCATCGTGGGGGACTGTTCGTGCAGCTTCATCCGGTGCTGCGCGGACGCGGCGGCCAGCGGATCCGCCAAGCCCAGGGACTTCACCCGCGTGCGCTCCACGGCGGCCTCCGCCCCGCGGATGATGAAGTAGATGATGAGCGGCGGGATGATGCCGAACATCAGCACCGCCAGCGCGCCCAGCAGCAGCGACGGGCGGAACACCGCCACGTGGCGACGGGCGACGAAGAGCTCGAAGCCCAGCCGCAGGTCCACCCGGCCGCTGCCCGCGGCGATGAAGCCGGTGTTGATGCCCAGCACCAGCGCCAGCACCAGCGCGGCGAAGACGAGCCAGTACCCCAGCTCCGGCCGGCCGAGCAGCCCCGCGACGTACGTCACCTCCCTGAGCCGGTAGCCCAGCGCGAGCTGGAGCGACGGCACCCGCTCCATCAGCGACAGGAGGATGGGGATGGGCAGGCCCAGGTAGAAGACGCCGATGGTGGCCTCGGGCAGCGACAGCCGCTGCGCCCGGGACGCGCCCACGAAGCCCGACGCGAAGGCCACGCCCGCGCCCACGACGAGCGCGATGGCGAAGGCGATGGTGGGCGGCAGGCTCGCGCCGCCGCCGGCGTCACGCGGCGTCACGCCCCCCAGTTCCGAGGCCCCCCCACTGGAGAGCACCGTCTGGAGCAGCAGCATCACCAGTTCGGCCAGCAGGATGCCGCCGCCGTAGGCGCCGAGCGTGCTCCAGTAGAAGTCCCGGTAGCGCGCCAGGCGCGGATACAGCGTCGAGCCGGCGGCCGGGCTGGGCCCTTCCGTGGAGGCGGGCGCGCGGCGGATGCCCGCGGCGACCAGCCCCCAGCCCGCCAGCCAGACGAGCGTCCCGGCCACGAGCATCTTGGGGCCGGCGACGGCCCCCACGGGGTTGGGGCCCAGGGCGAGCGCCCCGGCGTCGAAGGACTGCACGAGCCCGCCCCACCCGAAGAGGGAGAGGCCCAGCGCGCCGACCACCTCGGCCCACGCCTCGGAGTCGGAGATGGCCACGCCCAGGAGCGCGGCCCCCATGAGGGCCACGAGGGCACCGGCCCACAGGAGGGGCCAGCGATAGTCGGTCTGCCGTTCGGCGGGGTGCACGAGGCCTCGTGGCTACTTCGCCAGCGGCTTGAGGAGGGGGAAAAGAATCACGTCGCGGATGCTGGCGGCGTCCGTGAACAACATGGCGACGCGATCAATCCCGATGCCTTCGCCCGCCGTGGGAGGCATACCGTGTTCCAGGGCGCGGATGTAGTCCTCGTCGTAGTCCATCGTCTCCTGCTGGCCGCGCTGCTTCGCGTCCAACTGGGCCTGGAAGCGGCCCTTCTGGTCCAGCGGGTCGTTCAATTCGGAGAAGGCGTTGGCGATTTCCCGGCCAGCGACGAAGAGCTCGAAGCGATCCGTGATTTCCGGGTTCTGGTCGTTGCGGCGGGCCAGCGGCGAGACGGCGGTGGGATACTGGGTGATGAAGGTGGGATGAACCAGCGTGTGCTCGACGTGGTGCTCGAAGAGGGCGCCCACGAGCTCGCCGTGGTTCATGTTCTCCACGGCGCGGCGCTCCGACTCCGCGTGGGACGTCTTGAGCAGTTCGTGACGCAGCCGGTCCGCGTCCACCATGTCCTTGTCGGACAGGCCGGGGACCACTTCACGGATGGCCTCCGTCATGGGGATGCGCTTCCAGCCCTGGCCGAAGTCCACCGTGTGCTCGCCGTACTTCACCTTGGTGTCGCCGGTGAGGTGGCGGGAGGCCCCGGTGAGCATCTCCTCGGTGAGGTCCATCAGGTCCTCGTACGTGGCGTACGCCTGATAGAACTCCAGCATCGTGAACTCGGGGTTGTGCCGGGTGCTGATGCCTTCGTTGCGGAAGTTGCGGTTGATCTCGTAGACCCGGTCCATGCCGCCCACCACGAGCCGCTTCAGATAGAGCTCGGGCGCGATGCGCATGTAGAGGTCGATGTCGAAGGTGTTGTGGTGCGTGATGAAGGGCCGCGCGGCCGCGCCCGTCACCAGCGGGTGCATCATCGGCGTCTCCACCTCGACGAAGTCGCGCCCGTCGAGGAAGTTCCGGATGAACTTCACCAGCTTGCTGCGCGTCAAGAAGACCTGCTTCACGTCCGGGTTGGAGATGAGGTCCAGGTAGCGCTGGCGGTAGCGGATCTCCACGTCCGTCAGGCCGTGCCACTTCTCCGGCATGGGGCGCAGCGTCTTCGTGAGCGGCACGAACTTCGCGGCGGACAGCGTCAGTTCGCCCGTCTTGCTGCGGAACAGCGGGCCTTCGGCGGCGACGAAGTCACCCAGGTCGCACAGCTTGAAGACCTCGTAGAGGTCCCCCAGCGCGTCCTTCTTCACGTGCACCTGGATCTCACCGGAGCGGTCACGCAGCTTGATGAACGCGGCCTTGCCGAACGAGCGCATGGCCACGATGCGGCCAGCGACGTCGTAGACGGGGGCGTCCTTCTCCAGGTCCTCGGTGGAGTGCTTGTCGTGCGCGTCGGTGATCTGCTTCGCGACGTGCTTGGGGCGATAGCCGTTGCCGTATGGGTTGAAGCCCGCGGCGCGCCACTTGTCGGCCTTGTCCAACCGCTGCTGGTAGATCTCCTGCTCCACGTTGGAGCCGAGATCCGCCGCTTCGCCGCTCTTCACACCAGGGGGGGTCTTGTTATCGGTCTCGGCCATGACGCGCTTTCCAGAAAGGCGCGGCACGCTAGCCAAGCGGCCCCCGGGACGCAACGCATCACGGAGGGTGGCGCGCGACGGAGGTTGCCTCCCCAGAGGGTGGCGGGCCTCAGGAGGACATCAAAAGAAATGCGCCCACCGCCGCGGCCAGGAGCAGCGGGATGAGCACTTCCACGGGAAAGCGGTGATTCGCATGGGCCAGGTGCAGCCCGCGCAGGCCGAACCGGCGCTGCCGGCGGACGCGGCCCGCGACCAGCGAAGCGAGCGCGGGGGGCGCCTTTTCCCGCGCCACGGTCCGCACGCGCTGCACGGTGCGTGCGTACCGGTCCCACCCCTGGCGGCACTCCAGGCAGTCGTCCAGGTGGCTTTGCACCGCCTGGGCCTGGGGCGCGGGCAGCTCTTCGTCGGCGAGCGCCAGGAACAGGGCCCTTGCCTCACGGTGATCCAATCGCGGTTCCACGTCCGTTCCTCTCCGCTGCAGGCCGCTCATGGCTCAAACCGCCCCAGCAGGTCCGCCAGCTTCTCGCGTGCCCGGTGGAGCCGGCTCTTCACGGTCCCCTCGGGCAGCTCGGTGATGTCCACGATTTCGTCGTAGCTCAGGCCCTCGATGTCGCGCAGCGCCACCAGCATGCGCGCATCGGGTTCCAGTTGGGAGATGGCCCGCTGCACCCGGGCCCGCTCGCGCGCCGCGTCCAGGGCGGCGTCCGGCTGCGGGGGCGCGCCGCCGCCCTCGGCGATGGCCGCGGCGCTCGTCTCGTCGTATTCGTCCGAGCGGCCGCGCCCCCGGCGTTGCAGGTACTTCAGCCGGTTGAGGCAGTGGTTCTTGGTGATGCGGAACAGCCAGGTGGACAGCCGCGCGTCCTCGCGGAAGCGGCGCACGTTCTGGTGCACGCTGACGAAGATCTCCTGCACCAGGTCGTGGGCCTCCTCGCGGTCGCCCACCATGCGGAAGCAGAAGTCGTAGAGCCGGTCCTGGTGCTCGCGCACCAGCTCCTCGAAGGCCCCCGGGTCGCCACGACGCAGCCGGACGAGCAGCGCCTGCTCCTCCCGGCGCACGTCCGGGACAGCCGCGCTGGCCAGGGCCTGCTGTCCGACTTCGAGCACTCCGCCCGATGCCACCCGTGCCTCCCGGCCCTGGGCCCTCCGTCACCGGAAGAAGGGCCGCCACGCATCCTACCGCACCACCCTGCCCCGCCCCCTGACACCGGTCCGGGGAAAAGGTTCCCGGGCACGAAAAAACCCCTCCCCCGGCGCATGCTCGCCGGTGGAGGGGTGGAAGGTTTCCAGCCCGGGAGGACGAAGGGTCAGTCCGCGGGGGCGTTGCGGTTGGGGTTCTTCACGCCCAGGAGCTGCGCGGTGACGAACTCGTCCAGGTCGCCGTCCAGCACCTTGTCCACGTTGCCGGTTTCGATGCCGGTGCGCAGGTCCTTGACCATGCGGTACGGCGCCAGCACGTAGCTGCGGATCTGCGAGCCGAAGGTGATGTCCTTCTTGGCCGCCTCCGCTGCGTCGCGCTCGGCATCGCGCTTCTTCATCTCCAGCTCGTACAGGCGGCCGCGCAGAATCTGGAAGGCCATGTCCTTGTTGGCCGACTGCGAGCGCTCCGTCTGGCAGGTGATCATGATGCCCGTGGGCAGGTGCCGCAGCTGCGCCGTGGACGACGTCTTGTTGACCTTCTGGCCACCCGCGCCACTGCCGCGGATGAACTTCAGCTCGTAGTCCTTCTCCGGCAGATCGATTTGAATGCTGTCGTCGACCTCCGGGTACACGTCCACGGACGCGAAGGCCGTCTGCCGGCGGGCGTTGGCGTCGAAGGGGCTGATGCGCACGAGCCGGTGCACGCCCACCTCCGCCTTGAGGTAGCCGTAGGCGTTCTCGCCCTCGATGCGCAGCGAGACGTTCTTGAAGCCCGCCTCTTCGCCCGGCAACGCGTCGCTGATTTCGACCTTCCAGCCCTTCGTCTCGCCGTAGCGCGTGTACATGCGCATGAGCATGGCGGCCCAGTCCATGGAGTCCGTGCCGCCCGCGCCCGGGTTGATGTCCATGAAGCAGTTGCTGTGGTCCTGCGGGCCGGAGAGCATCCGCGCCAGTTCCAGCTTCGCGACCTCCGCCTCCAGCGACGCGAGCGAGCCTTCCGCTTCCTGCGCGCTCGCCTCGTCGTTCATCTCCGCCGCCAGCTCCAGCAGCGTCTGGGCGTCGTCCAGCCCGCGCAGCGTCTTGTCGAAGGCACCCACGCTGGCCTCCAGCGTGGACTTCTCCTTCAACAGCCCCTGGGCCTTGGTGTTGTCGTCCCAGAAGCCGGGCTGCGTGGAGTCACGTTCAATCAGCGCGATGCGGGACCGCTTGCGGTCCAGGTCAAAGATGCCCCCGGAGCGCGTTGAGGCGCTCCTTCAGGGCGTGGATCTTCTCCATCGAATCGTTCGCCATGGTGTTCGTCGTCCTTCGTGTTGGGAGGTTCTTGGAAGAGTCGTGCTGCTTCAGGAGGCCTTGAGCGAGGGCACCTGCGCGCCGTCACCGGTGGCCGCGGGTTCCCGGAGCGCCGCGCGGGCGCGCAGCCGGTCCAGCCAGAAGGCACCGGCCATGCCCAGCGAGATGGGCAGGATGAGCGCGATGAGCCGCCAGTTGTCCTGGTCGAACCAGGGCAGCACCTTCAGCACCACGCCCAGCGCGCCCGTCACCGCGAGGAAGCCCCACACCCACTTGAGCCGCGCGCGCGCCTTCACGCTGTTCCACGTCAGGCGCAGGCCGTACGGCACGGCCAGCAGTGTCACCGGGTTGGCGAGGAAGAGGTTCTCGTTGTGGTGCGTCACCACGTGGTCGGTGCCCACCCACATGACGACGAGCGCGAGGCCCGGGATGCCCAGCACCAGCCCCACCACCATGTTCTCCACGCCCAGGAGGATGCGCGCCGCGCGGCTGCCCCGGCGCTCCCACGCGGCGAGCCCCAGCGCGCTGCCGCCCAGGAGCACGCCCAGGGCGAGGATCCACGGGCCGAAGTCCGGCGGCGTGGCCGGCGGGCGGGGACGCGACGACAGGTAGTAGTCCCACTGCTTCTCCACCAGCGACACCGGCTGCCCATCCACGCCGGGCACCTTCAGCTCCGCCACCTGCTGCTCCAGCTCGTCCGGGAGGAAGGCCTCCTCGCGGCGGGTGATGGGCTTGTCGATGGAGTCGTTCATCATGAAGTCGAGCAGCAGGCTCATGGGCGGGTTCACCGCCGTGTAGCGCCGCGTGTGCTCGCGCAGGTTCATGCGCGCCGGGGCCCGCTCCGCCTCGCTCAGGCGGCCGCCCACGGCCGAGTCGATCATGTCGCGCAGGCGCGTCACGCAGTTGTCGCTGTAGTGCTCGTAGAGGTACTCGCGGTTCTCCGGCAGCACGTTGTCCGCCAGCCGCTTCGCCACCTTCACGCGCTGCTCGGGCGTGAGGTTGAGCTCCTGCACGCGCACGTCGCGCCCCAGCGACTTGTAGAGGCGGAAGGTGCCGTTGACGCTCGACTCGCCCACCCAGAACTCCAGGCGGCCCTTGGCGAAGCGCACCACCGTCTGGTCGTCGAAGGAGTACATCCCGTAGTTGTAGAGCCGCTGCAGCTGCCGGGCGCGGTCCTCCACCACCAGCGAGCCGTGGCCCCACCACGCGAAGACGTCATCGCCGGGGCTGAAGGTCACCAGCCAGATGGACAGGTCTTCGCCGCGGCTCTCGCCCTTGCCCCAGGGCGGCACCGAGGCGGCGCGCGCGGGAGACGTCAGCAGCAGGAGGCCAAGCAGGCTCAGGAGTGTGAGAGATGACAGGCGGGGCATCGTTCCATCCAACACACGGAAGGCGGGCCCCACCTACCTATCACGCAGCGTCCCCGACTCAACGGTCCGGACGCAGGGGGGACGGCCACCCGGGGAAAGCCCCGGGGCTTCGCAAGGCCCCGGAGCAGGCTTCAGATGAGCTTGGCCCGGCGGGCACGCGAGTCGATGGTCAGCGAGTCCGCCACCATCCCGCGCTCGCCCAGGAGCTGCTCCTCCAGGGCGGCCATGCGCTTGGCGTCGCGCGGCTTCTCATGGTCGTGCCCCAGCAGGTGCAGCAGGCCGTGCGCCAGGTAGCGGCCCATCTCCGACTCCAGCGTGCGGCCGTACTCCCGGGCCTGCCGCTTCGCCGTGTCGATGGAGATGACCACGTCGCCCAGCGGGCGCGGGCCCGGCGTCCCCTTGGGCTGATCCCCGGCGGGGAACGACAGCACGTCCGTGGCCTTGTCCTTCTGGCGCCAGGTGCGGTTGAGCCGGCGGATGGCCCGGTCCCCCACCAGCGACAGCGACAGTTCGCAGCCGGTGAGCCCCAGCCGCCGCAGGTAGTCCCGGCTCCAGGTGGTGAGCAGGCGCTCGTAGTCCTCGCCCTGCCCGTGCGCCACCTGCACCGTCACGAAGTTGTCCTGGGCCTTCGGCTTCGGCTCCGGCTTCTCGATGTGCGCCAGCTCCACGCGGAACGCCGGCGCGCAGATGGACCAGTAGTCGCACGCGCCCTGCGAGTCGTTGCGGTACACGACGCGCTTGCCGCGCGGCACGAGCCCCACCTCGCCAGCGCCAATGCGCTCGCGCTTGCCGTCCACGACGATGGTGAGCTCGCCCGTGAGGACGAGCACCACCTCGTCGAACTCCGGCGTCTGCGCCGGTTCGCTCCACCCCGGGGGCGCCCGCATGCGCGCCACCGACGCGGACTCCGTCTCCGTGCTGGCCGCGCCGACGAACTCCTCGATGCGCTTGCCGTCGTCGCGGGGAATCACCTTGCCCTTGCGAAGCTTCACGCCCTCCACCTTGCGGCTCATGACATGCCCGCCGTTCTCACCTTCGTGTCCTTCGACTCGGCCTTCGCGGGGGCCGGCGCCATCATCAGCGGCGAGCTGGACTTGCCGCCACCCATCGCACCCGCCGGGTACACCGGACGCGTGTGGTAGATGCCCTCCAGCGTGTGCAGGAAGGACTGGGAGATGAGGTTCAAGTCCTTGAGCGTCAAGTCGCACTCGTCCAGCTGACCCTCGGAGAAGATGATGTTGATGATCTTCTGCACCTGCGCGTGGAGCTTCGCGCTGGTGGGGTCCGGCATGGAGCGGGTGGAGGCCTCCACCGCGTCGGCGATCATCACCAGCGCCGCCTCGCGGAACTGCGGCTTGGGCCCCGGGTAGCGATAGATGCTCTCGTCGATGGGCGGCGCGCCTTCCTTGCCCTCCTGCTCCTTGAGGGCCTTGTGGTAGAAGAAGCCCACCGTGCGCGTGCCGTGGTGCTGGGGGATGGCGTCCGCCACCAGCTTGGGCAGCCGGTACTGCCGGGCCATCTCCAGGCCCTCCGTCACGTGGCGCTTGATGATGACCGCGCTCATCGCGGGCGCGAGCCCGTCGTGCCGGTTCTCCCCCTTCTGGTTCTCCCCGAAGTAGAGCGGATTCCGACCCTTGCCGATGTCGTGGTAGTACGCGCACGAGCGCGCCAGCAGCGGGTTCGCGCCGATGGTCTCCGCCGCGTTCTCCACCAGCGTCCCGATGATGATGGAGTGGTGGTACGTGCCGGGCGCCTGGACGATGAGCTCCTTGAGCGCCGGGTGGTTCAGGTTCGCCAGCTCCAGCAGCTTGATGTCCGACGCGTAGCCGAACGTGGCCTCGATGAGCGGCGTCAGCGCCATCACCATCACCGGCACGGCCAGCGCCGTGCCGAAGAACGCGCACAGCGCCGTGACGAGCGTGTCACCCGCCAGCCCCTTGCCCTCCACGAGGAACAGGAACAGCACCGCGACCAGGTTGGCGATGCCGGTGATGAAGCCCGCGCGGAAGATGCCCACGCGGTCCTTCGCCTTGACGATGCGATCCGCCGCCACCAGCGAGCCCACCAGCGTGTAGATGCCGAAGGCCAGCGAGTTGCCCAGCATCACGCCCGCGAGGCACGCGAACACCATGGCGAAGAAGAGCGCCAGCTCCTGCGTGAGGATGAAGCGCACCAGCATCGCGCCCGCCGCCACCGGGAAGGCGTAATAGAAGGCCTCGATGGGCAGCGCCGTGTAGCGGTCCTGCACCGCGTCCGCGATGGACACCCACACCTGGAGCAGCCCCAGCAGGCCCACCAGCAGGAGGCCCAGCAGCATGCCGTCCTTGCGCGTGGGGCGGAAGCGCCGGAAGGCCGCGCGGCAGAAGCCGTAGAAGGCCACCACCAGCAGGGACACCAGGCCCGTGCCGCCCACCTGGAGCTGCAGGAGGTCCAGCCGGTCCGTCTGCGCCCGCATCCCGCGCAGCATCACCAGGTGCGTTTCGTTGACGAGCTCCCCGTCGCCGATGACGCGCTGGCCCTTCTTGATGGAGATGACCGCGTCCTTCACCGCGTCGCCCGCGAGCCTGCGGCGCAGGTCCGTCTCCGCGATGTTGATGGTCAGGCTGGGGCGCACCAGCCGCTTGGCGATGCGCAGCACCGCGCGGCGCTGGACGGCGGGGGACTCCGGCATCACGTTGCCCGGCACGGAGGCGAACCGGTCCAGCTCCTGGTGCGCTTCGCGCATGTCCACCACCTGCGCGGCGGCGGCGGGCAGCGAGTCCTCGTTCTTGTGCTGCACATCGCGCACGGTGAGGCCCTGCGGGGCTTCCCGCACCAGCTCGTCGCGCGAGCTGGCCACGTACACCTGGCCCCGGTCGGCGCGGTAGGCGCGGTCCAGCAGCACCAGGGTGGCGGACTCGGCCTCCCCGGAGAAGCCGTTGGCGACGAGCGCCTGGAAGTCCTCGCCCTCCAGGCCCGCGTCACGCTGGCCGAAGAGCTGCTCCTGGAACTGGGCCTGCATCTCCTCGCGGTCGCGGCGCTGGCGCTCCAGGGCCTCGGGGGTGGGCGGCACCGGACGGCGGCGCTTGGCGGCGCCCTCTTCCGGGGTGGCCTCCTCGGCGCGCGCTTCCTTCTCTTCCTCCAGGTGCTCGCGGGCGGTGGCGAAGGCGGCGCGCACGGACGCGCGCAGGTTGCCCACCACGGCAGGATTCAGGTCGTACACCGGGCGCACCGCGCTGCGGGCCTCGCGGCGGCGCTGCTGCGTCATCGACTGGTGCACGATGTCGTAGTCGCGCGCGGCCTTGAAGCCGGCGGGCGAGTTGGCCCGGAAGGGCTTGCCCAGGTTCTCCTCCGTCAGCGCGGGGATCTGCTGGCTGTAGAGGCCCGGGGAGATGACGAAGCCCGCGCCCACCGACACCACGAGCAGCAGCAGGCCCTGGACGATGCGCCGGCCCCAATCCCCACGTCCGAGCCCCAGACGCACCGCGAGCGCGTCCAGCGGACTGGGCCCGGGGGCTGGTGATTCAGGATCGGCCATGGGGGGACTCCTCACCCTGGAAAAGCGTCAAAGGCTCCATAGAAGGCAGCAGCGACGCGGAAAATTCGTGAGGGTGGGACAGCCGCCGCCCGGACGCCAGTTCGCTCTCCAAAAAATGACAGTGGGCGAACAGGCTGGAATGTAGGCCATCCAACGACTCCACCCCCGCCCCGGCGCAAGCCTGGGAGCGGGGGTGGGGGTGGGGCATCACGCCTGGGAACCGTCGTCTGGAGCCCCGGAGCCGCGCGTCAAGGCGGTGGCCTCGCGGGCGGCCTGGGCCCCCTTCTGGGCGTTCTCCGAGCGCTCGTAGGCGCGGATGACCTCCTGCACCAGCGGGTGGCGCACGACGTCCACGTCGGAGAACTCCGAGAAGTGGATGCCTTCGATGTTCCTGAGCACCGTGCGGGCGTGGTGGAGGCCGGACATCTTGCCCGTGGGCAGGTCCACCTGCGTTACATCGCCGGTGATGACCGCCTTGCTGTTGTAGCCCAGGCGGGTGAGGAACATCTTCATCTGCTCCACGGTGGTGTTCTGCGCCTCGTCGAGGATGACGAAGGCGTCGTTGAGGGTGCGGCCGCGCATGAACGCGAGCGGCGCCACCTCCACCACCCCCTGCTCCACCAGCGTCTGGGCGCGCTCGACGGCCATCATGTCGTGCAGCGCGTCGTAGAGCGGGCGCAGGTAGGGGTTCACCTTCTCCGCCATGTCGCCGGGCAGGAAGCCGAGCTTCTCACCGGCCTCCACGGCGGGGCGCGCCAGGATGATGCGCTTGACCTTGCGCTCCTGGAGGAAGGCGACGGCCATGGCCATGGCCAGGTACGTCTTGCCGGTGCCGGCGGGGCCCACGCCGAAGACGATGTCGTGGGCGCGGATGGCGTCCACGTAGCGCTTCTGGGCGAGGCTCTTGGGGGCGATCTGCCGGTTGCCGGTGCTCTTGAGGACCGTGCCGAGCATGACCTCCTGCAGCGACTCCGAGCCGCGCCCCAGGACCTTGATGGCCTGCTCGACGTCCTCGCGGTAGACGGTGCGGCCCGCGCGGATCATCTCTTCGAGGTTCTCCACGAGGCGCACGGCGAAGGCGACGGCGTCCGCGGGGCCCGACAGGAGCAGCTCCGTGCCGCGCTGCCCCACCCGGACGCCCAGGCGCCGCTCGATCAGCTTGAGGTTCTCGTTCTGGTTTCCGCACAGGGCCAGGGTCGTCTCGTTGTCACGGACGTCCACCTTGGCGGAGGTGGGAGTGGATTCTGCGCGAGCAGCGGGCACTTCCAGCGTGGCGGGGTTTCGCAATGCGCGTCGTTCCTCGTTCAGTGGTCGCTCGCCGTCAACGTAACGCCGCCCTCCCACCCATGCCCGGTGGACCGCAGGACGACTTCCACAGCAGGCTAGCGCACGGGCGGCAGGAGGATGAACCGCCGAGCAGCCAGCCGACGGTAATAATAGGGCTCCCGCCAGGGGTAGCGAAGCTCCTCCGGACGTAACAATCCGGCATCCACCAATGCATCCAGTTGCTCTGGCAGGGTTCCCTTCTCCAACTGGAACACCTCCAGGGCGGCTTCGATGCGGACGCGCTGCGCCTGGGCAATCTGACGCTGGGCGGCGGGATCCCCCAGTACGGTGGCGCCGGGCTCCTGCCAGCCGGGCCCCACCCAGCGGGAGGCGATGAAGGCCAGGGCGGCCAGGACCGCCATGGTCACGGCGACGCGGCCCACCGGCCCCGCCACCCGGGCGAGCAGGCGGGTGTCCTCGGGGACGGGCGCGCGCCCCTCCGCGTCGATGACGCGCACGTAGTCGCCCTTGACCAAGTTGTAGAGCGCCTTGCAGGTTTCGAACTCCCCCAGGCAGCAGAGGTCCACGAGCTTGCGCAGGTCCCGCCCCTGGGCGATCTCCTCGTAGACGTGGCGCTCCGAGGGCCCGATGACGCCCAGCTCCCCGCCCTCCTCCGCATGCGACCGGGGCACGGGCAGCGCCTTGACGCGCTCGAAGGTCATGTCGTCGCGGTGGATGCGCTTTCGGATGACGGGCCACTCGTCCACCATCCGGAAGCCCTCCATCAGCACCGTCTCCGCGCGCAGCGGGGTGATGCCTTCGGGGCCCGGCTCCACCGGCTCCTGGATGAACTCGTAGGTGCCCGCCTTCCAGGTGAAGAGGCGGTAGAGCGTCTCCGTCACCTGGAGCTGGGCCATCTGGTGGAAGCGCTCGGCGGTGAGCGCATGGCTCGCCACCAGCACGTCGCCCAGCCGCTTGAGGGTGCGCTTCTGCACCTCCAGCGCGGCCTCCAGCTGGGTCTCCGTGATGATCTCCGCGCGCACCAGCATGGCGCCGATGAGCTCCTTGCGCTTCCGGGTGAGCCCCTCCGCCTTGATGATGTGCCCGTCCTGGAAGCCGACGCGCACCTCCTGGTCCTTGTTCCGGAAGTGGAGCGTGCCCGTCTTCTGCTGCTGCCCGATGAGCTGCAGGATGTCGCCGATGCCGAAATCCTTGAGGGTGCCCTTGAGGGACATGGCTCAGGCCTCCCCCCGCTGGTGGCGGTGCAGGCCGCGCAGCGTCAGCAGGTAGACGAAGAGGAGCACCAGCGCGGCGGGCACGAGCTTGAGGTACAGCGGCGCGTCTCCGTACGGGGTGCGGACGAGGCCGCGGTGGAGCACCAGCGCGGCCAGGGAGAAGCTGAACAGGAAGGCATAGACGGCGCCGCGCACCGGCAGGCCCCGGCGGATGTGGCCCGCGCCGGATACCAGCCCGCCCAGCACGTACGTCACCCGCTTCGTCCAGGCCTGGTGGCGGTCCACCTCCAACTGCTTGCGCGAGCGGACCTCCTTGGGCACCTGGCTCTTGCGCGCGTAGACATGGACGCACTGGCCGCACAGGGTGCTGCCCACGCCCAGGTCCTTGTCGCAGCGCTGGCACACCGCCCGGCCGCACCGGTCGCAGTCGCGGGACGCCTTCAGCCGCGAGCCCGCCTCGCCCAGCAGGGCCAGGAGCGCCGCGAGCCCCGCGGTCAGCGCCCAGCCCACCGGGCCCTGCGGCAGGGCATGGGACAGCCACCGGCCCACCTGGGCCTCCACTCGCGCGCCCTCCGCCTTCCCGTCCGCCAGCTCCATCCAGTCGCGCTCCGGCACCTGGGGCGACAGCAGCAGCAGGTTGAGCAGGGGGCGGTCCTCGGGGGGCGGCTCGCGGCGCAGGAGCGAGTCGTCCAGCGACTGCGCGGTGGCGCTCGCCGAGGTGGCGCGCTCCAGCTCCTTGCTCAGCAGCTCGTCCGACACCTGCCGGGCCCGGCGTCGGTACACCTGCGCGAGGTTGTAGTGCGGCGCCGCCATGCGCGGATCCGCCTGCGCGGCCTGGTTGTAGAGGGGCAGCGCGCCCTCCGGGTCCCCCAGGCCCACCAGCACGTTGCCGAAGCGGGTGAGCAGCCGCGCGTCCCCGCCGCGCAGGGCGGAGGCGGCCTTGAAGTCCGCCCTCGCCTCCTCCAGCAGGCCCCGGCGGGATTCGTAGAAGGCGAGCGCCCCCAGCTCCTGGAAGCGGGCCGTCCGGGCCTCCGCGCGGGCGCGCACCCGGGCCGCCGCGCCGTCCGCGGATAGGCCGCCGCGCTCCAGCAGGTAGACGTCCTCCGCGGGCGTGCCGGCGAAGACGGTGAAGCGCACCAGGGCCCCCGCCGCGAGCGGCAGCAGGCCCAGCCCCACGAGCAGCACCGCCGCCACCCAGCGCTCGGCGCGGCCCAGGTACAGGGTGACGACGGCGAGCAGCAGCAGCAGTTGGGGCACCAGCCCCACGCCCAGCACGGCGGGCAGCGCGAGGAGCAGCAGGCCCAGGAGGGCCGACTGCCAGCGCGCCACCGCCCGGGGGAACAGGTGGTGGAAGTCATGCAGCGCGTAGCGGATCCGCCGCAGGAAGAGGACGACCACCACCGCCACTGCCGTGGCCGCCCACGCCGCGAGCACCGCCGCGCCCAGGTCCGTGAGCGCCGGCCGCCGGTAGCGCGCGTCCTTCGCCAGCGTCACGAGCGCCGTCTTCCAGGCGCTCAGGGCGCGCGGGACGTCCAGCGGATCCTCCACGACGTAGGCCTCCGCGCGGGCGAAGTGCGCCGCGGGCAACCCCGGCGACAGGGTCACCGCCACGTCCAGGAGCGCCAGCGTCCCCGTGAGGTCTCCGGCGCGGCGGCGGACCTCGGCCTCGCGCAGGAAGCCCACGCTCAGGGGCTCCAGGTCCGTGGCGAGGATCTCCTCGCGCAGCTTGAGCAGCTCCTGCTGCGCGCTCTGGGCCGCGGCCTTGTCGTTGCGCGCGCGGGCCTGCTTCCACCGCTCCCACACCGCCAGCAGGTCCGCGTCCACCACCTTCGGCGCCATCACCGGCGTGGGTCCGGGGCGCGGCGCGACGACGACGGGCTCGGGCTCCAGCGGCGCGGCGGGCACCACGGGCTTGGGCGGCGGGGTGACGACGCGGCCCTTCGCGGCGGGGCGCCGGGGCTCCGGCTCCGGCTCGTCGGCCAGCTCTTCCTCCGGGTCCGGCTCCGGTTCGTCCTGGATGAGGGAGCCATCCCCGGTGTCGGCCTCCGGATCTTCCAGGTAGGTCTCCTGGATGCGCGTGGGCGCGTCCTGCATCAACGCAGGAGCACGCGCGGGGACAAGCAGCACGAGGCAGCAACACAGGCCGAGGAACGAGCGGAGCATCCGGGCGGCGGATGATAGGCGACAGCGGGGACGACACGAAATCATGTGCCCCCTGCCCGCCCCCGCCCCCGTGCTACAGGAGCGCCCGGCGGGGGACTGCACGGGAGCGAAATCGCATGGCGGCGCCTGGATCAGAGCTGGAACGACTGGTGGGGATCATGCAGCGGCTGCGGGCCGAGGGCGGCTGCCCGTGGGACCGTGAACAGGACCTGCGCTCGCTGCGCCCCTACCTGACCGAGGAGGCATTCGAGGTCCTGGACGAGATGGATCGCGTCTCCGACGGGGGGCCCTGGCGCCCCCTGTGCGAGGAGCTGGGGGACCTGCTCTTCCAGATCGTCTTCCACGCCCAGCTGGCGGCGGAGCTGGGCGAGTTCACGATGGCGGACGTGTGCGCGGCCATCAGCGACAAGCTCACCGGCCGCCACCCCCATGTCTTCGGAACTGAACAGGTGGAGGGCGCCGAACAGGTGCTCGCCAACTGGGCGAAGCTCAAGGCGGACGAGCGCAAGAAGAAGACGGGGCGCGCGGGCTCCGTGCTGGACGGGGTGCCCACCGCGGCTCCCTCCCTGCTGCGCGCCGAGCGCCTCACCGAGAAGGCCAGCCGCCTGGGCTTCGACTGGCCGGACCTCGCCGGGGTGCGCGGCAAGCTCGACGAGGAGCTGCGCGAGCTGGACGAGGCCATCGCCGCCGGAGGCCGGGACGCCATCGAGCACGAGCTGGGGGACGTCCTGTTCTCGCTCGCGAACCTCGCCCGCTTCGTGAAGACGCCGGCGGAGGACGCGCTGCGCATGGCCTCGCGTCGGTTCGTCACCCGGTTCCAGTACATCGAGGCCCGGCTGAACGAGGAGGCCGTGCCCTTTGGCGGCGCGACCCTGGAGCACATGGAGCGCCACTGGCAGGGCGCCAAGGCCCAGGAGAAGCTGCTGCCCCCGCCGGCCCACCCGCCCCGCGCCACCGTCGCCACCCTGCGCCTGCCGGTGCCGGACGTGGCGGCCCAGCGGGCCTTCTGGGACCCGGTGGCCTCCTGGCTGGGCTGGACGAAGCCGCAAAGCCCGGACGGCACGGCGGCCTACACGGGCGCGGGCCTGGGGCTCGTCTTCACGCCGGGCGCCCCGGCCGGGCCGCCGTCCTCCCAGGCCACGCTGGGGCTGGAGGCGCCCTCCCAGGCCGCCGTCACCCGGCTGCGGGAGCTGATCCAGGCCCACCACCCCGAAAGCCTCCTGTCGGGCCCCGGGGAGGGCCTGCGGTTCCGGGACCCCGCAGGGCTTACGTGGGAATACATGCCCCCGTCGGTTTGATTCTTCCTCGCGGGTGGCGTCAGGCCCTCGCGGGTGCCGTTCGAGGCCTTCCGGAGCCGGAAATCCTGATCGCGTTTGCACGCGTGCCTTGACGCAATGGGGGCGTCGAAGTAAGGACGGCCCCTCTTTTTCCTTGTCTTGCCTTCCGCTGGAGCATTGCCTTGGCGAACACCAAGTCTGCAGAGAAGCGTCACCGCCAGTCCCTGAAGCGCCGCGCCCGGAACGTGAACGTCCGGACGTCGGTGAAGGACGCCGTCAAGTCCGCCCGCGAGGCCATTGCCTCCAAGGACGGCACGAAGACGACGGACGCTCTCAAGGCGGCTTCCAAGACCCTCAACAAGGCGGCCAGCAAGGGCGTCCTTCACAAGCGCACCGCCTCGCGCCGCATCTCCCGGCTGGCCAAGGCCGCCGCGAAGAAGTCGGCCTAGTCGCACCCTGCCCTTGGTCGAGGACCGGGTTTCCCGGTCCTCACCAGGTGCTGGCCAGTCGGTCGTACCCATCCCGCATGAGCGTCTCCGCCAGGCGTGCCATCGCCGCCTGACGGTTGGCTTCTGCTTCCAGGACATTGCCTCGCCCCTGGAGGTAGTCCTCGGTGCCCGACACCACGGTCTCCCCGAGCAACTGTCCCTCCTTCACGAGGCGCAGTCGCACGGTCGTGAAGACGCGGTAGTTGTTGGCGATGATGGTCGGTGAAGCCCAGACGTTGAGCACCGCCCCTTCAATCGTGGACGCGCAGCCCGGTCCGCTGGCCAGACGGCCGGCCTGGACGAGCTGCTGGCGCAGGTAGCGCGTGAAGAGGTTCTCCAGCGCGGGCTCCGGCGTCTCGTTGACGAAGATGGGCGCGCACACCTGCCCCACGCCTTCCGGCAGCGCCGAACCCCACGGACTGAAGCGGTAGCCGCAGCCGGACACCAGCGCCGCCACAACCACCACGGCCGTCCGGGCCCGCCGGTACTCGCTCCCCGCACTCCAAGTCGGCCGCATGGGCGCGCACCCTACCCGCCGGCGATCCTCCGTCAAGCGCCAGGGCCGGACACCGGCACGCCCCGCGCGCGGGCCGCTTCCGCCAGCGCCAACCGGGCCGCCTCCAGCCGCGCCTCCCGCGCCGAGCCCCGGAGCGCCATGCCCAGCGGCCACTGCAACCGCGCGCCGTCCTCCACCTCCACCGTGAGGCCCTGGTGGCGGTACATGGCCGCGAGCAGCAGGCCCACGATTCCCGCCGCGCCGGCCATCACCTGGATGGCCGGCTCCCGCGCCCAGAACCCCAGCAGCGCGAAGGCGAGCAGCCCCAGCGCCTCCAGGTAGGGCCGCGTGCGCCACTCCAACCGGCGCACCCGCGTCCACGGCACGTCGAGCGGCGGGCCCCTGGCGCGCCCCTGGAAGGTCAGCCGCTCCGCGTCCAGGGACAGGCCCCGCCCGTTGCCCAGGTCCACCGCCACCGAGGCGATGCGCGGGGGCGGTGGGGCCGCGGGGGCCTGGGGTGGCAGGGGTGCCTCCGGCAGCTCCGCGTTGCAGAAGGCGCAGCGACGCCGGGCCGCCGTCTGGGGGCGCCCGCAGGCGGAGCACATGACGAGCACTTCCGCGGGCACCGCCCCTCCCTCCCGGCCTCAGCCGACGACGAAGTTGACCAACCGCTTGGGGACGAAGACGAACTTGCGCAGCGTCTTGCCCTCCAGGGCGGACTTCACCTTCTCCTCCGCCTCCGCCGCCGCGCGCACGTCCGCCTCGCTCGCGTCCGCCGCCACGCGCACCTCCGCGCGCAGCTTGCCGTTCACCTGCACGGCGTACGGAATCACGTCGTCCACCACCAGCGCGGGGTCGAACTCCGGCCAGGCCTCCGACACGGTGACGGCCTTGGCGCCATAGGCCTCCGCCAGCTCGTCCGCGATGTGCGGCGCGAACGGGGTGAGGATGCGCGCGAGCAGCCGCACCGCCTCCGCCATGGCCGCCTTCTCCGCCTGCGTCTCCGGCGTGCCCACCGCGTAGAGCGCGTTCACGCACTCCATGATGCCGGCGACGCCGGTGTTGAAGGACAGGCGCTCGATGGCCTCGCCCACGCGCTTGATGCACTTGTGCGCCGCCCGGCGCGTCTCCAGGGCCTTGCCCTCATAGGGGCCGTCGTACGTGACATCCGCCACGGAGGCGTGGTGCGTGGCGCCGAGCGCCCACACGCGCTTCAGGAAGCGGGAGACGCCCTCCACCTGGTCCGGGGACCAGTCGAAGTCGCGCTCCGGCGGGCCCGCGAAGAGCACGTAGGTGCGCGCGGTGTCCGCGCCGTACTTCTGCACGATGGTGGAGGGGGCCACGCCGTTGCCGTAGCGCTTGCCCATCTTGCGGCCGTCGGCGCCGTTGACGATGCCCTGGGTGATGAGCCGCGTGACGGGCTCGTCCACCGGCGACAGGCCGAGCAGCTTCATGACCCGGGTCCAGAAGCGGAAGTAGAGCAGGTGCATCGTGCCGTGCTCGGGGCCGCCCACGTACACGTCCACGGGCAGCCAGTGCTTCGCCACCTCCGGGTCGAAGGGCGCGGCGTCGTAGTGCGGCGACAGGTAGCGCGCGAAGTACCAGCAGGAGTCGACGAAGGTGTCCATCGTCTCCGCCTCCCGACGCGCGGGGCCGCCGCACTTCGGGCACTCGGTGTTGACGAAGGACGCGACCTTCGCGAGCGGCGGCTCGCCACGGCCGGTGAGCACCTCTTGCGTGTCGATGTCCGGCAGGCGAACCGGGAGCTGGTCCAACGGCACGGGGATGCCCTTGCGCTCCGGGTCGCACTTCTCGCAGTAGACGATGGGGATGGGCGTGCCCCAGTAGCGCTGGCGGCTGAAGCCCCAGTCCCGCTGGCGGTACGTCACCGTGGCCTTGCCCTTGCCCTGGGACTCCAGCGTCGCGGCCATCTTCACGCGCGCCTCCGCGGAAGGCAGGCCGGTGAAGTCCCCGGAGTCCACGAGCACGCCGTCGGCGGTCGCCGCCCCGGTCAGCGTCTCCCCCGCGCCCAGCTTGTCGCCCGTGGCCGGCTGGATGACCACGCGCACGGGCAGCGAGTACTTGCGCGCGAAGGCGAAGTCGCGCTCGTCGTGCGCCGGCACGCTCATCACCGCGCCGGTGCCGTAGTCGCTCACCACGAAGTTGGCGATCCAGATGGGCACCGGCTGGCCGGTGAACGGGTGCAGCGCGTGCGCCCCGGTGAAGACGCCTTCCTTCTCCGTGTCCTCGCCCAGCCGCTCCGTCTTGTTCTGCGCCGCCATGCGCTTCGCGAACGCTTCGACGTTCGCGCGCTGCTCCGGCGTCGTCACCTGGGCCACGAGCTTGTGGTCCGGCGCCAGCACCACGTAGGTGCAGCCGAAGAGCGTGTCCACGCGGGTGGTGAAGACGCGCAGGGACGCGTCATGCCCCTGCACGCGGAAGTCCACCTCCGCGCCATCCGAGCGGCCAATCCAGTTGCGCTGGCGGGCGGTGATGCTGTCCGGCCACTCCTTGAGCGTGTCCAGCGCGTCGAGCAGGTCCTGCGAGTACTTCGTGATGCGGAACGCCCACTCAGGCATCTCCTTGTCCAGCACCTCCGAGGAGCAGCGCTCGCAGCGGCCGTCCTTCACCTGCTCGTTGGCGATGACGGTGTGGCAGCCGGTGCACCAGTTCACCTTGCTGAAGCGGCGGTAGACGAGCCCGCGCTCCAGCATCTGGAGGAAGAACCACTGGTTCCAGCGGTAGAACTCCGGCGCGCTGGTGTTCACCTCGCGCGACCAGTCGTAGCTGTAGCCGAGCGTCTTGATCTCCGCCTTGAACGATTCGATGTTCTCGCGGGTGCGGATGGCCGGGTGCACGCCGTCCTTGATGGCCGCGTTCTCCGCCGGCAGACCGAAGGCGTCCCAGCCCATGGGGTGCAGCACGTCGAAGCCGCGCATCAGGTAGTAGCGCGCGTAGACATCCCCGATGAGGTAGTTGCGCACATGCCCCATGTGCATCTGACCACTGGGGTACGGCAGCATCTCCAGGATGTACTTCTTGGGCGCATCCGGGCGCCTGCCTGCCCGGAAGATGCCCTCCTGGTCCCAGCGGGTCTGCCACTTTCCTTCAATCGACTGCGGCTCGTAACGCTCGTTCATCGCCATGGCTTTCCAGTCTCTTAGCGGGAGGTGCGACATGCGGGCAACAAGTCTTGGCGCGTCGAAGGCGGGGACCGTCCGCCCCCGTGCGGCCTGCCTCCCCGGACGGCCGCCAGGCCCGGAAGCCTGACCGGGACGGCTCCCATGTGGGTGCCCCGGGCCGGGGGCGGGCCTCGCACGGTGCTTGCCCTCCGGCCCGGGCACGACTAACTCGCCTTCCCGGTCTGGAGCAGAGGGAGAGCACCATGCAGGTCGTGAGTGTGAAGAGGGCCCTGGCGGGCTCGGTCGAGGCGGGCTCGAAGGTGGAGGTGCGCGGCTGGGTGCGGACGCGCCGCGACTCCAAGGCGGGCATCAGCTTCGTCAACGTGAGCGACGGGTCCGTGTTCGACCCCATCCAGGTCGTCGCGCCCAATTCGCTGCCCAACTACGAGAAGGAGATCCTCCGGCTCACCGCGGGCGCGTCCGTCATCTGCCGGGGCACGCTGGTGCAGTCCCAGGGCAAGGGGCAGGCGTTCGAGGTCCAGGCGGACGAGGTGCAGGTGCTGGGGCTGGTGGACGACCCGGACACCTACCCCATCCAGCCCAAGCAGCACACGCTGGAGTTCCTGCGGGACGTGGCGCACCTGCGCGTGCGCACGAACACCTTCGGGGCCATCACCCGCGTGCGCAACTCCGCCATGCAGGCGGTGCACCGCTTCTTCCACGAAGAGGGCTTCTGCTGGGTCAACACGCCCATCATCACCGCGAGCGACGCGGAGGGCGCCGGGCAGATGTTCCGCGTGTCCACGCTGGATGCGTCCAACCCGCCGCGCGGGCCGGACGGCAAGATTGATTGGGGCAAGGACTTCTTCGGCAAGGAGGCCTACCTCACCGTGTCCGGGCAGTTGAACGTGGAGGCGTACTGCCTGGCCATGTCCAAGGTCTACACGTTCGGTCCCACGTTCCGCGCGGAGAACAGCAACACCACGCGGCACCTGGCCGAGTTCTGGATGATTGAACCGGAGATCGCCTTCGCGGACCTCAACGAGGACGCGGCGCTGGCGGAGCGGTTCCTCAAGTACGTGTTCAAGGCCGTGCTCAACGAGTGCGCGCCGGACATGAAGTTCTTCGAGGAGCGCCAGCAGAAGGGCGTCACGGAGCGGATGGAGAAGTTCATCGGCTCCAGCTTCGAGCGCATCGACTACACGGACGCCATCTCCATCCTCCAGAAGGCGAAGAAGAAGTTCGAGTACGCGCCGGAGTGGGGCAAGGACCTCCAGACGGAGCACGAGCGCTACCTCACCGAGGAGCACGTGGGCCGGCCCGTGGTGGTGATGAACTACCCGGAGGCCATCAAGTCCTTCTACATGCGCCTCAACGAGGACGGGAAGACCGTGGCCGCGATGGACGTGCTCGCGCCGGGCATCGGCGAGATCATCGGCGGCAGCCAGCGCGAGGAGCGCCTGGACGTACTGGACGCGCGCATCAAGCAGTTCGGGCTCGAGCCCGAGCACTACCAGTGGTACCGCGACCTGCGCCGCTACGGCACCGTGCCGCACGCGGGCTTCGGCCTGGGGTTCGAGCGGCTCATCGTCTACATGTGCGGCCTGCAGAACATCCGCGACGCCATCCCCTACCCGCGCGTGCCGGGCTCCGCGCAGTTCTGAGCCTCGCGCCGCCTACTGGAGGACGGAGGGCTCTGCCTCCTCCTCCTTGCGTGCCTGGACGCGGGCGTAGGAGGAGGCCGCGCTCAGCGGTCGCTCAGCCGACCTCGGGTCCATGGGAAATCTGGGGGCCGCGCGCGCGGGAGCACAGGTCGCCGCCCGTGGGTTCCGGGTGAGCCCTCGTGACCCTGGCCGACGGGCAGCGCCCCTCTCGTGCCGTCCCTTCGCGGGACCCAAGCGCGCCTCCTGGCGACGGAGCACCTGGACCGTCCCGCGAGTCGCTCGGGAGGAAGGATGGGCCCGGTTCGACGGACGGCCCTCGCAACGTTCCGGGCACCATGTCCGCTCAGGCCTTCTTCGGGAGGCCCGCGCGGTCCCTCGCGAGTCCGCCCAACGCGGACCAGTCCTCGTCACCGCGCCCCTGCGCGACGCCGGTGAGGAAGTGGTCGCGCAGGAGGCTGGCCAAGGGCAGCGGCACCTCCGCGGCGCGCCCTGCTTCGAGCGCCAGCGTCACGTCCTTGAGGCCCAGGCGCAGCGCGAAGCCCGCGGGGGTGGTCTGCCCCCTGGCGATGGCGCCCGCGTAGTTCTCGAAGATGGGCGAGCGGGCGAAGACGGCCTTGAAGACGTCCAGGAACGCGGCGCGCTCCACGCCGGACTTCTCCGCCAGGGCGAAGGCCTCCGACAGGGCCTCCATCATGGAGGCGATGAGGAAGTTGCCGGAGAGCTTCACCAAGTTGGCGGACGAGGGCTTCTCGCCCAGCTCCGTGAGGCCCCGGCCCAGCGCCGTGAGCAGCGGGCGCACGCGCTCCACCTGCGCCCCGGGGCCGGCGGCGATGACCCAGAGCTGCTTGCCCTCGGCGGCTTCCGGGCGGCCGAAGACGGGAGCGGACACGTAGCCCTGGCCCGCCTCCGCGTGCGCGTTCGTCAGCCGCTCCGACAGCGCGACGGAGATGGTGCTGGAGGAGACGTGGACCGCGCCCTCCGGCAGGGCCGCGACGACGCCGTCCGGGCCCAGGGTGGCGGCCTCCACGGCCGGGTCGTCCGCCAGCATCGACACGACGACCTCCGCGTCACGCGCCGCCTCGCCGGGCGTGCTCGCCACGCGCGCGCCCTGCTCCCGCAGCGGCTGCGCCTTGGCGGCGGTGCGGTTCCACACCGTAACGTCGTGGCCCGCGCCCAGCAGGTTCTTCGCCATTGGCGCGCCCATGTTTCCCAATCCGATGAAGCCGACCTTCATGGGGATGCTCCCTTCGTGCTCGGGTTCAACCTGCGTTCGACTGTTCCTCGGACACGTCCAGCCGCTCGAAGGCACGGCCGAGGAAGGCGACGCCCAGCGCCACCTCCGCGAAGAGTGCCCCCGCGGCCACCAGCCCCGCGAGCGGCACCGCCCACCGACCCATGACAGTGAACAGCGGGTAGCCCACGAGCAGGGCCACCACCGCGGCGGGCAACAGTCCCAGCAACGTCACCACCAGCGTGCCCACCAGCGTGAGCAGCCGCTGGCCCAGGGCCTCCACGCCGCGCGCCCGCTCCGAGTCCGCCGGAATCCACGCGGGCAGCAGCACCACCGCCGCGTTCTGCACGAACAGCCCCGCGAGCCCCAGCGCCGGCAGCACCGACAGCAGCCCCAGCACCACCGGCGTGGACCACGGCGCGAGCGTTTCGTCGTCCGTGCCCACGCCCAGCACCAGGGCCACCAGCAACATCACCCACTGCGCCACGCCCAGCGTCAGCGCCGACGCCGCCAGCTCCGCGCGCACCACCTGGCCGCCCGTGAGCGGCAGCGCGCGCAGCAGCTCCAGCTTCGGCAGGTCCATGCGCAGGTCGGTCCGGAACGCGGTCGGTCCGATGACGGCCATCGCCACCGCGACCATCAGGCTCATGGGGCCCAGCAGCTCCCGCGTGTTCGAGAACATCCGCAGGTCGCCCAGCACCAGCGCCACCAGCGCGCCCATCACCACGAAGCCCAGCAGCATCACCAGCCCGCCGCCCAGCCGCTTGCGCGCGATGAGGTTCTTCCACAGGAGCGCCACCTCCGGGCGCCCCCGGGCCTTCAGCGCGAAGGGCACCCGGCCCACGCGGATGTTCCCGCCCCGCGCGGCCCGGTCGCCCCGCCGGGCCTGCTGCCGCGTCCGCGCGTCCGCGCTGGCCACCGCCGAGTCCTCGAAGGGCACCTCCACCGCCATCACCCAGGCGTAGTGGGCCAGCAGCAGCGCGAGCGACGCGGGCAGGTAGCGCAGGAAGTCCTGCCCGCTGCGGGCCATGGAGGGCGCCACCAGCGCCCGGCCCGGCCACAGCACCGCCCGCGGGCCCGGCGCGTTCAGCACCTCGCGCAGCCACTCCCGCACGGCGAAGGGCGCGCCCGCGTTGTCCGGCCACGGGTGTGCCTGGAGCGTGGACACGAGCGTCCCCGTCACCGCCACGAGGACCAGCCCCACCACCGCCCAGCGCACGGCGCCGCCCCAGCGCCCCCGGGACACCAGCCACGCGCGCACGAAGGACGCCGCGGTGCCGTGCAGGTACAGCGTGCCCATGGCCAGCGCGGCGCCCAGGAAGAAGAGCTCCGGGCGGGGGCTCGTGAAGCGCCCGACGAACACCGTCGCCGCCAGCGCCGCCAGCGTCGCGCTCAGCAGGCCCCGCAGGAGTTTGTAGTGCAGCAGCGCCCGGCGCGTGACGGGCGCCGGGAAGAGGTACTGCACCTCCGTCTGCGTGAAGCTCAGCGCCGGCCGGTCCGCGCCCAGCACCCACGCCGTCACCAGCGTGCCCAGCACCGACACCTCCAGCGAGAGCTCCGCGAACAGCCGCGCGTTCGGGGACACCGCCCGGCCCGTGCCCTGCACGAACACGCTGCGGCCCACGAGCGAATACAGGTACGCGGCGCCCACCAGCGCGCCCAGCAGGTAGCGCGGGCGCTTCAGCCGCTGCACCTGACGCACCAGCCGGTTGCGCCAGGTCCGCACCCACAGGAAGGCCACCGCCCGCGAGAAGCTCACGGCGCCCGGGGCCCCGGCCCGACCGCTTCCGGATCCTCCGAGGCCGCGCTGGTGATGCGCACGAACAGCTCCTCCAGCGACGCGCCGTCGCCCTCCCCACCGGCCAGCTGTTCGCGGATCTCCGGCAGCGTGCCCAGCGCCACCGCGCGGCCTCCGGCGATGATGAGCAGCCGGTGGCACAGCTCCTCCACCAGCGGCAGCAGGTGCGACGACAGCACCAGCGCCGTGCCCTCCTCCGCGCGGCGGCGCAGCGACGCCTTCATCCGGCGGATGCCCAGCGGATCCAACCCCGTCAGCGGTTCGTCCAGGAGGATGAGCCGGGGCTGGTGCAGGAAGCCGCACGCGATGGACAGCTTCTGCTTCATGCCCCGCGACAGCTCCCCGGGCAGCGACTTCTCCCGGCCCGTCAGCTCCATCTCCTCCAGGAGCGCGCGGCCCCGCTCTTCCCAGTCCTCCACGCCGTAGAGGCGCGCGGTGAAGTTCAGGTGCTCCCAGACGGTGAGGTATTCGAAGAAGCGCGGCTCGTCCGGCAGGAAGGCCAGCGCCCGCTTCGCGTCCACCGGCGCCACCGCCAGGTCGTGCCCCGCCACCCGCACGCGGCCCACGGACGGGGGCAGGATGCCGGCGAGGCAGCGCAGCGTGGACGTCTTGCCCGCGCCGTTGGGCCCCACGAGTCCCAGCACCTCTCCCGGGGCCACCTGGAACGTCAGCCCCCGCACCGCCTGCACCGCGCCGTACGTCTTCTCCAGCCCCTCGACGTCCAGCGCCGGTTCCATGCGTGCCTGGGCCTCCGAAGCTCAGCCGAGCTTCAGCAGTTCCTTCACCGTCTCCAACACCACCCGGGCCTGCACGGGCTTCACCAGGTAGGCGCTCGCGCCCAGGGCCATGGCCCGCGCCCGGTCCGCGGCCGCGCCCTCCGTCGTCACGACGACGATGGGCACGCCCCGGTGCTCCGGCGCCTGGCGGATGTGGCTGATGAGCTTCAGCCCGTCCATCAGCGGCATGTTGATGTCCGTCAGCACCAGGTCGAAGCGGCCCTGCGTGGTGAGCATCTTCAGCCCCGCCACCCCGTCCTCGGCCTCCACGCAGACGACGCCCGTGAGCCGCTGGAGCGCGTACATGATGCTGCGGCGCATGGCCTGCGAGTCGTCCACCACCAGCGCGCGGATCTGCTGCTGCGACATGCCCGGGAGCCTAGCACCCGCGCGCCGCCCGGCCCGGGAATGTGCGGGGGCCTGTCCGGCAACCACCGATTCACTGCCCGGCGGCCTGCCTTCGCCGCCGCACCAGCAGGGCCAGCTCCGTCCCGATGGCGTCCAGGGCCAGCACCCGCGTCACCGCCCCGGTGGCGATGGCCTCCTTGGGCATGCCGAACACCACCGCCGTGTCCTCGGACTCGGCCCAGGTCTCCCCCCCCTCGCGCCGCACGCTGCGCACGCCCTGCGCCCCGTCCGCGCCCATGCCCGTCAGCACCACCGCCACCGCGCGGGAGCCCAGCACCTCCGCCGCGCTCTCGAAGAGGCGGTCCACCGACGGCGCGTACTTGTCCGCGGGCACCGGCCCCGGCGTGCGCAGCTCCATCCGCCCCGCGCGCTCCGTCAGCACCAGGTGCCGGCCGCCCGGCGCGATGTAGACGTGCCCCGGCGCCACCACGTCGCCGTCACACGCCTCCGTCACCGTGAAGGGGCCGATGCGATCCAACCGCTCCGCGAAGGCCCGGGTGAACTGCGAGGGCATGTGCTGGCTCACCAGCACGCTCGCGGTCGGCTCGGAGGCCAGGCCCTCCAGCAGCCGCTGCACCGCCGGAGGCCCGCCGGTGGAGGCCCCCACGGCGATGACCTGGGGCGCCTCGCCGGAGAACACGGCGCTGCGCAGCGCGGCCCCATGGCGGCCACCGGACTTCACGTGGCGGGCGGCGAACACCTTGTCCAGGAGCTCACGCCGGAGCAGCTCCAGGGTCTCCGGCGTGATCCGGGGCGGCTTGGCGATGAAGTCGAACGCGCCCAATTCCAGCGCCTTGAACACGTCCGACTTGTGCGCGTAGCTGGAGATGACGATGACGGGCGTGGGCGATGCGCGCATGAGCAGCCGCAGGAAGGTGTGGCCTCCCAGCCTGGGCATCTCCAGGTCCAGCGTCACCACGTCCGGCTTCAGGTCCAGGACCTTCTTGAGCCCCTCCTCGCCGTCCCCCGCCCAGTCCAGCACCTGCACGTCGTTGGAGGACTCCAGGAGCGTGGTGAGCGTGCGGCGGTTGGTGGCCGAGTCGTCGATGACGAGCACCGTGAGCGGGCGTCCCATCAGCGGCCCTCCCCGTTCGGCAGCTCCGGCCGGCGGTACACGAGGTCGCCCTTCAGGTGCACCAGCTCGAAGTCCGCGCCCAGGCTGAGCAGGTTCTCCGCGTGGCCCAGCAGCAGGTAGCCCCCGGGACAGAGCCGGTCGCGGATGACGCCCAGCACGCGGCGGCGCGCGGCCTGGTCGAAGTAGATCATCACGTTGCGGCAGAAGACGACGTCGGTGCGCGGCACCAGCTGGCTGGCCGCCTCGTCCGCCAGGTTGTGGTGGCCGAAGCTCACCCACGCCTTCACGTCGTCGCGCACGCGCACGCGGTTCACCCCCACGGGCACGAAGAAGCGCTCCAGCAGGTCCGGCGGCGTCGCGCGCAGGGCGCTGGGCCCGTACTCGGCGCGGCGGGCCACCGCCAGCACCCGGCGCGACAGGTCCGTGCCGTGCACCTCCACGTCCCAGTCGTCGAAGCGGCCGCTGTCCTTCAGCAGCATCGCCACCGTGTACGCCTCTTCTCCGGAAGAGCACCCCGCCGACCACAGCCGCAGCCGCCGGGTGCGCGCGTTCTTCTTCTCCAGCAGCGGGAGCAGCTCCTCGCAGAAGGCCTTGAGTTGCGCGGGTTCGCGGAAGAAGTACGTCTCGTGCGTGGTGAGGGACTCGACCGCCGCTTCCAGCTCCGCGATGCGCTGGGCGTCGTAGCGCAGGTAGCGGTGGTAGGCGCCGAAGTCCGCGAGCCCCAGCGCCTCCAGCCGGGGCCACAGCCGGCGCTCCATCACGAACTTCATGTCCTCGTGGATGAGGATGCCGCAGTGGGCATAGACGTGGTCGCGCAGGAGCCGGAACTCCTCCAGCGTCATCTCCGGACGGCCTTCGTCGAAGCGTGGCATGCGCGGCCTTCCCTCAGCGCCCTGACAACCGGGCCACCGCGTCCACCAACGCCCGGCGGGCCAGCGCGTCGTGCTCCACCGACAGCGCCTGCTCCAGCACCGGCAGGCACTCCGGGCGCCCCAAATCCCCCAGCACGCGGGCCGCCGCCGCCCGCACGTCCCAGCGGGGATGGCCGACGAGGGACACCGCCAGCGCCGCGCCGTCCGCCGCCCCCTCCGCCGCCGTCAGCGCCGCCAGCGCCGCCTTCACCACCTCCGTGTCGGGGTGGCCCAGCGCGTCCCACAGCATCCCCGAGCCCACCTTGCCCAGCTTCGCCAGGGCCCGCACGGCCAGCACCGCCAGCGCGCCATCCGCGTGGCGCACCAGCGCCTCCAGGTCCAGGGCCCGCTCCGTCGCGCCGCCCGCGCCCACCGCCTCCACCGCGGCCAGGCGCACGGCGCGGTCCTCGTCCTTCAGCGCGAGCCCCAGGAAGCTCCCGGCCTCCTGCCCGCCCTGCCGGCCCAGCGCCCGCACGGCGGCGATGCGCACCGGCGCGGATTCGTCCGCCAGCGCTCCGCGCGCCAGCTCCAGGCCCGCGTCGCCGCTCACCCGGCTGGCCGCCTCCACCGCCGCCGCCCGCCACGGGGCATCCGCGTCGCGCGCCAGCCGCCGCAACAGGGGCAGCACCTGCGCGCCGCCCAGCCGCCCCAGCACCGCCACCGCCGCGGGCGTCGTGCGCTGCTCCACCGCCGCCTCCAGCGCCGCCAGCGCCGCCAGCGGATGCACCGCGATGAGCTGCTCCAGCGCCCGCACCGCCGTCCCCGACAGCGAGGGGTCCGCGAGCAGCGCCACCAGCGGCGGCAGCGCCTGCGGCGAGCGCGTGCGCCCCAGCGCCCGCACCACCACGGCGCGCAGGTCGTCCTCCGCCCACTCCAGCAGCGCGCACAGCTCCGGCACCGACGTCGCGTCCACCAGCAGCACCAGCGCCTCCGCCGCCACCGTCCGCGCGGGCAGCGACAGCGCGCCCATGTTCTTCAGGAGCAGCCGCCGGCCCTCCGGGCCCAGCTGGCCCAGCGTGAAGAGCACCTCGCGCAGCAGCCGGTCCTCGCGCGCCACCTCCGCCACCGCGAGCGCCAGCGACGCCTCCCCCAGCGCCCCGGCGGCCACCAGCGCGCCGGCCCGCACCTGCACGTCCTCCACGTCCAGCGCCTGCGCCACCCGGTCCGTCATCTCCTGGATGCGGGAGAGCACCGCGCGCGCCACCGCGTCCAGCTCACCGCGGGCGTAGGGTCCCAGCCCCGAAGCCTGCGTCCCCAGGGCGACGAGGGCCGCCTCGCGCACCGAACGCACCGGGGAGGCCAGCGCCTGGCAGATGCGCTCGGTGGACACGCCCGGCGGGCACAGCCCCAGCAGGCGCAGGGCGCTGCGCTGGAGGAGCGGCGCGTCCACCAGCGCCATCACGCGCTCGGTGGCCGGCGCCCTGCGCAGCGCCACGAGCCCCTCCAGCGCCGCCAGCCGCAGCAGCGACGTCTCCGCGTCCAGCAGCGCCTCCAGCGCCCGCACCGCCGCCTCGCCGCCCGTGCGGCCCAGGGCCTCGGCCGCGGACACGCGCACGTTGAGGTCCACGTCGGAGAGCGCGCGCAGCAGCACGTCCTCCACCTCCGCGCGGCCCAGCTGGCCCAGGATGTCCGCCGCGAGCTTGCGCTGATCCGGATCCTCGTGCTCCAGCAGGAGCACCAGCGGGTGCAGCGCCACCGTGCCCATGCCGGCCAGGGCTTCGGCCGCCGCGTTGCGCGCGCCCGTCTCGCCCCGCTCCCCCAGCACGGAGATGAGCCGCGCGGTGACGCGCTCCGCGTCCGGCAGCCGGCGAAGCCCCTCCGCCGCCGCGTGCCGCACGCGCCAGCTCTCGTCGTGCAGTCCCGCCGTGAAGGTCTCCAGGGCGCCCGGCGCACGCGGGTCCACGGCCTGAAGTGCCCGGTAACGGACCTCCTCCTGTCCCGCGAGGGACTGCGCCGCGTCGCTCATCCGCCGTACTCCTCCGGTGGCCGGTCCTGCCCCGGCCCCGCATCCTGCCCCAAGAAGCCGGGGGTGTAATTCCCACCGTCGTCCCCCGGGCCCCCACGCCCTCCGAAGCCGCCCTCCCGAGGAAAGCACCGGGGAGCAGCGCCCCAGGGGAAAAAGGCAGCGCCAGGAGGCAGGGCCCGAGCGCCTGCCCAGGGACGCCCGCTGGCCGCGCGAGGGGGCCCTGTCCGCCCTCGCCGGAGCACGGGACGGGAGCGCCGCGCTCAACCCGCCGTCGGGCCCCGCGACTCCCGGTCCAGCTCCGAGCGCAGCAGCGCCTTCAGGTCCAGGAGCAACCGCAGCCGCTCCGGCGGCCCACACACGCCCACGACGAAGGGCGTGCGGCCCGCGGCCATCAGCGCGGGCGCGGGCTTGATGTCGCCCTTGCGCACGCGCATCACCTCCGCGACGCGGTCCACCCGCACCGCCACGCGACGCGGTCCCAGCCGACACACGAGCAGCCGCGTGCGCTTCGTCTCCGGTGCGTCCTGCCCCAGCAGGCGACGGCGCAGGTCCACCACCGGCAGCATGGCGCCGCGCAGGTGCAGCACGCCCTCCACGAAGGCGGGGGCATGGGGGATGGGGATGACGCGCTGGGGCGGGAGGATCTCCTCCACGCGCATGATGTCCAGCACGTACTCCTCGTTGCCCACGAAGAAGGCGCACAGCTGCACCTCCAGCTCGTGCGCCGGAGCGTCGTCGGCCGTCACTCCGCGAGGACGGCGGGCCAGCAGGTTCACGGGGTCCGTCATGGGGCGAGCGCCTGCTCCGGATCCAACAGGATGTAGAGCTGCGAGCCCTTGCGGCCCAGCCCCGCCACGCAGTCGCGGTCGCCGCGCAGCCCCGCGGGCGACAGCTCCACCATGGACGGCTTGAGCCGCACCACGCCCGCCACCGAATCCACCCAGACGCCCGCCGGCCCGTCCTGCGTCTTGAGCACCAGGATGCGCGCGGCCCGGGGCGGCAGACCCGCGTCCGGCCCCGCCACCAGCGGCGGCGCGTCCGCCAGCCGCAGCCGCAGCTTGATGTCGTAGACGGGCAGCAACTCCCCGCGCAGGTTCATCACGCCCAGCAACTGCGGCTCCGAGCGCGGAATCTCCGTGAGCAGCGGCACCTTGCAGATCTCCCGCACGGTGAGGATGGGCACCGCGTAGCACTCGGCCTCCAGGCGGAAGGCCAGGTACTCCGTGGGCTCCTCCTCCAGGACGCGCGAGGCCAGCCCGTCGCTGCCCGCGGCGAAGTCCATGAGGCCGCTGACGTCCTCGTCCGGGCGGTAGAAGAACGCGTCGAGCAGGGCTTCGAAACGGGACACGCCCCGGAAGATAGCAGCCCCCCGGCACGGGCGCCTCAGGCCCGGCGCCGCTCCTGCGCGATGCCCTCTTCCAGCAGCTCCGCCACGTCCAGCACCAGCACCGTGCGCCGGTTGCCCAGGTCGGTGGCGCCGGAGATGCCCTTGACGCCGCTCAGCCTGCCCCCCAGCGGCTTGGTGACGATGTCCTGCTGGCCGAACAGTTCATCCACCGCGATGCCCAGCCGCTGCTGCGCCAGGCCCACCACCACCACGAAGTGGCGGTTCACCTCGCGCTCCGGCAGGTGGAACAGCCGCCCCAGCCGCAGGAAGGGCAGCGTCTGGCCGCGCAGGTCCAACACCTCGCGGCGCTCCACCGTGCGGATGTCCTGGGGCTGCACGGAGAGGATCTCCAGCACGCTGTTGAGCGGCACCGCGTAGGTGCGGCCGCTGACGCCCACCACCAGCGCGCGCACGATGGCCAGCGTCACCGGCAGCGTCAGGTGGAAGGCCGTGCCCTTCCCGCGCTCGCTCCACACGTCGATGATGCCGGACAGGTTGCCCAGGTTGTTCTTCACCACGTCCAGGCCCACGCCGCGCCCGGACAGCGCGCTGACGCTGGAGCGGGTGGAGAAGCCCGGCAGGAAGATGAGGTTGAGCAGCTCGCGCCGCGTCATCTCGCTGATCTGCGAGGAGGTGACGAGCCCCCGGGAGAGCGCCACCTCGCGCACGCGCGCCTCGTCGATGCCGGAGCCGTCGTCGCTCACGCTGATGAGGACGTGGTTGCCCTTCTGCTCCGCCCGCAGCCGCAGCAGCGCGCGCCGGGGCTTGCCCGAGGCCAGCCGCGCCTCCGGCCCCTCCGCCCCATGGTCGATGGCGTTGCGGATGAGGTGCATCAGCGGATCGCTCAGCTCCTCGACGATGAGCTTGTCCAGCTCCACCTCGCCGCCGGTGCTGACGAAGTCGATCTCCTTGCCCGCCTCGCGCGCGATGCGGCGCACCAGCCGCGCCAGCTTGTCGAACACCTGGCCCACCGGGACCATGCGCGCTTCGAGCAGGCCCTCCTGGAGCGCCTCCAGCTTGCGCTCCAGTTGCCGCGTCTCGCGCGACAGATCCTGGCCGAACAGCTTCGACAGGGCCACCGTCCCGTCCTGCCGGGACGCCTCCGCCAGCCGCTGGAGGTTCGCCTTGATGAGCAGCAGCTCGCCCACCATGTTGATGAGCCCGTCCAGCCGGCCGATGTCCACGCGCACCGTCTGCGTGAGCGAGCGCAGCGACGTCTCCTCCGGCCGGGGACGTCCGGCGGGCACCGGCGCGGACGCGGCCGCCTGGAGCCCGACCGCGGTGGACGGAGGGCTCGCCACCGCCCGCATGCGCGGCGCGGACGTCGGCACGGAGGCGAGGCCCGACGGCGCACCCGCCTGCGAGGGCCCCTGCTCCGGCGCCCCGGTGTTCGCCGGCAACAGCGGCGGCGACGTGCCCGGGCCCAGCGCCAGCGCGGAGGCGCGGGCCCCCTTCTTCTTGCGCTTCACGCGGGGCGACGCGACGGGGCCGGCGTCAGGGGCTTCCATGGACGGCCGGGCCGCGTCCGGCGACCGGGGCGGTTCGAAGCCGGGGCCCGGCGCGCCGTCCACGGAAGGCCGCACGACCAGCGGCTCCAGCTCCGCGGGCGTGCCGTGGAGGCCCGCCTCCAGCACCTGCGCGGCCACCTTCGCGCCGAAGATGAGGTCGAACGCGATGCCGGTGGCGCCCCCGGGGCGTGACGAGGGCAGCGTGCTGATGACCTCGCCCAGGGGCTTGAGGCGCGCGTTGAGGTCCGCCAGGCCCTGGTCGAAGTCGGAGAGGTCGAACGCGGCGCGCACCCGCCACAGCGCCACGCCGCGCCGCACGTTCTCGCGCAGCCGGTGCTCCTCGTACTCGGTGAAGACGGCGCGCACCTGCGCGTCCAGCTCCAGCCGCTCCAGCGGATCCTCTTCCACCGCGGCCGGCGGCGAGCCCATCCGCGCCAGCCGGTCCTCCATGGCGCGCGTGCGCCGGGTGAGGTCCTCGCCGTCCTCGCCCCGCGACGCCTCCCCGAGCAGCGACTGGAAGGTGTCCAGCGCGTCCACCAGCGCGTCCAGGACCTGGTCGTCCAGCGTCAGCCGGCCCAGCCGGAGCCTGTCGAGCAGGTCCTCCGCGGCGTGCGCGAGCTGGGTGATGCGCTCCTGCCCGAAGAGCCCGGACAGGCCCTTGAGCGAGTGCGCCGCGCGGAAGATGCCGTTGATGTGCTCCGGATCCGCCTCCTGGTCCCGGGCCTCGTCCAGCGCGAGCAGGTCCCTGCCCAGCGCGTCGAGGATCTCCGTGGCCTCGGCGACGAACTCCGCCAGCGCCTTGCCCCCGGGCGTCACAGCGGCTTCAGGAAGCGCCGCAGCAGCGCCTCCAGTTCCTCCGTCTGGAACGGCTTCACCAGGTAGCCCGCGGCCCCCAGCGCCATCCCCCGGGAGCGGTCCTGCTCACGCCCCTCGGTGGTGACGATGATGAGCGGCACGTCCCGGTAGTTGGGGTTCTTCTTGACGAAGTTGATGAGCTCCAGCCCGTTGATGTCGGGCATGTTGATGTCGGTGATGATGAGGTCGAAGCGCTGGCGGGGCAGCAGCTTCAGCGCCTCGAAGCCGCTGGCGGTGGTGACGGCCTCGATGCCGTCCACGGCCTCCACGGTCGCGGCGATGTGCTCGCGCGACACCTTGGAGTCCTCGACAATCAAGACCTTGAACTTCATCGCGCGCACGCCTCGGAGGTCGGATGCTAGCAGAACACCCGCCCGGGCACAGCGCGTCACCCCTTGCGGGATGACAGTGAGCCGACAAGCCCCTTGTCCGCCAGCAGCGACACCCGGGCCCCCTTGAAGGCCGGCAGGAACTGGCGCTGATACGCTTCCGCACGCGCCGCGTCGCTCAGGCCCGCGCCCCCGGGGATCTCCAGGGCCACCGACTCCACCTTCGCGCGGCTGAGCACCTTCGCCGCGCCCGCCAGCGCCTCGCCCAGCGCGGCCGGGTCCAGGCGCTTGCGCGCCCCCAGCCCCACCACGAAGATGCGCGGCACGGAGAACTTCCCGTCCGAGGGCAGGAGCAGCCAGTCATCCTTCACGCCGGTGAAGAAGCCACCCTGGAGCACGCGGGACAGGACGCCGCACAGCCGCCAGTCCACGTAGCCCGCGGTGGAGGGCAGGGGCCGGTCGTCCTCGGCCACGAAGAGGCACAGGGCGTCCACCCCGGCCAGCGCGTCCAGGCCCTCCAGGCCCACGTCCAGGGTGGTCGTCTGGCTCACGGCTTCCCGAGCGCCACCGCGACGCGGTCCAGCAGGCCGTTGACGAAGGCGCTCGACTCCTCCGTCCCGAAGTTCTTCCCCAGCTCCACCGCCTCGTTGATGGTCACCTTGCGGGGGATGTCCGGGCGGTGCTTCAGTTCGAAGATGCCCAGGCGCAGCACGTTCCGATCAATGCGGGACATGCGGTCCAGGCGCCAGTTGTGGCTGTGGCGTTCAATGAGCGCGTCGATCTCCTCGCGGTGGGCTTGCACCCCGTCGACCAGCTCCTTGGCGAACTTCACCGCGTCCGGCTCCGGCTTGCCGTCCTCCGCGGAGGCGGCCCACGCCGAGTCCAGGGCCTCCCGGGCAGCGCCCTGGGCCATGTCCAACTGAAAGAGCGCCTGCAACGCCCGCTCCCGTGCCGTTCTGCGCGCGCCCATGCGGTCAGCCCTTCCGTTCCGCGGCCGTCATGCGCGCGTAGAGGTTGACCATCTCGATGCAGGCCACGGCGGCCTCCGCGCCCTTGTTGCCCGCCTTCACGCCCGCCCGGTCGATGGCCTGCTCCACGGTATCGCACGTCAGCACGCCGAACGTCACCGCCGTGGGCTTCGGGCCCGCCGCCGCGCTGAACGCCACCGAACCCACGCCCTTGGCGCACTCGCCCGCCACGTAGTCGAAGTGGGGAGTCCCACCGCGAATCACCGCGCCCAGGATGACGAGGCCCGCGTACTGGCCGCCCTCCGCCACGCGCCGGGTGAGGCCGGGCAGCTCATACGTGCCGGGGCAGCGGTACACGTCGATGGCGTCGTCCTTCACGCCATGGCGCACCAGCGTGTCCACGGCGCCCTTCAGCAGCTCCTCCGTGATGAAGCTGTTGAACCGGGACACGCAGATGGCGAACCGGCCCTGGGGGGGGAGGAAATCCCCTTCGAAATAACGAGGCATGGCGCGCTCCTTACACCACCCCGCCCCCCGACGTCTGCACGGGGTTTGCCGCACCGCGCCCGCCCCGGAAATCCGGGGCCTTTCCTACCCGCGCGGGGTGAAGCCCGCCGCCCGGACCACCGCCTCCGACAGGCCGGCGCCCCGGGTCCCCTCCGGGGTGCCCCGGAGGGCGAACAGCCGGGCCACGTACTTGCCAATCAGGTCGCCCTCCAGGTTCACCTGGGCCCCCACCCCCTTGGCGTGCAGGGTGGTGCGCTCCTGGGTCTCCGGAATGAGCTGCACCCGGAAGCGGTCCGCCTCCACCGCGTTCACCGTGAGGCTGATGCCGTCAATCGTCACCGAGCCCTTGTCGATGAAGCAGGGCGCCAGCTCCGGGGGCAGCCGGAACACCATCACCCACGAGCCCCCTTCCGCGAAGGCCTCCAGCACCTCGCTGACGGCGTCCACGTGGCCCGACACCAGGTGGCCTCCCAGCCGGTCCCCCAGCGCCAGGGCCCGCTCCAGGTTCACCTTGTCGCCCGCGCGCCGGGCGCCCAGGGTGGTGCGCCGCAGCGTCTCCGGGGCGGCCTGCACGCGGAAGGTGTCCCCGCCCTTCTCCACCACGGTGAGGCACGCGCCGTCCACGGCGATGGATTCCCCCAGCGCGAACGCCTCCGCGCCCAGCGAGGTGCGGATCCACACGTCCGTCATCGCCCCGGGGGTGATGCGGGTGATGGTGCCAGTGTCCTGGATGAGGCCGGTGAACATGGCCGGATTTTATAGCGGAAGCGCGCGCCGGGCGCTGGCCTTCAGAGCAGGGCGCGCAGCAGGACGTCGTCCCCCACCTTCTCCAGCTTCAGGTCCTTCACCGCCAGCGCCTGGGCCATGTCCTTCACGCCCAGCTCTCCGGCCCACGACAGCCCACCCGCGCCCACCAGCTTGGGGGCGAGGAACAGGTCCAACGAATCCGCCAGGCGCTCGCGCAGCAGCGTGCCGTACAGGCCCGCGCCGCCCTCCACCAGCACGTGGTTGAGCCCCTCCTTCGCGATGCGGCGCAGCACGGCCTTCAGGTCCACGCGGTCCTGCTTCGCGCGCACGTGCCAGACCTCCACGCCCTGCGCCAGGAAGCGCCGCGCCTTGCGCCCCTCCGGGTCATCCAGCGTGGCCACGATGGTGCGCGCAGGGCTGCGCTGGGTGAAGACGGTGTGTCCGGGCGACAGCTTGAGGTGCGAGTCCACCACCACGCGCACGGGGTCCTTGCCCCCACCGCCGGGCAGCCGGGTGGTGAGCCGGGGGTCGTCCAGGCGCACCGTGTTGGCGCCCACGAGGATGGCGTCCACCTGATCGCGCAGCCGGTGCACCCAGGCAAGCGCGGCCTCCCCCGTCACCCAGCGCGAGCTTCCGTTGGCCGCGGCCAGCTTCCCGTCCAGCGTCGAGGCGGCCTTGAGCGTCACCCACGGCAGGCCCGTGCGCATGACCTTGAAGAAGGGCCGGTTGAGCGCGTCCGCCTCGTCCTTGAGGACGTGCGTCACCACCGCCACGCCGCCGCGCTTGAGCCGGTTGAGGCCCTTGCCGCTCACCAGCGGGTTGGGGTCCGACGAAGCGCTGAACACGCGCCGCACGCCGGCCTCCAGCACCGCGAGGCTGCACGGCGGGGTGCGCCCGTAGTGGTCGCACGGCTCCAGCGTCGTGTAGAGGTCCGCGCCCCGCGCCTTGGAGCCGGCGGCCTCCAGCGCCACCACCTCCGCGTGCGCCGTGCCGGCCTTCTTGTGGTGGCCCCGCGCGATGATGCGCCCGCCCTTCACCAGCACCGCCCCCACGACGGGGTTGGGGCTGGTGCGGCCCAGGCCCTTGGCGGCCTCCTCCAGGGCGATGCGCATGAAGAACTCGGCCACGGCGTGGTCGAAGTCCGCCGCGCGTTTCGCCCGGGGCGTCTTCGCCGCCTGCAACCGTCCCCGCGTGAGCAAGCGCATACCGCCCTTCCTAACCGTCCTTGGGCGGAGTCGAAGGTGGCTTCACCTTGCGCTCGCGCTCCTGGTCCTCGAGCAGGTCCTTCAGCTCGTGCATGAACTCGGAGATGTCCCGGAAGCTGCGGTACACGGACGCGAACCTCACGTACGCCACCTCATCCAGTTGCTGCAGCCGCCGCATCACGTGCTCGCCAATGGAGGACGAGGGCACCTCCTTCTCCCCCATCCCCTGGAGCATCCGCTCGATGTCCTCCACCGTCTCTTCCAACTGCGCGGCGGACACCGGGCGCTTCTCGCAGGCCTTCTTCAGGCCGTTGAGCATCTTCTCCCGGTCGAACGCCTCGCGCCGCCCGTCCTTCTTCACGATGAGCGGGTAGAGCTCCTCCACCCGCTCGTACGTGGTGAAGCGTCGCTTGCAGGCCAGGCACTCGCGCCGCCGTCGGATGACGGAGCCCTCATGCGACTCTCGCGAGTCGATGACCTTGTTCTCCGCGTCCTGGCAGAAGGGGCAGCGCACGGGGGCGGGTTACTTCAACCGCGAGGCGTACAGCGGGAAGCCCTGGGCCAGGTCCTTCACCTGGCCGCGCACCCGCGCGAGCCCGGCGTCGTCCTGCGCGGAATCCAGCGCCTCACCAATGAGCCTGCCCACCACCGCCATCTCCTTCTCGCGCATGCCGCGCGTGGTGATGGCCGGCGTGCCCACCCGGACGCCGGAGGTCACCATCGGCTTCTCCGGGTCGAAGGGGATCATGTTCTTGTTCACGGTGATGCCCGCCTTGCCGAGCACCTCCTCCGCCACCTTGCCGGTGAGCTTCTTGGAGCGCAGGTCCACCAGCATCAGGTGGTTGTCCGTGCCGCCCGAGCACAGCCGCAGGCCCGCGGACTTCAGCGCCTCCGCCAGCGCCTGCGCGTTGGCGACGATCTGCTTCTGGTAGGCCTTGAACTCCGGCGTCAGCGCTTCCTTGAAGGCCACCGCCTTGCCCGCGATGGCGTGCATCAGCGGCCCGCCCTGGATGCCGGGGAAGATCTGGCTGTTGATGCTCTTGGCGAAGGCTTCCTTGCTGAGCACCATGCCGCCGCGCGGCCCCCGCAGCGTCTTGTGCGTGGTGGTGGTGACGATCTCCGCGAAGGGCACCGGCGAGGGGTGCACGCCCGCGGCCACGAGGCCCGCGATGTGGGCCATGTCCACCAGCATGGAGGCGCCCACCTTGTCGGCGATCTCCCGGAACTTCGCGAAGTCGAGCGTGCGCGGGTAAGCGCTCGCGCCCACCACCAGCACCTTGGGCTTGTGCTCCAGCGCCAGCGCCTCCACCTGCGCGAAGTCGATGGTCTCCGTCTCACGCGTCAGGCCGTAGTGGACGACCTTGTAGAGCTTGCCGGAGAAGTTGAACGCCGCGCCGTGGGTGAGGTGGCCGCCGGAGTTCAGGTCCAGCGACAGCATGGTGTCGCCGGTCTTCATGAGGGCCATGAAGGCGCCCATGTTGGCCTGGCTGCCGGAGTGCGCCTGCACGTTCACCGCGTCCGCGCCAAACAGTTCCTTCGCGCGGTTGATGGCCAGCGTCTCCGCCACGTCCACCACCTCGCAGCCGCCGTAGTAGCGCTTGCCGGGGTAGCCTTCGGCGTACTTGTTGGTGAGCACGGAGCCCACCGCCTCCATCACCGCCGGGCTGACGAAGTTCTCCGAGGCGATGAGCTCCAGCCCCTCCTCCTGACGCTCGGTCTCCTGACGGAGCACCTGGGCGATTTCAGGATCCACCTGGGCCAGCGTGCGGGTGTTCTCCATGGGGTTGCCTCCTGGCGACGAACGGGGACAGCGTGGGGACGACGGCGGAGCTTCAGCGCTGCTGGGCTTCGACGTCGCGAATCTTCTGGACGCGCTGCTCGTGGCGGCCGCCCGCGAAGGCGGTGTCGAGGAAGGCCTCGAGGATGCCCCGCGCCACGCCCACGCCCACCACGCGCTGGCCCAGGCACAGCACGTTGGCGTCGTTGTGCGCGCGGGTCATCCGCGCCTCGAACTCGGTGGTGCACAGGGCCGCTCGCACGCCCCGGTGCTTGTTGGCCACGATGCTCATCCCGATGCCGGTGCCACACACCAGCACGCCCAGCGTGCCGGCGTCCGCCACCACCGCGCGCGAAACCTGCGACGCGAAGTCCGGGTAGTCCACCGACTCACGGGTGTGGGGACCCAGGTCCTCGAACGCGACGCCGCGCTCCTTCAGCAGGGCCACCAGGTCCTGGCGCAGCTCGAGTCCCGCGTGGTCGGAGGCGAGGATGACTTTCACGGCCGGACTCCGAAGCGGCGCCCGCTGAAAGGGCGGGGCCTGGAAGGGAAGGCCCCTGCCCGCCGCCCCGTGCAGGGGAGTAGCGGGCCGGAAGCCATCAGGTGAAGCGCTTGAACACCAGCACCGCGTTGGTGCCACCAAAGCCGAACGAGTTGCTCATCACCGCGTCCACCCGGGCCTCGCGCGCCTGGTTGGGCACGTAGTCCAGGTCGCAGTCGGGGTCCGGCGTCGTCTGGTTGATGGTGGGGGGCAGCACGTTGTGCGTCAGCACCCGCACGCTCACCACCGCCTCCGCGCCCCCCGCCGCGCCGAGCATGTGGCCCGTCATCGACTTGGTGGAGGACACCGCCAGCTTGCGGGCGTGGTCCCCGAACACGGCCTTGAGGGCCTTGGTCTCGTTGGCGTCGTTGAACGGCGTGGAGGTGCCGTGGGCGTTGATGTAGCCCACCTCCTCCGGCCGCATGCGGGCGGACTGGAGCGCCAGGCGCATGCAGCGCGCCGCGCCCTCGCCCTCCGGGGCCGGCTGGGTGACGTGGTACGCGTCCGAGTTGGCGCCGTAGCCCACGATCTCCGCGAGGATGTTGGCGCCGCGCTTCTTCGCGGACTCCAGCTCCTCCAGCACGACGATGCCCGCGCCCTCGCCCATCACGAAGCCGTCGCGGTCCTTGTCGAACGGACGGCTGGAGCCCGCGGGGTCGTCGTTGCGCGTGGACAGGGCCTTCATGACGGAGAAGCCGCCCATGCCCAGGGGCGTGATGGCCGCCTCCGCGCCGCCGGCGATGGCCGCGTCCGTCTCACCCAGGCGGATGGACTTCCAGGCCTCGCCGATGGCGTGGGCGCTGGTGGCGCACGCGGACACCGGGGCCCAGTTGGGGCCCTTGCAGTTGTAGCGCATGGAGATGAGGCCCGGCGCCATGTTGACGATCATCTGGATGATGAAGAAGGGGGACAGCCGATCAAACCCCTTCTCCAGCCCCTTGCGGTGCTGCTCCTCCAGCGAGGAGATGCCCCCGATGCCGGAGCCCACGATGACGCCCACGCGCTCCGGATCATAGCCATGGGGCGCGTCCGGGCCGATGGGCAGGCCCGACTCCTTCACCGCCATGTCGGCCGCGGCCATCGCGTACTGGGCGAACAGGTCCATCCGGCGCACTTCACGCCGGTCGATGAACTGCTCGGGCTGGAAGTCCTTCACCTCGCCCGCGATGCGCGCGTCGATCTTCCCCGGATCGAAACGGGTGACCGCACCGATTCCGGATTGACCGGCCAGGAGCGCCTGCCAGTTCTTCTCGGTGCCGGTGCCCAGCGCTGAAATCATGCCGGTGCCGGTGATGACGACTCGACGGTTTGACACTTGTCCTCTCCACTGACCGCGGACGGCGATGGGACCGGAGCGCCGGTGACGCGCGCCCCCGTGGCCCCGACACTCCAGGATGCCGCGGCTACTTCTTGTGGGTCTTCACGTAGTTGATGGCGTCGCCGACGGTCTTGATGTTCTCCGCCTCGTCGTCGGGGATCTCGACCTCGAACTCCTCTTCCATCGCCATCACCAGCTCGACGATGTCGAGGCTGTCCGCGCCCAGGTCCTCGATGAAGGAGGACTCGGGCTTGATCTCGTCCTCTCCCACTCCGAGCTGGTCGGCGATGATGGACTTGATCTTGGCTTCGACGTTCACGGTGGCAGTCGTCATAAGTGTAAATCCTCCAGCGGCCGGGGCGGGCCCCAGCTTGACTCACGGGCTGTCTTAAAGGCCGGCGCGGTATATCCCACGCCCGGCGGCAATCCAACCTTGGCTTACATGTACATGCCGCCGTTGACCTTCAGGACCTCGCCGGTGATGTAGGACGCCGCATCACTCGCGAGGAACACCACCGCCCCGGCGACCTCCTCCGGATTGCCCAGGCGGGCCAGCGGGATGCCGCCGACCATCTTCTGGCGCAGCTCGTCGTCCAGGTGGGACGTCATGTCCGTCGCGATGAAGCCCGGGGACACGGCATTGACCCGGATGTTGCGGCTGGCCAGCTCCTTGGCCACCGACTTGGTCATTCCGATAAGCCCCGCCTTGGCCGCCGAGTAGGCGGCCTGTCCCGGGTTGCCCATCTCCCCCACCACGGAGGTGATGTTGATGATGGCCCCGCTCCTCTGCTTCATCATGGGGCGGCTGGCGGCGCGAATCAGCGCGAAGGGGCCCCGCAGGTTGGCGTCCAGTTGCTTGTCCCAGTCCTCGTCCTTGACGCGCATGACCAGGCCGTCCACCGCCAGGCCGGCGTTGTTCACGAGCACGTCCAGCCGGCCGTGCGCCTTGATGACGCCCTCCACGGCGCCCGCGCACGCGGCGGTGTCCAGCAGGTCGAAGCGGATGGCCTCCGCCTTCGCGCCCGCCTGCTGGAGCAGGCCCACGGTCTCCTGGGCGGCGGCTTCGTTGCCCACGTAGCTGATGACGACGGTGGACGCGCCCGCCTTCGCGAAGGCCAGCGCCACCGCCCGGCCGATGCCGCGCGAGCCACCCGTGACCAGCACCACCTTCTCATTGAAGCCGCTCATGCTGCCTCCAGCGCCGCCAGCACCTTCTGCAGGGTCGCGGCGTTCTCGACGTTGAACGATTCGATGTCCTTGGTGATGCGCTTGATGAGGCCGCCCAGCACCTTGCCCGGCCCCAGCTCCACCACGTGCGTGACACCGTTCGCCTTCAGGGCCTCCACGCACTCAATCCAGCGCACCGGCGCGCTCACCTGCGACAGCAGCAGCGGCACCACGCGAGCGGCGTCCGAGTTGGGCGTGGCCTCCACGTTGCTGACCACCGGCACCTGGGGCGCGAGGATGCGCACGCCCGCGAGCACCTCCGCGAGCCTCGGCTTCACCGGATCCATCAGCGCGCAGTGGAAGGGCGCGGAGACGGGCAGCGGCATCACGCGCTTGGCCCCGGCCTCCTTGCACCGCAGGCCCGCGCGCTCCACCGCGGCCGCGTGGCCGGCGATGACGGTCTGCTCGGGCGAGTTGTAGTTGGCGGGCGACACGATTTCACCTTCGGCCGCGGCGTCGCAGGCGGCCTTCACCGCGTCCGGCGCGAGCCCCAGGATGGCGGCCATGGCGCCCACGCCCGCCGGCACCGCCTCCTGCATGAACGTGCCGCGCGCGCGCACCGCCCGCGCCGCGTCGCTCAGGTCCAGGGAGCCCGCGGCCACCAGCGCGGAGTATTCCCCTAGCGAGTGGCCCGCGACGAACAGCGGGGCCGGGCCGCGCGCCTTGAACACCGCGTGCACCGCCGCCGACACCGTGAGGATGGCCGGCTGGGTGGTCGCGGTGAGCTTCAGCGCGTCTTCCGGCCCCTCGAAGCAGGTGGTGGAGAGCTTCTCACCGAGCGCTTCGTCCACGGCGTCGAAGACGGCGCGCGCTTCGGGGAACTGCTCGTAGAGGTCCTTGCCCATCCCCACGGCCTGGCTGCCCTGCCCGGGAAACACGAACGCGACCTTCGCCATGTTGCGGTCCTTCCTTGTGTCGTCCTGCCTACCAGCGCACCACCGCGCTGCCCCACGCCATGCCCGCCCCGATGGCCATCATCGCGATGACATCCCCGCGCTTGAGACGGCCGGCGCGCTGCGCCTCATCCAGCGACATGGGCAGCGAGGCGGACGACGTGTTGCCGTACTTGTGCAGGTTGAGCCAGCATTTTTCGCGCGGGATCTCCAGACGCGCCAGCACGGCTTCCAGGATTCGCAGGTTCGCCTGATGCGCGATGACGTGGTCCACCTGCCCCGGGTTCATCCCCTGGGCCCCCAACGAAGCCTGGGTGGATTCCACCAGCGCACGCACGGCGAAGCGGAACACCTCCTTCCCGTTCATCTTGAGCTTGTGAAGATTTGCATCCACGTTGTCCGCGGTGACGGGGGTGCGCGAGCCGCCCGCGGGGATGCAGAGCAGGTCCGCCATCGCGCCGTCGGTGCGCAGGCAGGTGGAGAGGATGCCGCGGGGCGCCACGGCGTCCGGGGCCTCGTCCTGGGCCGGGCCCGGGCCGAGCACCATCGCGCCCGCGCCGTCCCCGAAGAGAACGCAGGTGTTGCGATCGGACCAGTCCACCGCGCGGGTGAGCAGCTCCGCGCCCACGACGAGCGCGCGCTTCACCTGGCCCGTGCGCACGAACTGGTCCGCCACGCTCAGGGCGTACAGGCCCCCGGCGCACGCGGCGGACACGTCGAAGGCGAACGCGCGCCGGGCGCCCAGCTTCGCCTGCACCAGCGCGGCGCACGAAGGCATGGGCATGTCCGGGGTGACGGTGCCCACGATGATGAGGTCCAGGGCCTCGGGCGCCACGCCCGCCATCTCCAGCGCCTGCCGGGACGCCTGCACGGCCAGGTCGCTGGTCGCCTCATCCGGCGCGGCCTGACGGCGCTCCTGGATGCCGGTGCGCTCGCGGATCCACGCATCGGACGTGTCGACGAGCTGCTCCAGGTCCTGGTTGGTCAGGACGCGCGCGGGAGCATAGGAACCGGTTCCGAGGATCTGGGTGCGTGACACGAGGTTTCTCCGATGAAGCGCCGTCGGAGCCCTCCACCCGGGCCACGCGCTCTAGTCAGGAACCTCTTCCGTCTCCGCCTTCCTTCCCCGCGCGTGGGGCGGAAGCCAGGAGGCGGCATTGGCAATGCAGCGCGTCAGCTCTTCCTGCACACCCGCGCGCACGTGCTGGAGCGCGGTGACGAGCGCGTTGTGGATGGCGCGAGGGGACGACCGGCCGTGCGCGACGATGCCCACCCCCTGGAGGCCCAGGAGCGGCGCGCCGCCGTATTCAGCGTAGTCCATGACGCGGCGCAGGCCCGCGAGGGTGGGCTTGAGCAACAGCGCGCCCAGCTTCTCCGGAAGGCCGCCGCGCTTCTCGATGGCCTGACGCAGCAGGCCGGTAATGCCCATGCCCACACCCTCCGACGTCTTCAGGACGATGTTGCCCGTGAAGCCGTCGGTGACGACCACCTCCACATCCCCGGAGAACAGGTCCTTGCCCTCCACGTAGCCCACGAAGTCCAGGTCCGAGCGCCGCAAGAGCGCGCTGGCGTCCCGCGTCAACTGCGTGCCCTTGGAGGGCTCCTCGCCGTTGGAGAGCACCGCCACCCGGGGGCGCTTCACGCCCAGCAGGGTGCGCAGGTAGGCCTCGCCGAGCACGGCGAACTGGGCCAGGTGCGAGGCGCGGCAGTCCACGTTGGCGCCCGCGTCGAGCAGCAGGCAGCGGCCACCGCCCTTGAGGGCCGGGAACAGGGCCGCGATGGCAGGACGCTCCACGCCGGGGATCCGGCCGAGCGTCAACATGCCGCCGGCCATCACCGCGCCGGAGTTGCCGGCGGAGACCAGGGCGGACGCCTCCCCTTGCCGGACGAGCGCGAAGCCCACCCGGAGCGAGGAGTCCCGCTTGCGTCGGAACGCAGCGGTCGCTGGGTCGTCCATCTCCACCACCTCCGACGCGTGGTGGAGCTGGACGTTGGCAGGGGCACCGGCGCGCTCCAGGACGGGGCGTACACGCGTGGCGTCCCCGACCAGCACGAGTTCGTGCCCGGGATACGCTCGCGCGAACAGCACGCCCCCTTCCACGACGGCGTCAGGGGCGTGGTCGCCACCCATCGCGTCGAGGACGAGCCGCACCGGCGTCATCCGCCTTTCAACTACTCCGCGGCGGTCGCGATGACTTCACGGCCCCCGTAGTTGCCACAGGCCGCGCAGGCGCGGTGCGGCATCACGGGCTCCTTGCACTTGGAGCACTTGATGACCTGCACGGCGGTCCGCAGGTTGTTGTTGCCCGCCCGACGACGGTCCCGGCGCATCTTCGACGTCCGCTTCTTGGGAACTCCCACGACTCACCTCGGCATCGGACCCGTCCCCCCTCGCGACCTGCGAGGGGCATAGGGACCGTCAGTTCAGCTTGATGTTCATCAGCGGCGACAGTCGAGGGTCGGAGACCTTCGGCGTGCAACCGCACTTCTTCTCATTGAGGTTCTGGCCGCACTGCGCACAGAGCCCCTGGCAGTCATCCCGGCAGACCGCGCTCATCGGGAGGGCGAGCAATACCTGTTCTCGGACGATCGGATCCAGATCGATCGTCTTTCCGTCGAACACCTGCTCATCCGTATCGTTGATGGCGAAGGTGCCGCCCGACTCGCCCTGGGCGCGCTCCTTCTTCTCCATGACCTTCTCGTCGTCGTCCTTGAAGTCATCCCCCCGGGCCAGCGACTCCGGCACCAGGTTGAGGGTGAAGGACACCGGCAGGTCCATCTTCACGTCGGTGAGGCAGCGCTTGCAGGGGGCCGTGATGTTGAGCGTGAAGCTGCCCTGCAGCAGCACACCGCCACTGAGCTTGCGCAGGGAGGCATGGAGCGTGGACGGTTGGGTCGGCTGGAAGCCGGTGTCGTGACCCGACGCCGCGCCACCCAGGACCTCCGACAGGAGCCCAAGAGCGATGGGCTCATCGAGCTTGAGCCCCGCATCTTTGATTTGTTCAATCTTTACGAGCATCTACGAGGCGTCCCATCCAAAAGGGCGCGCAACATAGAGGGACTCCCCCCGTCAGTCAACACGCCGGATTTCACCGCGACCTCCCAGACGGCGCCGCCGCCCCGAACGGACGGCGACATTGCGTCGCGTGGATCCCTTCAACACCGCTCTGGTAGGTTTCCTTCTGATGCACACCCCCGCCCGACGTTGGCGGGGCGCACTCTGCGTCGCGGGACTCGGGCTGACGCTCGCCCTGCCGGCCCAGGCCCGTGCGCCCCTTCCCCCGCCTCCCCTCTTCCAGCTGGGACCGGCCAGCCCCGCCATCACCGAGGCGCGCGAGCTGCTGGAGGCCGGCCGCTTCCAGGAGACGCTGTCCGTCGTGCAGCGCGGGCTGGATGCCCCCGACGTCACGGACGACGAGCTGGTGGAGCTCTACCGCCTCCAGGGACTCACCGCCCTCTACGTGGGGGACGAGCCCCTGGCGCGGGGGGCCTACGAGAAGCTGCTCCAGGCCCGGCCGGACTTCGAGCTGCCCCGCTCCGCGCCCCCCAAGATTCGCGCCCTGTTCGCGAAGCTGAAGGAGGACCTGAAGCACCGCCGCGTCCACCCCGTCACCCTGGAGGTGGACCCCATCCCGGACCCCGCGCCCGGGGAGACGGTGCGGGTGGAGGCCACGCTGCGCGACATGGCGCTGGGCGCGCGGGCCCGGCTGTTCTACCGGCGCGCGGGGGCCCAGGCCTTCTCCTCGGTGGACTTCGTTCGCGACCGCGCCCGGCCGGAGCACTACAGCGCCGTGCTGCCCTCCTATGAGCTGCCGGTGGAGAGCACCTCGTATGAGGTGGAGTACTACTTCGAGGTCGTGGACGCGGCGCAGCGCAGGCTGGCCGGCCGTGGCGACCCGTTCCACCCCCTCCTCTTCCAGGTGGCCCCCCGGAACGCCCCCACCGCCACCCTGACGGAGGGCCAGGGCCGCCCCTGGTACAAGAGCCCCTGGGTCTGGGTGGCCGTGGGCGCGGTGGCCATCGGCGGCACCGCCGGGGTGGTGGCCCTCACCTCCTCCGAGGACCGGGGCCGGGTCCCCCTCACCATCCGCGTGGAGGACGCCCTGCCATGAGACGCCAGGAGAGCCTGTGCCTGCTCCTGGGCCTGGGGGCCGTGCTGGCGGGCTGTGGGCCGGACGCGGGCACGGACACCCGGCCGGTGGGCCTGGAGGTCGTCTTGAGCCGCGCCGTCGCCAGCCAGGTGGGCGCCTACCAGGTGGCGGTGCTCAAGGACGGCGCGAAGCGCAACTGCACCGAACTGCAACGCACCTGCCTGGCCGCGCAGGTGGAGCCGGGCGTGCTGCTGGACCTCCGGGACGCGGACGGGAGGTCGGGGCGCACGCTGCGCTTCCCCTCGGCGCCCGGGGGCGCGGCGATGGAGCTGGCCGTGGACGTGCCGGTGGGGCGCGACTACGCGCTCGTCATCGAGGCCCTGTCCGCGGACACGCCCACCCGCTTCCTCGGCAGCTCCTGCAACTACCTGCGCGAGGTGAACGCCGGCCGCAACGCGGCGCTGGTGGCGGCGCCCATCGAGCTGACCGAACAGGCGTGTGATCCGGTGTTCCCGCGCTGAAGCCCGCGCCTCTGAAGGGGGGAGGCGGGCAGGCATGGCGCATGGATGTCACATGGTTGTCCCGAGCGGGCCGGAACGAATCTGTTACGGGACGCCACGGATTCCATCCCCTTCGCGGGAGCAACCTTCATGACGCGCATCCTCATCATCGAGGACGAGCAGGACCTGGCCGGCCTCGTTGACTACAACCTCCGCGCGGCCGGCTTCGAGACCGACACGGCGAACACCGGCGCGGGGGGCCTGGCCCGGGCCCGGGCGCAGCCGCCGGACCTGGTGCTGTTGGACCTGATGCTGCCCGACGTCGCGGGCGGCGAAGTGCTCCGCATGCTCAAGAACGACCCGGAGCTGAAGAAGGCCGCGGTCGTCATCGTCAGCGCCAAGGGCCAGGAGGCCGACCGCATCCAGGGCCTGGAGCTGGGCGCGGACGACTACGTGGTGAAGCCCTTCTCCGTGCGCGAACTGCTGCTGCGCGTGAAGGCCGTGCTGCGCCGCGCGGACGCGGAGGAAGGCCCCGCGGCGGTGCTGTCCGCGGGGGACATCGGCCTGGACACGTCGCGCCACCAGGTGCGCGTCAAGGGCGAGGAGGTGGTGCTCACCGCGCTGGAGTTCCGCCTGCTGCGCACCCTGCTGGAGCGCAGCGACCGCGTGCAGACGCGCGAGGTGCTGCTGTCCGACGTCTGGGGCATCCAGGCGGAGATCCACACCCGCACCGTGGACACCCACATCAAGCGCCTGCGCGAGAAGCTGGGCCCCGCGGGCGACATCATCGAGACCGTGCGCGGCGTGGGCTACAAGCTCAGCCCTCCCTGAAGCTCCCACCATGCCCCTGCGCTCCACGCTCCTGGCCCTGCTGGTCCCCGCCCTGCTGGTGGGAACGCTGCTCGTGCTGTTCGGACATCCCACGGGCGCGCTCGCCGCGGGCCTCGTCACGCTCGCGGGCTCCGCGCTGGCGCTGGGGACGAGCCGCGTGGCCATGGAGCGCCAGCTGCGCGCCCTGACCCAGAAGACGCAGTCGCTGGCCGAGGGCGTCATGTCCCCCGCCAGCCTGGAGCGCACGGACGACCTGGCGCAGCTGGAAGACGCCATCGACACGCTGGATGACCGGCTGTCCACGCGCAACGCGGCCCTCAACCAGGAGGCGCGCATCCTCACCGCCGTGCTGGACGGCATGGCGGAGGGACTCTGGGTGACGGACGCCGAGGGCACCGTGGTGCGCCACAACGACGCGCTGGCGGAGATGCTGCGCCCCGCTCAGGGCGCCATCGTGGGGCAGCGGCCGCTCGCGTTGATCCGCAACGAGGCCCTCAATGACGCGGTGGCCCGCGCCTGCCAGGAGGGCGCGTCCACGCGGCTGGAGCTGACCCTAGAGGGGCTGTTCTCCCGCACGCTGGCGGTGCGCGTGACGCCCGTGGGCCGCGACCTGCCCGGCAGCGCCGCCGTCTTCCATGACGTCACCGAGCTGCGCCGGCTGGAGAAGGTCCGCAAGGACTTCGTGGCCAACGTGTCCCACGAGCTGCGCACGCCCATCACCGCCATCCGGGGCTACGCGGAGACGTTGCAGGGCGGCGCGCTCAACGACGCCCAGGCCGCCCCCCGGATGGTGGAGATCATCCACCGCCAGTCCGAACGGCTCTCCGAGCTGGTGGAGGACCTGCTGGAGCTGTCCCGCCTGGAGGCGCGCGAGATGACCTTCCAGCGCGCCGAGGTGCCGCTCGCGCTGGCCCTCTCCCGCGCCGCCGAGGGCGTCCGCCCCAAGGCCGAGGGCAAGAACCAGCAGCTGGGCCTCCACATCCCGCCGGGGCTGGTGGCCCTGGGGGATGGGCGGGCCATCGAGCAGGTGCTCCTCAACCTGCTCGACAACGCGGTGAAGTACACGCCCTCCGGAGGGCGGGTGGACGTGGACGGAGCGTATGAAGGCGGCCGCTGCGTGGTGCGCGTGCGCGACACAGGCGTGGGAATCGAGCCCAAGCATCTTTCCCGGATTTTCGAGCGATTCTACCGGGTGGACAAGGGCCGCAGCCGGGACATGGGGGGCACGGGGCTGGGCCTTTCCATCGTGAAGCACCTGATGGGCGCGATGGACGGGGAGGTGAAGGTGGAGAGCCAGCCGAACGAGGGCAGCACCTTCGTCATTTTTCTACCCTCTGCGGCTGGCCCGACGGCGGCGACGGGCTAGGATGGGGGCGGCCATGCGGGTCGCCATCCTCGCGGACATTCACGGAAACCTTCCGGCCTGCGAGGCCGTGCTGGACGACATCACCAAATCGGTGGCGCCGGATTACATCGTCGCGGCCGGAGACTTGGCCCTGCGCGGGGCCCATCCGCGTGAGACGGTGGAGCTGCTCTTCAGCCGCTGCCACGCGCTCATCATGGGCAACACCGACGCGTACCTGGCCGGCAACTACCTGGGCGGCGCGTACCGCGAGCGGGACCACTGGAAGACGGAGCTTCTGCGCTGGACGCGCGACCAGCTGGGCGACGCGCTGTTGCAGCAGCTGGGGCAGATGCCCTTCTCGCTGCGCTACACGCCGCGCAAGGGGCAGGACCTGTTCATCTGCCACGCCAACCCGCGCAACCTGGAAGAGTCGCTGGATCCCACGCTGGACGACCACGCCGTGCGCCGCTTCTTCACGCACCTGGACGCGGCCGCGTGCGCCTTCGGCCACCTGCACTTCCCCTACCGGCGGCGCGTGGGCCGGATGCTCATCGCGGACGTGGCCAGCGCCGGCATCCCGCGCGACGGCGACCTGCGCCCCGCCTACGGCGTCTTCACCTTCACCCCCAAGGGCTGGCGCGTGCAGATCCGCCGCGTGCGCTACCCGGTGCGCAAGGCCACCCAGGCCCTCACCGCGCGCCGCGTGCCCGGCGGGCCGCTGCTCATCCACAAGCTCGTGGAGGCCAGATACCGCCACCACAACGCCCTGATGGAGGCCGCGCGGCGGCACTCGGGGCTGCCTCCTCCGGGGCCCGTGCTGCGACCGCCTCCCGGCGCCTCCGGGGCCCCCGGCGCGGCCCGGCCCGCGCTCGCCGCGCCGTTCGAGAACGGACCTCCGCCCGAGGTCGACCCCTCCACCCTGCCCACCGACATGGACGGCACGGTGACGGGCGCGGCGCCGCTGCCGCTCGACGCGCTCAACGACCTGGACGGGTGAGCCTTCCGCCCACCGGGTGCGTGCGCGTGGGGAGCGCCCGTCCGGGAATGGACAGGCCCGCCGCCACTTCTGACGGACAGCGGGCGATTGCCCGCGCCAATCGTGGCCTGGGTCCCGCACGCCCAGGTGCGTGTGGGCACCAGGAGCCTTAGCAACAAAGAGGCGACGACATTCACGACGGAGGAGGGGCCATGGTCTGGTGGACGGTCGGACTGTCGGTGGTGGCGGTATCCCTGGCCACGGCGGGTGCGCAGCCCCCTCCCCCCGCGCCGCCTCCCGAGTCCACGCCCCAGGCCGCCGGCACGCCGCCCGCCGCGCCCTTCTGCGAGGGCGAGTACGCGGACAGCTACAGCGCGCTGTCCGCCCAGGCGCGCGCCTTCGAGCAGTCGGTGAAGAAGAAGTACACGTACTGCGTGCGCAGCACCGCCGTGTACGAGTGCCTGTCCTACGGCGCGGAGGGCAACGTGCGGCGCACGCGCACGTCGGTGTCCGCGCACGGCACGGCGTTCGCGTACCGGCAGCAGGCCGGAGAGACGCTGCTGCTCACCAACGAGCACGTCGTGGAGTGGCCGGACGTCACCAGCGACGCGGACGCGGTGGAGAACGTGCCGTCCGGCTGCAAGCGCGTGAAGGACGGCCTGAGCATCGTGGAGAACGAGGCGGACGCGTACGACCGCGACGACATCCCGCTGTCCAAGGCGGTGGTGGATCCACAGCTGGACCTGGCCGTCATCAAGTCGAAGACGCCGCTGACGGTGCTGCCGTGGAAGGTGGGCCGCAGCGCGGGCGTGCGCGAGCGCGACGTGGTGGACGTGCGCGGCTTCCCGCTGGGCGTCTTCAACGCCACCAACATGGGCAAGGTCATCTCCGCCTACGACCGCGACGAGTACAAGGAGTGGTACCACGACGACTTCGTCATCGACGCGCTCCTGTCCCAGGGCAACTCGGGGTCGCCCGTGCTGGCCATCTCCTGCAAGACGGGCGAGTTCGAGCTCGTCGGCGTCTACCACGCGGGCTACTCGCGCGGCAGCGCGCTCAACGTGGTGGTGGGCATCGACCAGGCGCGCGACCTGATGAACAACCTGCGCCGGACGCCCAGGCGCGCGGAGGCGAACCCGCCCCTGGATGCGCTGGCGCGCGCGCGCATGCGCAAGCGCGCGGAGGTGTCCGCCACGCCCTTCTTCCCCTTCGGCTCGCGCACCGCGGCGGTGTTCCCCCGCGCGGATGGCACGCTGCTCTTCGCGCTGTACGGCCAGGACTTCCCGCGCCGCGTGCATCCGCTCGTCGTGCTGGAGGACCTGCCCGCGGCCTCCGTGGACCAGGGCTTCGGACGCGCGGGCCGCGTCTGGTTCGGCGGGGAGCGGGGCCTGCTGGAGCGCACGCGCGCGGAGCAGGACGCGGAGCTCCAGCAGCAGCTCGCGCGCCTGCTGGATGCGCTGCGCCGGGACGCGACGCTCGCGTTCTCCTACCAGGACTCGCTGCCCGCCTCCGACGAGTCCCGACAGACCTTCGACACGTCCGCCCGCCTCAACAAGACGCTGGAGCGCACCATCGTCGCGCACCGCGAGCTGAGTGACGCCGCCGCGGAGCTGGCGGATCGCTTCGCCCCGGACGTCACCGAGTCCGCGACCCGCACCGAGTCCGTGCTGAAGAACCCGCCGCCCCCGGGCATCCACCTGGGCAGCGCCTCCGAACCCGCGGGGGCCTCCCCCGCGAACCCGCCGCCGCCCCGCGACTCCGGAGCGCGGCAGCCCGCCCGCAGCGCCAAGGACGGGCCCCCGTCGCGCAGGTAGCCGCCTCCCCTACTTTGGGAGCGAGGGCCGTCGCCACGCCGCGACCGCTGGAGCGCGGATGACCCGCCCGTCACGGAGGGTGCGCCAGGGCAGGCGGCCAGACGGGCTCCGAGTGAAGCGGCTTGCATGCGCCCGACACGGGAGGAAGATGGCCGCTCCTTGGACGCCACTCCGTTCAACTTCGTCGCCATCGTGTTGCTGATCTCGATGGGCGCGGGCCTGCTGGGCTCGCTGCTGGGGTTGGGCGGAGGCCTCATCCTCATCCCCGTGCTCACGCTCGTGCTGAAGGTGGACATCCGCTACGCGGTGGGCGCCTCCATCGTGTCCGTCATCGCCACCTCCAGCGGCGCGGCGGCGGCCTACGTGCGGGACGGCCTGGCCAACCTGCGCGTCGCCATGTTCCTGGAGCTGGCCACCGTGGCCGGCGCCGTCACGGGCGCGATGCTCGCGGGTCAGGTGGGCGGCCGCGCGCTGTACCTCCTCTTCGGCGCGGTGATGGCGTACTCGGCGCTCGCGATGCTGCGCAAGCTGCGCCAGGACGACACGCCGCGCGAGGAGCCCGCACCGGATGCGCTCGCGGACCGGCTCGCCCTGCACGGCAGCTACCACGACGCGTCCACCGGTCAGGACGTGGCGTACCGCGTGCAGCGCCCCCTCACCGGCCTGGGGCTCATGTACGTGGCGGGCACGGTGAGCGGCCTGCTGGGCATCGGCTCTGGCGCGCTGAAGGTGCCGGCCATGGACCTGGCGATGGGGCTGCCCATCAAGGTGTCCACCGCCACCAGCAACTTCATGATTGGCGTGACGGCGGCGGCCAGCGCCGGCATCTACTTCGCGCGAGGCGACATCGACCCCTTCATCGCCGGCCCCGTCTGCGTGGGCGTCACGGTGGGGGCCTACGCCGGCTCGCGCTACCTCACGAAGCTCAAGAGCGGCTCCCTGCGCGGCCTCTTCGTCGCCGTCCTGCTGTGGGTGTCCTACGAGATGCTGTCCAAGGGGATCCACGGATGAGCCAGCAAGCCCCCGAGCCCCCCGCGCCGGAGCTGACCCCCAGCGCCAGCCACCCGGAGGCGGTGCCCCTGGCGCCGGAGCTGCTCATCAGCCAGTTGCTGCGCGTGGGCGTGCTGCTGAGCCTGTCGCTCGTCATGTGCGGCATGGTGATCACGTTCATCCGCCACCCGGACTACTTCTCCTCTCCGGACGCGCTCGAGCGGCTCACCGCGCCGGACTCCGCGCCCCACCGGCTGGCGGACGTCTTCGAGGGGGTCCTGGCCGTGCGCGGGCAGTCCTTCGTGATGGCGGGCCTGCTGGTGATGATCACCGTGCCGGTGCTGCGCGTGGCGCTGTCGTTGGGCCTCTTCCGCGCGCAGAAGGACCGCACCTACGCCGCCATCACCACCGGCGTGCTGGCGCTGCTGCTGCTCGCGTTCTTCCTGGGCGGCGTGGAGTAGTCCACCGGTTCGTCACACCCGGAGGGACGGAAGCCGCGCTACAACGCGCCCCATGGCCGACCACGACCTGCCCCTCCTGCTGGTGCGCCACGCCGTCGCCGAGGACTCCCACGCGCTGGGCGACGAGGCCCGCGCCCTCACCCCGAAGGGCCGCGCCGCCTTCCGGCTGCACGCGCGCAAGCTCGCCCGCCTGACGCCCCTCATGGGCATCCTCACCAGCCCCCTGGTGCGCGCGGTGCAGACCGCGGAGCTGCTCGCGGAGGCGCTCTGCCTGTCACACGTGGAGGTCCACCCCGCCCTCGTGCCCATGAAGGGCGCGGCCCGCCATGTCCTGAAGCTGGCGCGGGAGGTGGGTCCGGGCTGGGCGCTGGTGGGCCACAACCCGTCCCTGGAGCGCGCCGCCGCGCTCGCGCTGGGACAGGACCTGCCAGACACGCTGCGAAAGGGCTGCGCGGTGGCCCTGCGGCCCCAGGGGCGTGACTTCTCCCTGCAATGGCTGGCCTCGCCAGGGCGTCCGTTGCGACGCCCGTGACCCGTCCTCCCGGGCACCGTGGCGTCCCCGGTGATGGACGTGACGCAGTTGTTGCCGGCGCGTCACGTCGCCGCGAAGGGACGGGCGCACAGTACGCAGCCGCCATGTCCCACGTTCTCATCGTCGACGACGAGCGCGACCTCGCCGAGCTCATCGACTTCAACCTGCGCGGCGCCGGCTTCTCCACGCACCTGGCCTTCACCGGGGAGGCGGCGCTGCAGGCCGCCCGCGAGCAGTCCCCGGACGTGGTGCTGCTGGACCTGATGCTGCCGGACCTGTCCGGCATCGAGGTCTGCCGCCACCTGCGCGCGAACTCCCGGCTGCGCGACGTGCTCATCGTCATGCTCACCGCCAGGAGCGAGGAGGCCGACCGCATCCGCGGCTTCGAGGTCGGCGCGGACGACTACGTCGTCAAGCCCTTCTCCGTGCGCGAGCTGGTGCTCCGGCTCAAGGCCATCCTCCGCCGCGCCGCCACGCCCCAGCAGACCACCCCGCCGCTGGCCCTGGGCCCGCTGCGCCTGGACGTCACCGCGCACCGCTTCTACGTGGAGGGCCAGGAGACGACCCTCACCGCGCTGGAGTTCCGGCTGATGGAGCACCTGATGGCCCGGCTGGGCCGCGTGCAGACGCGCGAGCAGCTCCTGGAGGAGGTGTGGGGCCTGTCCAGCTCCCTGGAGACGCGCACCATCGACACGCACGTCATGCGCCTGCGCGACAAGCTGGGCAACGCCCGCGCCCTGCTGGAAACGGTGCGCGGCGTGGGCTACCGCATCGTGGACCCCACCGCCGGATGAGCGCGGGCGCGGGCGTTGCCGTCACCCATTTGTCACGCAAGGGCCGTCAAACGGCCACATCCGCCCCATAGATCGTGACGCGGCCCGCTGTTCACCCTCCAGTGGCGCTTCCGAGGAGACACCCCATGAAGAAGACCCTGCTCTCGAGTCTCGTCGCCCTTGGCCTCACGGTCCTCCCGCTCGCCGCCCAGGCGGGCACGGTGACGGTGAAGGGCTCGGACACCATGGTCATCCTGGCCCAGCGCTGGGCGGAGGCGTTCATGAAGAAGAACCCGTCCGTGAAGGTCCAGGTGACGGGCGGCGGCTCCGGCACGGGCCTGGCGGCGCTGCAGAACGGCACCACCGACATCGCCATGTCCAGCCGCGAGATGAAGAAGGCGGAGGAGGACAAGCTGAAGGCCGGCGCCAACGCGGCGCCCACGGGCCTGTCCGTGGCGAAGGACGGCGTCACCTTCTACGTCAACGCGTCCAACCCGCTGGACGCGCTCACGGTGGAGCAGCTCCGGGACATCTACCTGGGTGACACGACGTCGTGGAAGGCCGTGGGCGGCGCGGAGGCGCCCATCGTCCTGTACTCGCGGGAGAACTCCTCCGGCACCTACGTCTTCGTGAAGGACGCGGTGCTGGACGGAGAGGACTTCGCCTCCGCCGCGCAGACGCTCCCGGGCACGGCCGCCGTCGTCAACGCGGTGTCCAAGGAGAAGCACGGCATCGGCTACGGGGGCGCCGCGTTCGCCAAGGGCATCAAGGAGCTGAAGGTGAAGAAGGGCAACGAGGCCTTCGCCCCCTCGGCGCAGAACGTGAAGAGCGGCAAGTACCCGCTGTCGCGCGACCTGTACTTCTACCTGCGCAACAAGCCCGCCGGCGACGTGAAGGCGTTCATCGACTTCGCGCTGTCCCCCGAGGGCCAGGCCATCGTCACCCAGGTCGGCTACTTCCCTGTGAAGTAGTGGCCGTCCCACGTCCGTCACCCGCGCGCGAGGGCTCCATCTTGGATAGACAGGCCGTCATGCAGGAACAGGACCTCGCGCCCCCCGTGGCGCTGCCCATGCTGTCGCCCGAGGCACGGCGGCGGCAGTTGAAGGAGAAGCTCATCGCCGGGGTCATCACGGCGGTGGCCTTCACGGGCATCGCCGCGCTGGTGCTCATCCTCGTCTTCGTGGCGAAGGAGGCCCTGACGCTCGTCACCGACGCGGCCGCGCGCGAGGAGGCGAGCTTCTCCAAGATGTTCCTGCCGCAGCTCGTGCGGAAGGCGAAGCCGCTGGCCTACGTGTGGCAGCCCGTGTCCGGCGTGCCCAAGGTCAGCATGATTCCGCTGTTCATCGGCACGCTGAAGACGACGGCGGTGTCCATGCTGGTGGCCGTGCCGCTGGGCATCTTCGGCGCGCTGTTCGCCGCGGAGTTCGCGCCCCGCCGCCTGCGCGAAGTGCTCAAGCCCACCATCGAGATGCTGGCCGGCATCCCGTCCGTGGTGCTGGGCTTCTTCGCCCTGATGGTGCTGGCCACCTTCCTCCAGGACACCTTCGGCTTCACGTCCCGGCTCAACGCGGTGGTGGCGGGCCTGGGGCTGGCGCTGGCCATCGTGCCGGTCATCTTCACGGTGACGGAGGACGCGCTCACCGCCGTGCCGCGCAGCTACCGAGAGGCGTCGCTGGCCCTGGGCGCCACGCAGTGGGAGACGGCGTGGAAGGTGGTGCTCCCGGCCGCGGCGCCCGGCATCCTCGCCGCGTGCGTGCTGGGCTTCGGGCGCGCCATCGGGGAGACGATGATCGTCCTCATGGCCTCCGGCAACGCGGCCATCACCTCCGCGAACCTGGGGGACTCCGTGCGCTCGCTGTCGGCCACCATCGCCGCGGAGATGGGCGAGGTGGTGGTGGGCAGCCCCCACTACGCGCTGCTCTTCTTCATCGGCGTGGAGCTGTTCCTCTTCACCTTCGTGCTGAACATGCTGGCCAGCGTCTGGACGAAGAAGGTCATCCAGCGGCTCAAGGGCGGTGCCGGGTGAAGCACGCCACGCGCCGTGTGGTAGGCCTGTCGCTCGTGTCGCTCACGGGGGTGGCCGCGTTCGTCATCGTGGCCATGCTCGCCCTCGTCCTGCTGGACGTGGTGAAGGGGGGCGCGAGCCACCTGTCCTGGGAGTTCCTCACGCAGGCGCCCTCCAACGGGATGATGGGTGGCGGCATCTTCCCCGCCCTCTTCGGCACCGCGGCGCTCACGCTCCTGATGACGGTGGCGGTGATGCCGGTGGGGGTGCTGACGGCGGTGTACCTGCACGAGTACGCCCCGCCGGACGGGAAGCTGGCCCGGCTGGTGCGCGTGGCGGTGGCGAACCTGGCGGGCGTGCCCTCCATCGTGTTCGGCCTCTTCGGCCTGGGCTTCTTCATCCTCTTCGTGGGCAAGGGCCTGGACCGCGCGCTGGGGTACGAACAGCTGCACTGGGCCCAGCCGGGCATCCTCTGGGCGGCGCTCACGCTGGCGGTGCTCACCCTGCCCGTCGTCATCGTCTCCACGGAGGAGGCGCTGCGGGCGGTGCCCCTGGACCACCGCACCGCGAGCCTCGCGCTGGGCGCCACCCAGTCCCAGACGCTGGCGCGGGTGGTGCTGCCGGGCGCGCTGCCGGGCATCCTCACCGGCGCGGTGCTGGCCATCTCCCGGGGCGCGGGCGAGGTGGCCCCCATCCTCTTCACCGGCGCGGCCTACTTCCTGCCCGACCTGCCCACGAGCCTCAACTCGCAGTTCATGCACCTGGGCTACCACACGTACGTGCTGGCCACGCAGTCGCCGGACGTGGAGGCCACCCGTCCCCTGCTGTACGCCACCGTGATGGTGCTGCTGCTGCTCACCTTCACCCTGAACCTCGTCGCGGTCCTCATCCGCACACGCACGCGCCGCAAGGCCGCGAGCGGGCACTGACCCCCCATGCCCCCCATCCCCGTCACCCCGCGCAACAAGATGGAGTCCCGGGAGCTCACCCTGCGCTACGGCAGCAAGGTGGCCATCCAGCAGGTGAGCCTGGGCATCCCCGAGCACAAGGTCACCGCGCTCATCGGTCCGTCCGGCTGCGGCAAGTCCACCTTCCTGCGCTCGCTCAACCGGATGAACGACCTCATCGCGGGCGCCCGCCACGAGGGCAGCGTGTTCCTGGACGGCCGCAGCATCCACGACCGCGCCCTGGACGTGGTGGACCTGCGTCGGCGCGTGGGCATGGTCTTCCAGAAGTCCAACCCCTTCCCCAAGTCCATCTTCGAGAACGTCGCCTACGGCCTGCGCGTGGGCGGGCTCAAGGACAAGGCGAAGCTCGCCGCGCGCGTGGAGAAGTCCCTGCGCGGCGCCGCGCTGTGGGACGAGGTGAAGGACCGGCTGGACGAGAGCGCCCTGGGCCTGTCCGGCGGCCAGCAGCAGCGGCTGTGCATCGCGCGCGCGCTGGCGGTGGAGCCGGAGGTGCTCCTGATGGACGAGCCCGCGTCCGCCCTGGACCCCATCGCCACGGCGAAGATTGAAGAGCTCATCCACGAGCTCAAGGCCACGTACACCATCGCCATCGTCACCCACAACATGCAGCAGGCCGCGCGCGTGAGTGACCAGACCGCCTTCTTCTACATGGGCGAATTGGTGGAGTGCGGCCCCACGGAGCAGATCTTCACCAACCCGCGCGAGAAGCGCACCGAGGACTACGTCACCGGGAAGTTCGGCTGAACCCCCGCGCGGGACGGAAAGACAACGACATGGCGGCCACGCACACCGACAAGGCATTCGAGCAGGACCTGCGCAACCTGCGCGAGAAGCTGCTCGCCATGGGGGCCAAGGTGGAGGCCCTCGTCGCGCAGAGCGTGCGCGCGCTCACCGACCGGGACTCGGCCCTGGCGGAGAAGGTGGTGGGCGCCGACCGCGAGGTGAACCGGCTGGAGGTGGACATCGACGACCTGTGCCGGCGCATCCTCGCCCTGCGCCAGCCGGCCGCCAGCGACCTGCGCCTCATCACCACCGCGCTGAAGATCGTCACCGACCTGGAGCGCATCGGCGACCTGGCGGTGAACATCGCCGAGCGCGCCATGGACCTGAACCAGGTGCCCCCGCTGGCGCCCTACGTGGACACGCCGAAGCTGGCGGACCTGGCGCAGCAGCAGGTGAAGAAGGCGCTGGACGCGTTCGTGTCCGGCGACGCGGCCAAGGCGGAGGAGGTCCTCAAGGGGGATGACCTGCTGGATGCCCTCTTCCTGAAGATCTTCAACGAGCTGCTGGCGTACATGATGGAGGACTCGCGCAACATCCGCCGCGCCACGGCGCTGATGTTCATCGCGAAGCACCTGGAGCGCGTGGGCGACCATGCGCTCAACGTGGCGGAGATGGTCATCTACATGGTGCGCGGCAAGGACGTGCGCCACCCGAAGAGCCGCGAGCTGCCCGAGTAGCCCCCCTCCGCGCGCTTCACGGCGGTGTCACGCCAAGTTGGCCGTCCCGCCGTCCCGGCGCCCCGGGCCCGCCTTGTGGGCCCCGTAGGGTGCCGGACATGCTCATCGCCTCCAGCCTCCTCCTGGCCGCGTCCGTCGTCGGCCTCCTGGCCCTGGTCCTCCAGGCGCTGCTCGTGCGCCGCCACCGCCGCGAGCCTCCGGCGGTCCCCACCCACGCTCCGGGCCTGTCCATCCTCAAGCCGCTGTGCGGCGTGGACGACGACCTGGAGGCGAACCTGGAGCAGTTCGCCCGACTCTCCTACCCGCGCTACGAGGTCCTCCTGGGCGTGAAGGACGCGCGCGACCCGGCCTTCGCGGTGGCCAAGGCGGCCCAGGCGAAGTGGCCCCACGTCATGCGGGTGGTGCTCCAGGAGGGCGAGCCCGGCCTCAACCCGAAGGTGAACCAGCTGGTGACGCTGTCGTCGGAGGCCCGGTACGACCTCTGGGTGGTGAGCGACAGCAACACCCGCGTGGGCGAAGGCTACCTGGAGGAGATCGCCGCCGCGTTCGAGGACCCGACGGTGGGCTGCGTGACGCACCCGGTGGCGGGGCTGGGCGAGGAGACGTTCGGTTCGCTCCTGGACAACCTGCACCTGTCCTCCAGCGCGGCGGCGGGGATGATCGCCGCGAAGCACCTGGCGGACCGGGACATCGTGGTGGGCAAGTCCATGGCGCTCAGGCGCGAGGACGTGGAGTCGCTGGGCGGCTTCTTCTCCGTGAAGGACGTGCTGGCGGAGGACTACGTCATCGGCCAGTGGGTGACGCGCAAGCTGGGCAAGCGCGTGTGGCTGGCGCGCGCCCCCGTCTTCAACGTGTCGCTGCGCAAGAGCGTGGACGCCTTCTTCCAGCGCTACCTGCGCTGGAGCGTCATCCACCGCACAGCGGTATCGCCCACGACGTACCTGGCGCAGGCGCTGCTCAACCCGGTGCCCCTGGCGCTGGGGGGCGCGCTCTTCCAGCCGTCGGTGCTGACGGGCCTGGGAGCGCTGGCGGTGGTGCTGGGCAAGGTCTGGGTGGACGTGGCGGTGTTCCGCGCGCTGCGGCCGCAGCCGGTGGGGTTGCGCGCGGCGCCCGCGGTGCTGGTGAAGGACGCGCTCCTGTTCGCCGCGTGGTGGCACGGCGCGTTCAGGCGCACGGTGGACTGGCGCGGCACCCGCTTGCGCGTGGTGTCAGGCACGCGGTTGGTGCCGGTGCGCGTCCGGACGCGGACGTCCGAGGCGTGGATCACCAGCAACGGGGTGGGTTGAAAGCCCGGGGTTCAACTTTTCGCGATCGTTCGTGCACCGACCCTCGCCGCGACTCCACGCGATGCCTATTTCCTTCAACATGCCCTCCTTGAAGCTGGCCCATCTCTCGGATCTCCACCTGGACATGAGCCGCGAGAGCGATGCGTCAGCGGCCTCCCTGGTGAAGGCCCTGGCGACCCAGGACGTTGATCACGTGGTGGTGACGGGCGACCTCACGCACCGCGGCGCCAACGCCGAGTTCCAGCGCTTCCGCGAACACTTCGCCCCGTGGATGGACACCGGGCGCCTCACCTTCATCCCCGGCAACCACGACCGTCCGGGAGAGGACGTGGGCAGCCGGTTCATGGAGGGTCGCAAGGTCCACATCGTGGAGAAGGCGGGCCTCTTCATGGTCTGCGTGGATTCCACCGGTGACCACAACCGGAACTATTTCTCCAGCCACGGGGAGCTGACGGAGGATGTCGTGACCCAGGTGGAGGTGGCCCTGTCCGCCGCGCCACCCCAGACGCTGGTCGCGGTGCTGCTGCACCACCACGTCCTGCCGCTGCCGCTGGAGAGCTTCCCGGAGTGGATCGCGACGAAGGTGGGCCTGCCCCACGCGTCCGAACTCGCCCTGGGCAAGACGCTGTTGGAGCGCGTGGGCGGCAAGTGCGACCTGGTGCTGCACGGCCACCGGCACGTCCCGCATGAGCTGGCCCTGGGTGCCCCCGCGGAGCGACCGCTGCGCGTCTTCAATTCGGGCAGCAGCACGGACCTGGGGCGCTTCCGCGTCTTCAGCCACATGGCCGGCCGTCTGGTGGACGAGCCGACGTGGTGCCAGGCGGCGGAGCCGGCGAAGCCGCGCACGGCGGTCCACAACGTGAGGCCCGCGCTCCAGTACCTGGTGGGCCAGCTGGGCATGGCGCTGTTCTAGGGCCTGGCCGGCCGCCTGCTCCGGAGAGAATCAGGGCACGCGTGTCGCGAATGCCAGTGGGGCCCTGGAAGGTTGTCCTCAGGTCAGGAGGATGCTTGGGGCGACTCGCGGTGGATGACGGAGTTCGGAAGGTCCTGGTCGTGGACGACGACGCGGACTGGCGGGAGTTCCTCCGGGTGAGCCTGGAGGACCTCGGCTATGAGACCACCGAGGCGGCGGATGGCCAGGAGGCGCTGGACTCGCTCAGACGGGGCGAGCGCTTCGGGGTCATGCTGTTGGATCTGAACATGCCGGGCATGAGCGGCCTGGAGGTCGTGGAGAAGCTGCCACGGGTGTCAACCAACCCGCGCATCGTCTTCCTGACCTCGGCGGCGGCCCAGGATGTAGGCAGCGCACTCATGTCGGGGCCGCACTACTACCTGCCCAAGGGTGCGAGCCGCGACCAATTGTCGCTGCTCCTTCAATCGTTGGGGGTGTAGGACAGGGGGCGTCATCCGCCGCCTGCCGCGGGCGGACAAAGCCAGGAGGTCCGCCATCGTCACGGAGCTCATCATCATCTTGCTGCTGGTGCTCGCCAACGGCGTCTTCGCGGGCGCCGAGCTGGGGCTCCTGTCGGTGCGCAAGACGCGGCTGCGGGAGCTGCTGGAGCAGGGCAGCAAGTCCGCGAAGGCGGTGGCCGCGCTGCGGGATGATCCGGAGCGGCTGCTGGCCACGGTGCAGATTGGCATCACGGTGATTGGCGCCACGGCGGCGGCCTTCGGCGGCGCGAGCATCGCGCAGCGGCTGGGCGTGGTGCTGGCGGACATGGGGGTGCCGGAGGTGACGGCCCACCAGGTGTCCCTGGCGCTGGTGGTGGCGCTGGTGTCCTTCCTGACGCTGGTGCTGGGGGAGCTGGTGCCCAAGTCCTTGGCGCTGCGCTTCTCCGAACAGTACGCGCTGACGCTGGGCCGGCCGCTCAAGGCGCTCGCGTGGCTGATGCGGCCGCTGGTGTGGTTCCTCACGGCCAGCTCCAACGTGGTGCTGAAGCTCTTCGGGGACAAGACGAACTTCACCGAGTCCCGGCTGTCGCCGGACGAGCTGCAGCAGCTGGTGGAGGAGGCGTCGAAGCAGGGCACGTTGGATCCGCGCGCGGGGGAGATTGCTTCACGGGCCTTCGAGCTGGGCGACCTGACGCTGGGCGAGGTGATGGTGACGCGCGAGCACGTGGTCGCGCTGCGGCGCCACGCGAACTCGGAGGAGATCCGCCAGGTGCTGCTGGAGCACGGGCACTCGCGGATGCCGGTGTACGAGGGCACGCTGGACAACGTGGTCGGCTACATCGTGGCCAAGGACCTGCTGGGCGTCGCCTGGGAGGCGCACCTCATCGTGCTGGAGGACGTGCTGCGCCCACCCCTGTTCCTGGTGGAGTCCATGCGCGCCATCGCGGCGATGAAGGAGATGCAGCGCCGGAGGATGCAGCTGGCGGTGGTGGTGGACGAGCACGGCGGCGTCGTGGGGCTGGTGACGGTGGAGGACCTGGTGGAGGAGCTCGTCGGGGAGATCCTCAGCGAGTCGGAGATGCCCGAGGAGCGCGTGCGCCGCGAGGGCCCCAGCCAGGCCGTGGTGCAGGGCGAGGCGAGCCTGCGCGAGGTGAACCGCGCGCTGGGCCTGGAGCTGGAGGAGAGCGAGGACTACTCCACCGTCGCGGGCCTGTGCATCGCGCTGGCCGGAGGCGCCATTCCGGAGCCGGGCGCGAAGCTGTCCATGCCGGATGGCACCGTGCTGGAGGTGATGGAGGCGTCGCCGCGCCGGGTGCGCCAGGTGCGCTTCCACCTGCCACCGCCCCCCGCGCAGCCAGAGGCGTGAGTCCGGGCCGCGGCGGCCGGCGCTCCAGGGCGTGAGCGTGGTGCTGGAGCCGCGGGCCCCTTAAGTCCTGTCCGTCTACCGTCAACCCCGTCCCCCTGACGGGGCGCTCCGTGCACCAGGCGCCAGGAGCGCGGGCGCGCGTGGGAATCCGGACGTGGCGGGGGCCGCCCTGCTGGCGGCGAGGCACGGCGCCCCGCTAGAGCCGAGGGCACCCGGTGCGCGCCTCCCGCGAGCGGCATCCACGAGAGGACCGTCCTGCACCGGCCAGGAGTGTGAAGCAGATGTCCGCGTCGGCCCCACGCATCGCGTTCGCCATTGAAACGACGCTCGGCAATTCGGTCTTCCTCGAGAACCTCCAGCGGGCCATGGCGCGGCGCGATGACATCACGCCGGTGTGGCTGCCCATCGACGAGCACGCGGATGACGTCTGGGAGCAGCTCCCGCTGTCGCGCTCCCGGCTGTCCGTGCGCGGCGGGCTGAGGACGCGGTTCGCGCTGCGGCGGGCGCTCGCGCGGGAGCCCCTCCATGCGCTGGTCGTGCACACGCAGCGGATGGCGCACCTGGCGCACGACTTCATGCGCCGCGTGCCGAGCGTGATTTCGACGGACGCCACGCCCAGCGGCCTGGAGGCCTACCTCCAGTACTACGGGATGCGCTCCGAGCACGCCGGCTGGTCGGGCCGGGCGAAGCACCTGCTTCACCGCCGCACGTATGGACTCGCGAAGGGCATGTTGTCCTTTTCGGAGTTCACGCGGCGCTCGCTGGTGGAGGAGTACGGCGTGCCCTCCGCGCAGGTCCACGTCGTGTGGCCCAGCGTCGACACCACCCTGTGGCGCCCCAATCCGGCACGGCGCCCGCGCGACGGCGTGGTGCGCCTGCTCTTCGTGGGTGGGGACCTGGGCCGCAAGGGAGGTGACCTCCTGCTGCGCTGGGCCTGGGAGACGCGCCAGCGGGGCTGGCAGCTCGACGTGGTGACCTCCCTCCCCTTCAAAGCGCCGCCCGGCGTCCGCGTCCACGTGGGCGTCCCGCCCAACTCACCGGAGCTCATCGCGCTCGCGCAGGCCGCGGACCTCTTCGTGCTGCCGACGCTGGCGGACATGTCCTCCTGGGCCATCGCCGAGGCGAAGTCCGCGGGCCTCGCGGTGGTGACCACGGCCTCGGGCGGGGTGGGCGAGCTGGTGCGCGATGGCGTGGACGGGCGCATCGTGCCGGTGGGCGACTACGCGGCCCTCGCGAATGCCCTGGACGCGCTGGTGGCCCGGCCGGACACGCTGGAGGCCATGGGCCGCGAGTCCCGCCGGATGGCCGAGGAGCGGATGAACCTGGACACCACCTGCGCCCGGATGATCGCCTTCATCCGGCAGGTGACGGGCGCCTGACGGAAAAGGCCCGGAACCCGTGGGCTTCCCCGACGATTCCAGGCCCTTGTTTCTGCGCGCGAGGCAGGATTCGAACCTGCGGCCTTTGGCTGCTGACGGCCGACGCCCAGGTCATCGCCGTGGACGCGGTGGGCATCTGGTGGAGCCTGCGCTCCTCCGCCGACGGGAAGCGCGGGGGCCTGCCCATCGTCATCTTTGGCGGGCAGCACGCCGACGTGCTACTGCCCTCCGCGCGGCGGCAAGGCCATCCCGCGCTCAGGCCGCCTCGACGCGGTCGCAGTAGGCGTCGAACGCCTTCTTCCAAGCCGGACGCGCGATGCAGCGCTTCTGGAAGGCGAGCACGTTTGGGTAGTCCTTGACGACACTCTCGTCGGTGCCGGCGCCCAGCACATGTGTCATCAAGAGGTCCGCGACGGTGAACTCGTCGGTCGCGACGAACTCTCTGCCAGCGAGCCAGCCGTCGAGCTGCTTCAGGCGCATGTCCCCCCACTGGTGAAGCGCATCACTCCCCTTGGTGCCCTTGCCGCCGTTCAGGTCGACGAACCACGCGGTCAGGATGGGGACTTCGATCGTGTTCAGGGCCGCGACGCACCAGCGCAGTACCTGCGCTTCGCCGGCAAGGTCGCGCGGCATCAGCTTGCCGCTCTTGCGGGCAAGGTAGAGCAGAATCGCGCCCGACTCGGTGACGACCACGCCGTCGTCGTCGAGCACCGGAATCTGTCCGAAGGGATTGAGCGCGCGATACGCGGGCGTATCGAGGTCGTGCCGCGGATGGTCCATCCCCACGACCTCGTACGGAAGACCCATCTCCTCCAGCGCCCACAGCACGCGCAAATCACGGGTCTTACCGCGGGCCATCTTGTTCACTCGGGAGAAGCCGTAGACCTTGAGCATGCGCGCATCCTATTTCGCGCGCAGATGGCTCGTGCAGGCCTCGTTGGGCTTCTCCTCGCAGAGTGTCAGGGGCCGGGGTCATGGACCGCATCCGGGTCGGCCAAACGGATCGCGACTCCTGATCGCTCAGGACTGGCCGCTTGCGGTCGGTTGCCCTTCGCCCGCGCGCGGAGGGAGGGTCAAGGGCGCAGAACCGTTCAGGTTTCGGCGGAGCCGACCCTTGACGCTCCCGAGCACGCGGGCTGGTCGAAACAGTGATCCGAGGAGGTGACCCACGCGCGATCCGATAGGGCGGCCCATGACAGTCTCCAGGGTCGAGCACCACGGAGCGGCCATCGACTGTTCCGACGAGGAGCGTCGCATAGAGCACGACACTCAGCCCGCGAGACGTCGACCCGGTCCCAGGGCGAGCCGGGCGCCTGTGCGGGTTCGCGCGGGTGCTGGCGTAGGAATCAGGTGGAAACCGGGTGGATGGACCGCTCGGGAGGGGTCGGCTGACCGCCTCCCGAGCGTCACTTTCCACTGTCCCGTCAACTACTTGGGACTGCGCGCGATGCAGGATTCGAACCTGCGGCCTTTGGCTCCGGAGGCCAACGCTCTATCCAGCTGAGCTAATCGCGCAGGACTGACTTCCGGTGTGGGAGGAGTAACCGAAGTCCCAGAACGACGCAAGCACGCAATCCGGGGGCGCCGGGGGACTGTCGTGGGGCGGGGGGCGCTGCGCACTCCTTCACAGATGGGGCCTCCCGCGGCCCCGCCTTTGGGTGGCGATGAACTAAACCCGGGCCATGAACCGCGCTCCCCTGCTGTCCGCCTGCCTCCTGGCCACCTGCCTGGCCTGCACGGAGGCCCCCCGTGCGCCCGCCGAACCGTCCGCGCCCACCACCCCCTCGCGGCCCACGCCGCCTCCCGCCCCGGCGGAACCGGATGCCGGAGCGCTGGTCGACGCGGGCGCCACCACCGATGCCGGGACGACGACGGCCGCGACGTGCTCCGCCCGCGACCTGAGCCCGGTGCCGAAGCCCACCGCGAAGCCCCTGCCCCCGGCGGTGGCGTCCATGCGCGAGCGCATCATCGCGGCCGCGGTGGCCTGCGACTACGCGGCGCTCCAGAAGCTGGGGGACGAAAAGGGCAAGGCCGTGCGCTTCTCCTACGACCCCGACCAGGACATGGCCACCACCTGGCGCATCCAGGAGGAGTGGGCGGAGTCCCCCCAGCCCGTGCTGTCGCGGCTGGTCCAGGTCCTCAACCTGCCCTTCTACCAGGAGGGCAACCTCATCTACTGGCCCACCGCGTTCCGCGAGGGCGCCACCGCCGCGGACTACCGCGCGCTCAAGGGCCTCTACCCCGACGACCAGCTCCAGGCGATGCGCAAGGACAAGAGCTACCTGGGCCTGCGCGTGGGCATCACGGTGGACGGCGACTGGCAGCTCGCCGTCGCCGGGGACTGACGTCCCGTCCCCGAGCATCAGTCTCCGGCGATGAACCGCGCGACGGCCTCCTGCACCTCTTCGTCGCCCATCATCCCCACGTGGTCCGCCTGCGTCTCCAGCCGGTCCACGTGGAGCGGCGACGGGGGCATCGCGCGCGTCACGAGCACGGAGCCGTCGCCGGTCGCGACGATGGGGTCCTCGAACGTGGGCTTCCCGTCGATGACCCGGAAGGACTTGATCAACGTCTGCCCCACGCCCACCACCGCCAGCGTGCGGAACGGCGGGGGGGGCCCCTCCCGGTCCGCGAGCGACCGGGCCAGGCCGGCCCTCGCCACCAGCATGCGCTCCAACTGCGCCCGGTACGCGGGCTCCGTGCGCAGGCCCACGTCCTGGAACACGCCCCACCCGCCCTGGCTCCAGGCCTCCGGCGAATACGCGTCGAAGTCCACCGGCTGACCGCTCGCGTCCACGAAGAAGTCGCTTTCGGCGGGGAGCAGCTGGAACGCGGACGCGAAGGTGAACAGCGCGTCGGGTGACAGGAGCGCGTGGTTGCGGCCCACCGGGGTGCCCAGCGTGAAGTCGTCGAACATGCCCGGCGCCCCACGGAAGGGCGTGCCCAGGAACACCACCCGCTTCACATGCCGCGCGCCCGCCCAGGTGGGCTCGCCCGTGTCGTCGCCCAGCCCGTAGCGCAGGCACTGGAGGGTGACGAGCCCCCCCATGCTGTGCGCCACCAGGTTCACCTTCACCTTGCCCCCGCGCGACTCGGCCAGCTGATCCAACAGCGCGCACAGCCGCTTCGCCGTCTCCCGGTTGTCCTGGCGCCAGTCGTAGTCGAACACGACGAAGCCCGGCAGGCGCTCGCGCCCGAACTCCAGGAACCCCTTGTAGACTTCGTACTGCCCCACCCACGGCAGCACCGTGAAGCGCGTCACCGGCCCATCCGCTTCGAGCGGGCCGAACCGGGGCGCGGGCCGCTGGCCCGGGAACGGCAGCGCCAGGGAGCGCTCCCCGCGCGACAGCACGTCGCCCACCGACACCCAGGCCCGCTCGCGCTCCGCGTCCGTCGAGGTGAGGAACGAGCCCCGGTAGCCGTGGACGAAGACCGTCACCTCCTCGCCCGTGGGAGGGGGCACCGCGACGCGGGAGGCGGTGCAGGCGCTCAGCAACATCAGGAACGGGAGCGAGAACAGGCGCATGGGCCCACGTCTCGCTCAGCGCCGGGCCACACGCAAGGACCGGGCGCATGACACGTCAGTGAGAGCGGCCGGCGCGTCAGGTCCTGGCTGACACGTCCAGAGGTCAGGAATGCCCTCCCGTTGAACATCCCTCCCGTCCCGGGGGCCCCTTGCGTGCCCTGGCCTCTTCCGTGCAAAAGGCGACACATGAGCGACCCGGTCCGGGTCGAGGGAGTTCACGGGATGGATGCCATTGTCGCGCAGTTGAAGTCCTTGGCCCTGACGGAAGCGCTGCCGCTGCTGTTCAAGGTCATTGGAGCGCTGCTCGTCTGGTTCGTCGGCCGCACGGTCATTGGTGGCTTCCGCAGGGTGTTGGACATGGGCCTGCAGCGGAGGCAGCTGGACGCCACGCTCATCCGCTACATCGGCTCGCTCTTCTCCGGCGTGCTCACCGTGGTGCTGATGGTCGGCATCCTGGGACTGATGGGCGTGGAGACCACGTCCTTCGCCGCGCTGATCGCCGCGGCGGGTATCGCCATCGGCGCGGCCTGGTCCGGGCTGCTCGCCAACTTCGCGGCGGGCGTCTTCCTGCTCGTGCTGCGCCCCTTCCGCGTGGGCGAGGAGATCTCCGCCGGCGGCGTCGTCGGCATCGTGCAGGAGATTGGCCTGTTCGTGACCACGCTCGACACGTCCGACAACGTGCGCATCGCCGTGGGCAACAACCAGATGTTCAGCGACAACATCATCAACTACAGCCACCACGCGCACCGCAAGATGACGGTCAAGGTGCCGCTGGTGCACGGCGTGGATGCGCGGATGCTCATGCAGGCGCTGACGGACCGCATGGCCAGCGTGCCCGGCGTCCAGGCGAAGCCCGCGCCCCAGGTGGAGGTGGCGGAGTTCACGCTCCAGGGCCCCGTGCTGGGCGTGTGCATCTTCTGCAAGCCCACCGAATTCAACGACGTGCAGGCGAGCGTCGGTGAGGCCGTGGTGGAGATCCTCCAGCTGGCCAACTACGGCGTCCCCTTCCCTGCCCCCGCCGTGGCCGTGCCGCCGCAGCTGGCGAAGGTCGGCTGAAGCCCTCCGTCAGCGGGAGGCGCCCAGGCCTCCCGTCAACGCCTCCAGCAGGTCTCCGGCGCGGAAGGAGCCGTCGTGCCGGTGTCCGTTGGCGAAGAAGGTCGGCGTCCCGTTCACGCCGCTGCGCACGCCGTCCATGAAGTCGCGCCGGATGCGCTCCTCGAACCGGTGCGACTCCAGGTCCTCGCGGAAGCGGTCCACGTCCAGTTCCAGCCCCTCCGCGTGGGACAGCAGCACCGGCCGCTCCAACGCGTCCTGATTCTCGAAGAGCAGGTCGTGCATCTCCCAGAAGCGCCCCTGCGCGCCCGCGGCCTCGGCGGCCTCGGCGGCCTGGAGCGCCAGGGGGTGGGCCTGCGTCAGCGGGAAGTTGCGGAACACCAGCCCCAGGCGGTCGCCCAGCGTCTGCTGCAACCGCTTCACCTCCCCGTACGCCTGCCCGCAGTAGGGGCACTGGTAGTCGCCGTACTCCACCAGGATGACGGGCGCGTCGCGCGGCCCCTGCACGTGGTCGTCCGCTCCCACGGCCCTGCGCAGCCGGCTCATGAGCGCGCCTCCCGCGACGCCGCCCGCGCCGACAGCTTCTCCAGCGCGTCCAGCACGCCATCCACGCCGGGGTTCACGTCCGGGGGCGACACGTGTCCCCAGACAATCACCCCGTCGCCGTCCAGCACGTACAGCGCCCGTTCGGAGACGCCCTCCCCTTCGCGCCACGCGTGGTAGCGCCGGGACATCTCTCCCTTGGGATGGAAGTCCGCGAGCAGCGGGAAGCGCAGCCCGCGCTCCCGCGCGAACGCCAGGTGACACCACACGCTGTCCACCGACACGCCGAACACCCGCGCGCCATGCCGCTGGAGCTCGGGGAGCACCTCGTTGAAGAGGGCCAGCTCGTCGCCGCACACCGGGCTGAAGTCCGCCGGGTAGAAGACGAGCACCACGGGCGACCCCGCGCACGACTCCAGTGTGAGCGATTGCTCGGGCGTGACGGCGAGCTGGAATGAAGGGGCCCGGGTGCCGGCAGGCAGCGGGAGTGACAAGGATGGCGTGGCAATGGCCATGGAAGAGGTCCTCACTGCCCTGAATCTGGGAGGGCTGTCCGCCCTCCGCCAACCCACCCCTCCCCAGCGCCCGTTCCGTGGCTCTGGCAGCGTCCGGCGGATGCGCCGGCCCCCCATCCGGTCTCCCCTCCCCTGGGGGCGACATGCCTCCCGAGCGGGCCGCCGGCTGAAGCGCTACAGCTTCATCCGCTTGAACACCGGCTCCGGGATGCTGCGGATGATGAGCATGATGAGCGCCCAGAAGCCAGGCACGTAGACCTCGTTCTTGCGTGCGTCCGCGGCCTTCAGCAGGCCGCGCGCCACCTGCTCCGGCGACGCGAAGAGCTTGTTCTTCGGCACGTGCGCCGTCATCGGTGTGTCCACGAAGCCGGGCTTCACCGTCACCACCGCCACGCCGGACTTCGCCAGCCGGTTGCGCAGGCCCTGGAGGAACACGCTCAGCGCGCCCTTGGACGCGCCGTACACGTAGTTGCTCTGCCGGCCGCGATCCCCGGCCACGGACGAGATCACCACCAGCGTGCCGGCCTTCTGCGCCTCGAAGCGGTTGGCCAGCTCCGTCAGCAGCGACGCGGCGGAGAGGAAGTTCGTGCGCAGCACCAGCTCCGCCGCCGCCCACGAGCGCTGGCTCTCATCCTGGTCCCCCAGCACGCCGTGCGCCAGCACCACCCCGTCCAGGCCCCCCAGCGCCTGCCACGCCCGCTCCACGAGGCTGGCGTGCGCTTCGCAGTCGTTCAGGTCCAGCGCCCGGAACTCCACCTTCGGCGCGCCGCGCGTGGACGCGTCCCGGGCCACCGCCTCCAGGTTCTCCGCGTTGCGGCCCACCAGGTACAGCGACGCCCCGCGCGCGGCGAGCAGCCGCACCGTGGCCTGGGCAATGGCGCTCGTGGCGCCGAGGACGATGACTTTCTTCATGGGAGCAGGGGCCTGTCAGCGAAGGGCGAGCAGTGACGCCGGAGGGACGGCGCCGTCGCCGCGCCCCTCCAGCGAAGGCAGGGGCAGCGACACCGGGTTCACCCGGCGCCAGAAGGAGGAGGAGAAGGCCGGGTCCAGGTACGAAGCGAACCGCTCCCGCTGGGGGAAGTACGCCGCGAAGCTCTCCGGGCTCATGCGCGCGTCCTTGGCCGGGTACACCGCGCCCCCCGCCTCGCGCGTCACCCGGTCCAGGTCCTCCACCAGGCGCCACGTCTTCTCACCCCGGTTGGCGAAGTCCATGGCCAGCGTGATGCCGGGACGCGGGAAGGACATCCACCCGGGCGACGGCAGGTCGCCGAACGTCTTCAGCACGGACAGGAAGCTGGGCAGCCCTCCCCGAGCGCTGCGCTCCAGGACCTCCTTCACCGCATCGCGCGCGGTGGCGTGGGGCACCACGCACTGGAACTGGAGGAAGCCCCGGCTGCCGTAGATGCGGTTCCACCCATGCACGGCGTCGAGCGGGTAGAAGAACGGATCGTAGTGCACCAGGTGCCGCGACGGGCGCCCGCGCTGGCGGTGGTAGTACAGCAGGTTGAAGGCGGCCACCGACAGCCGGTTGAGGCAGAAGGCCGGCAGGTCCATGGGCACCGCGAGCCCGCTGCCATGCGACAGGTGGCTCTTCACCAGGGGCAGGCGCTCGAACTGCGACGGCGCGAAGTTGCCCCGGTAGAACAGGCCGCGCCCCAGCTTGCGGCCGCGCGCCAGGCAGTCCACCCACGCCACGGTGAACTCATGGTCGGCCTCGGATTCGCGCGACACGCGGAAGAAGCCGTCCAGGTTCTCGAAGGGCACCGTCTCCTGGACCACGAAGGGGTTGCGGATGGGGACCAGCTGCACCTCCGCCCAGGTGACGAGCCCCGTGAGCCCCAGGCCGCCCACCGTCGCCCCGAACCAGTCGGGGTTCTCCTCGGGCGAACACATGCGCCGGCTGCCATCCGAGCGCAGCAACTCCAAGCGCCGCACGTGCCGGCCGAACGTCCCGGAGCGGTGGTGGTTCTTGCCGTGCACGTCGTTGGCGATGGCGCCGCCCACCGTCACGAACTTCGTGCCCGGCGTCACCGGCAGGAACCAGCCCCGGGGCACGCACAGCCGCAGGAGCGTGTCCAACGACACGCCGGCCTCGCAGCGCACCACGCCCGTGGTGGGGTCGAAGTCGATGAGGCGATCCAACCCGGAGGTGAGCAGCAGCGTGCCCCCGGCGTTGAGACACGAATCGCCATAGCTGCGGCCCAGGCCGTGCGGCAGGAGGCTGCGCTCGCCGGAAGGCAGCGCGTCCGAGCGCCACACGAGCGGGCGCGCCTGCTGTTCGACGCGGGGAAAGCGCCCCCAGGAATCCGGTGGGCTCATCGCGAGGCTCCTGTCACGTCGCCACCCACAGCACCAGCGCCGCGACGAGGCCCACGACGTAGCTGACGCGGTCGCGCAGCGCGAAGACGAGCGGATCCTCGTTCACGAGGCCCCGGTGGGCCAGCACCCAGATGCGGCCCACCCAGTACAGCATCACCGGGCAGAGCAGCCACAGCCGCTCGGGGTGGACATACAGCGCCGTCACCTCCTTGCTGGTGATGTAGAGGGCCAGCACCAGCACGGACACCTGCCCCGCCGCCGTCCCCAGGCTCGCGACCAGCTCGTAGTCCTGCGCCAGGTAGCCGCGCCCGTGGGCGGACACCTCGTTGGACTGACGCAGCCGCCGCACCTCGCTCAGGCGCTTGAGCAGCGCCAGGGACAGGAAGAGGAAGGTGCTGAACATCAACAGCCAGCTCGACGTGGGCACGCCCACCGCCAGCGCGCCGCCGAAGATGCGCACCGTGTACAGGCCCGCCAGCACCAGCACGTCCAGCATCACCACCTGCTTGAGCCGCAGCGAGTACGCCAGCGTCAGCACCCAGTACACGCCCAGGAGCGCGGCGAACGACAGGGGCAGCGTCCCCAGGGCCACCACCGCGGCGAGCCCCAGCAGCACGGGCGCCAGCACGACGCCCGCCCGCACCGGCAGGTCGCCGGACGCGAAGGGACGCTTCGACTTGGTGGGGTGCCGCCGGTCCGACGCCAGGTCCAGCAGGTCGTTGAGCACGTACACGCTGGAAGCACAGAGGCTGAAGGCCACGAAGGCCAGCACCGCGCGGGGCCCCATGCCGGCCTGGGTCGCCTTGTGCGCCGCGAGCAGCGGCACGAAGACGAGCGCGTTCTTCGCCCACTGGTGCACCCGCAGGGCCCGGACCCAGACGCGCAAGCCCGCGGGCTTCGCCTCGAAGACGCGGTGCACGGGCCGGCCCATGCCCCGGGCCTGGAGCAGCACCCCAGCCGTGGCATGCACCACCACCACCTGCCGGGACTCGCGCCACAGCGGCAGGTCCACGGCGTCATTGCCCGCGTAGTCGAACGTGCCCAGGGCCTCGCGGAGCCGCGCGAGCTTGCGCGTGCCGGACAGGTTCACCCCGGCTTCGCTGGCGAGCACGTCGCTGAACAGGCCCAGGTGGGCCGCCACCGCGTCCGCGATGCGCCGGTCCGCCGCCGTGGCCAGGATGAGCCGCCGGCCCCGGGCGTGCTCCTCGCGCAGGAAGGCCAGCACCTCTTCGTTGTAGGGCAGCGCCGTGACGTCCAGCCGGGCGCGGCGGGCGACCTCGGCCTTGAAGAAGGCCTTGCCCCGGAGCACCCACAAGGGCGCCAGCAGCAGCAGCCACGGGGCGTGCTTGAAGAGCACGAGCAGGTTCTCGTGCAGCGTGTCCGTGCGCACCAGCGTCCCGTCCAGGTCGACCGCGAGCGGGACGTCGGGGGCATCATCGGGAATGGGAGCGTGGGGCTGCATGAACGGGGAACGCAGGGTAGCCCAAGGACCCGGGCCGTCCACCGTTCCGTACCCCGGGGGCGCCGGAAGGCCCTTCCAGTCGACGGGCGCCCTGCCCGCCCGTCGGACAGGGGGCCGGGGGCTGCCCTCCCGCTGGCGTCAGAGCGACTTCAGGAAGGCGAGCAGCGCGGCCCGGTCCTCCCGGGGCAGCCGCACGTAGCGCGCCTGGGAGGCGGCCGCTTCGCCGCCATGCCAGAGGATGGCCTCCTCCAGGTTGCGCGCCCGGCCGTCGTGGAGGAACCGCGTGTGCTTGTTCACGGTCTCCACCAGCCCGATGCCCCACAGCGGAGGGGTGCGCCACTCGCTGCCGGTGGCGAGCCCGTCCGGGCGCCCGTCGGCCAGGTCCTCGCCCAGGTCATGCAGCAGCAGGTCCGTGTAGGGGTAGATGACCTGGTGGGACAGCTCGTCGAAGCCCTCCACGACGCCCGTCTCCTGCGGCGTGTCGACGTGGCAGGCCGCGCACCCGATGGCGCGGAACACCGCGTGGCCGCGCTGCACCTCCGGCGCGGTCCAGTCGCGCCGCTTCGGCACGGCCAGCAGGCGCATGTAGAACATCAACAGGTCCAGGTCGTCCGCGGACAGCTCCGGTTCACCGGGGACGGCGCGCCCCTGCTCCTGGGGGAACAGGGAGGAGGTGATCCCCATGTCGGCGACGAGCGCGTGCGTCACCTGCTGGAGCAGCGTGGGCTGGTTCGCCTTCCACCCGAAGCGGCCCAGGCGCGGGGTGCCGGTCTCCACGTCCAGCACCTGGTTGGCGCGGCCGGAGATGCCGTCCTGGTCCAGGTCGTCCGGGTCGGCCCGGGCGAGGAGCGCTGCTTCGGGCAGGGCCTCCAGCAGGCCCAGGCCGAAGTTGACGGGAGACACGCGGGCGGAGACCCGGGTGCCCTCGCCCAGGGGGCCATGCACCAGGGCCTGGAACTGGTAGCGCGGACGCACCAGGGAGTACGTCTCGCCGGTGGCGAACGTGCCGCGCGTCTCCTCGAAGTCGACGCGGACGCGGCCCTCCGGGACGTGGCCGTCCACGGCGTGCGCATCCAGCTGGGCGCCGTACAGCGGGTGCGGCCCGGTGCCGTCGGGTGAGCTCAGCAGGAAGGCCAGCGAGACGGGCGCCTCGGAAGGGGTGGCCGGAGGCTGACCGCGACCGTCCTTCACGTGGCAGGTCATGCAGGAGGCGGCGCTGAAGAGCGGCCCCACGGAGACGGGCTTGCCGGCGCGGGGCTCGCTCCAGTCGCGGTCGAAGACGCCCTTGCCGGCGTGGAAGTCCGGCCAGCGCGTGCGCGGCATGTTCATGGGCGAGCGCCCGAACGCGTTGCGGCCCGGATCCGCCACGGTGGTGGCGCCACCGGACTGCTCCACGGACGGAAGCACGACGGCGGGCAGCGGGCCCAGGTGGAGGGGCTCGGGGCGGCGGACCACCGTGGCCCACGCGGCGCCGACGAGCAGCGCTCCCGTGGAAATGCCGACGATGGGCCAGGGCACGCGCATCAGGTCCTGGAAGTATTGCACCTCCCGCGCCAGCGACGGCCATGGCGCCTGCCCGCGAGGAAGCCAGCGCGTCCCCTGGCCCCTGTAGCGCGCGAAGTCACAAACGGCCCAGGGCTGTATCGGCCCGCGTCACAGGTCCGCTGGCCACGGAGACTCCGGGTATGGCCTTGCCCCACCCGGGTTGTGCTGTTGCGCGCCGCATCCCGGGGGGCTAGGCACTGGGTCCTCGTATGTCGGCGCTCGCGGAACTGCTCGATGCCATCCGGGAAGAGACCCGCCCGGATACCTGGTCCGCCGGAATGGCGCTCGCTCGCGCGGGCGCGGTCTCGGTGCTCTCCGTCGGCGAGGAAGAGACCGTGGTGCGCGTGCGCGTCCCCGGTCGTCCCGCGCCCGTGAAGTCCGTGCTCTACCCGGAGGACGAAATCTGGGAGTGCGACTGTCGCGGCAAGCACGACCCCTGCGAGCACGTCGTCGCCGCCGCCTTCTTCCTCCACCAGGCCGAAGGCCGCCGCGTCCCGCCCCCGGCCCGCCCTGGCACCGCGCCCAACACCGTGCGTCCCGGCGCCGCGCCCGCCGCGCGTCCCGGCACCGCGCCGAAGCCCGAGCGCATGGTGTACCGCTTCAAGCGCGTGGACGGCGGAGGCCTCCAGTTGGAGCGGCTGGTGGTGCGTCCGGACAACACCGCGCGCCTGCTGGCCCGCAGCCTGACGTCCCTGCTGAACAACCCCGTGGAGGCCGCGCGCATCCAGGTGGAGCCCTGCGACCTGCTCGTGGACAAGCTGCTCGCGCAGCCCACGAAGGGGGCGCTGCCGTCGAGCCGGCTCGACGCCCTGCTGCACGTCCTGGAGAAGGCGCGCACCGTCCTCTTCGACGGCGCGCTGGTGTCCGTCTCCAACGAGCCCCTCCTGCCCCGCGTCACCGTGGAGGACCGGGGCGAGCAGACCGTCCTCAAGGTGGAGAGGGATCCGCGCATCACCGAGCTGGTCAGCCCCGGCGTCGCGCTCAGCGGTGGCATGCTCTGCCGGCTCGGGGAGCAGGCCCTCACCGGCGCGCGGCTGGAGAACCTGCCCCAGGAGCGCGTCTTCTCCCCGGATCAGCTCGCGGACCTGACGGGCAAGGTGCTGCCGGACCTCGCGCGGCGCATGCCGGTGGACGTGAAGAGCCGCCGGCTGCCGCCCATCGACCGGACGCTCAAGCCGCGCATCTCGCTGGAGCTCGACAAGCTGGACGCGGGGCTCTCCGTGCTGCCCACGCTGGTGTACGGCTCGCCGCCCACGGCGCGCATCGACAACGGGCGCATGGTGTACCTCCAGGGCGCCGCGCCCGTGCGCGACGAGCCCGCCGAGACGAAGCTCATCCACCAGCTCCGGGACGAGCTGAACATGGCGCCGGGCCGGCGCGTGACGGTCCACGGCAAGGAAGCGGTGCAGCTGGCCGACAAGCTGCGGCGCTGGCGCGGCGGCCTCACGGGGGACGCGGCGGGCGTGGTCAGCCCCGACGTGAAGCTGCGGCCCATGCTCACGCTGGACACCACCACCACCGGGGAGGGCGTGCCGCACGTGGGCTTCGCGCTCGACTTCCAGGTCGAGGGCCTGGGGCCCGGCATGACGCGCTCGGTGGACGCCGCCACGGTGATGCGCGCGTGGGAAGAGGGCCTGGGGCTGGTGCCGCTGGAGGGCGGAGGCTGGGCGCCGCTGCCCACCGGCTGGCTGAAGGCGCATGGCCAGCGCGTCACGGACCTGCTGGCCGCGCGCCAGCCAGACGGCCGCATCGCCAACCACGCCATCCCCCAGCTCACCGGCCTGTGCGACGCGCTGGAGCACCCTGCCCCGCCCGGCCTGGAGCGACTGGCGCCCCTGGTCCAGGGCTTCGAGAAGCTGCCCGAGCCGCGCCTCCCCAAGGACCTCACCGCGACGCTGCGCCCGTACCAGTTGCAGGGCGTGAGCTGGCTCACCTTCCTGCGACAGGCAGGGCTCGGCGGCGTGCTCGCGGACGACATGGGCCTGGGCAAGACGCTCCAGACCATCTGCGCGCTGGGCCCGGGGACGCTCGTCGTGGCGCCCACGAGCGTGCTGCCCAACTGGGAGGCGGAGGTGAAGCGCTTCCGCCCGTCGCTGAAGGTGTCCGTCTACCACGGCGTGAACCGGGCCCTGGACGAGACGGCGGACGTGACGCTCACCACGTACGCGCTGCTGCGCCTGGACGCGGCCGTGCTCGGCGCGAAGACGTGGGACACGGTGGTGCTGGACGAGGCCCAGGCCATCAAGAACCCGGACAGCCAGGTCGCGCGCGCGGCCTACGAGCTGGACGCGGGCTTCCGCGTGGCGCTCAGCGGCACGCCCATTGAAAACCGGCTCGAGGAGCTGTGGAGCCTGATGCACTTCACCAACCGGGGGCTGCTGGGCGGACGCAAGGCGTTCGAGGAGCGCTGGTCCCGGCCGGTGTCGGAGAACCAGAAGGGCGCCGCCGAAAAGCTTCGCGCGCGCATCCGGCCCTTCGTGCTGCGCAGGCTCAAGCGCGACGTGGCGCCTGAACTGCCGCCGCGCACCGAAGCCGTCCGCCACGTCACCCTCACCGAGCAGGAGCGCGCCGTCTACGACGCGGTCCACGCGGCGACGCGCGAGGAGGTGGTGTCTCAGTTGGAGGAAGGCGGCAGCGTGATGAAGGCGCTGGAGGCCCTGCTCCGGCTCCGGCAGGCGGCCTGCCATCCCGCGCTGGTGCCGGGGCAGCAGGCGAAGACGTCCTCGAAGGTGCAGGCCCTGGTGGAGGCCCTGGGCACCGCGGTGGCGGACGGACACAAGGCGCTGGTGTTCTCGCAGTGGACGTCAATGCTGGACCTCATCGAGCCCGCGTTGCGGGAAGCGGACATCGGGTTCATCCGCCTGGACGGCGGCACGGCGAACCGGGGCGCGGTGGCCACGTCCTTCCAGTCGGAGAACGGAGCCCCCGTCATGCTCATCTCGCTGAAGGCGGGCGCCACGGGGCTCAACCTCACGGCGGCGGACCACGTGTTCCTGGTGGACCCCTGGTGGAACCCGTCCGTGGAGGCCCAGGCCGCGGACCGGGCGCACCGCATTGGCCAGCAGCGGCCGGTGATGGTGTACCGGATGGTGTCCCAGGGCACGGTGGAGGAGAAGATCCTCCTGCTCCAGGACAAGAAGCGGGCCCTCTTCGAAGCCGCGCTCGGGGGGGCCGCGGAAGGCGGCGCCGCGCTCACGCGCGCGGACCTCATGCAACTGCTGGCCTGAAGCGTGTCTGTCATTCCCCCTGCCCGCGGATGGGCAGGCGGGGAGCCGAACGGAGGCCTGGTTTCACCCTTGGAAGGCCATGCGTACGGCCGGCCGTGCCCCACGGTTCCTGGATGGCGGCTGGTGCCTCCCGTACGGTGAGTGCGCACCCTTCGCGGCGAACCAGCTTCGCCTTGAAAGGGAATCACCCCATGGCCCAGACGCTTCCCGAAACCATGCAGGCCGCGGCGTTCGACCGCTTCGGAGGACCGGAGGTCCTCGGCATCAAGACCGTGCCCGTGCCCCAGTGCGGCGACGACGAAATCATCATCCGCGCCGAAGCCGCGGGGGTGGGCACCTGGGATGCGCTGGAGCGGCAGGGCGAAATGGTCGAGCTGCTCGAAGGCCCTCCGCGCTTTCCCTACGTGCAGGGCACGGACGGCGCGGGCGAGGTGGTCGCCGTGGGCAGCGCCGTGCGTGGCTTCAAGCCAGGCGACCGTGTCTACGGCGTGGCGTTCATGAGCGCCAAGGGGAGCTTCTACGCGCAGTACGTCGCCGTGAAGGAGCACCAGGCCGCGCCCATTCCCCGGGGGCTGAAGGTGGAGCAGGCGGCGGCGCTCGCGGCGGACGGCTGCACCGCGCTGATCGGACTCGAGGACAAGCTCCAGCTCAAGCAGGGGCAACGGCTGGTCATCTTCGGGGCCAGTGGTGGCGTGGGACACATCGCGGTGCAGCTCGCCCGGAGGATGGGCGCCAAGGTGCTGGCGGTCGCGTCGGGTGACGACGGCGTGGAGCTGGCCCGCCGCTGCGGGGCGGACGCGGTCGTCGAAGGCCGCAAGGGGGACGTGGCCGCGGCCTGCCGCGCCTTCGCGCCGGACGGCCCGGATGCGGCGTTGGTGCTGGCGAATGGAGACGCCGCCCAGGCGGTCCTCCAGCACCTGCGCAAGGGAGGGCGCATCGCGTACCCGAACGGCGTGGAGCCCGCCCCCCGCGCGCCCGAAGGCGTCGAGCTCCTCGCGTACGACGGCATCCCGGGTCCGAAGACCCTGCCCCGGCTCAACGCGCTGGTCGAACAGGAGCCCTTCCATCTGGAGGTCAGCCGCCTCTACCCGCTGAAGGAGGCCGCGAAGGCCCAGGAGGAGGTGCTCAAGCACCACCTGGGCAAGTTCGCGCTGCGAATCAACTGACGCAGGGTTCCAACCGGGCGCGTCGGGGCAGGCACCGGCGCCCCGGGGTAGGCGGACTCCTCAATCCAGGCGAAACTGGTTCACCCTGACTCCAATCCCAAGGTGAACCATGTCGTCCCTGCCCGCCCTCTTCACGGCACTCGCACTCGCCGGAACGCCGACGCCCGCTCCGGAGGACGCGTTGTGGAAGGCCGCCTACGCGCTGGAGGCATCCCCTCCGGCGGTGCGTGCGGACGCGGAGTCCAAGCTGCTCCAGGGAGGCGTCGCCGCCTACGAAGTGCTGACGAAGCTGGCCCGCGTGGGCGGACGGGAGCAGGTGATGTCCGCCATGGGCCCGACCGTCTCCTGTAACGAGGGTGCCTTGTATCGTTCCAGGCCGGTGATGCGCTCCAACGGGCCCAGGCTTCCCGGCCTGGCCGCGGACTTCGCGGGGCGCATGCTGATGAAGGACGAGTCCCTGCGCAGACGGGCGCAGACGTCGGAGGATCCGTTCGACCGGGCCCTGGCCCTGATGGCCTCCGCCAAGGTGCCCGAGGCCCAGCCCCAGGCCCTCGCGGCGATGAGGAAGGAGTCGGATCCGGAGCTGCGGCTGTGGGCGAGCGCGCTCGCGACGTGCTTCGTCCGCACGGCGGAGCGGCGCTCGGCTCCCACACTCGACCAGATGCGCATCGAGCAGAATCACCTGAAGGAGCTGGCCGAGGAAGTGGGAGCCCCGTTGCAGTGTCTGGAGCCCGCCGAGTTGGAGCCCAAGCTGGTGGATGAGCTGGCCACGGGGATGGCCACGGCTGACGGCTGGTCGTCTTCCAACAACACGTTCCAGGTGACCGCGAGGCGCGCGAACGGCGAGCAGGTACACCTGAGCCCTGCGTGTGCGTTGGCGGCCTATGACGCGCTGGTCGCGCGAGGAACGTACCTGGAGTCACTGGTGGTGCCCCTGGCCACACATCTGCGCAAGGACTGGAGCCTGAGAATGGAGGCGGGGCAACGGGCGGCGCGCGACCTGGCGCACGTCGCGGAGTTCCGGCGCAACCACACGGCGGCGGAGCTGGTGAACGCCGGCCACACCGTGCCGGTGAAGGTGACGTGGCGCGAGGACAGGGGCTCCGCGGGCCGCAATGAGCTGGAGGCGGCCGTGCGCCAGGGCAATCCCGATGCCAGGGCGGCGATTGATCGGCTGGTGTTCTGCCGCGGCGGCGTCGGTGAGAACCCGGTCGCGCTGCTGGGCTACCTGGGGACGAAGCAGGCGGCGGAGACCGCGTATCAGATCGGGCAGCGCTGCCCTGAAAGCCAGGCGGCGGCCACCGCGGCGTTGGTGCGGCTGAAGGACCCGAGGGCCGCGAAGCTGCTGCCGAAGGCCCTGGAGAACTGGGGCTTCGACCAGGAAGCCCTGCGCCGCGCGCTCGTGGATGCCTATACGCCGAAGCTGGGCCAGCAATTGCTTGCGTTGGAAGCCCAGGACAACTCCAAGGCGCGTGACATGGTGGAGTTCTTGAAGAGCGTCGGGGTGATGAAGCCGTAGGCGTCAGTGCGGCCCGGCGTTCTCCGAGGCGGGCGTGAGCATCCGCACCGCCACGGCGCGACATTCTGAGCACGCGACCCCGGAGCGCTCCCAGTGCACCTGGGCCTCCAGCTCGTCTGCATCCTCGGGCCCCGCCTCCAGCCGTTGGACGAGTTCGGCGAGCGCGTCCCCGTGCCCGCCGTCCGCCTCATCCGGAGCGTCGAGCACGTCCTGCTCCCCTTCAAGCACGAGGCTGAAGCGGAAGTACACCTCGTGGGCCGCCAGGACACGCTGGCAGGCCGCACACGTCCGTGGTCGCTCACCCATGGACGTGAGCGTAGCCAGGAAGCGCGGGGACTGCTCCCACTCCCCGTCAACGGCCCCTATTGAGGGCTTGGGCCGGGCCCCTACATCCGACATTTCCGAATCGGGGCGAAGTCGGCTTGACAATTGGCCTTTCGTTCCTGGCTTCCGGAGAATGAAAGAAAGCGATCAAGAGACGCTCTCCGCGCACAGTGTCTGACCGCGCTTGAGGGGCACATTGGAAGCACATGAACGCGCCCCTCGAGGGAGGGGTATTGGCTTCCCGCCGGTATGACGTTCTGAGCCGAGGCGTGTCACGGCCCAAGGTAGAGGGGCGCCCGGGAAAATTCCAACCGGACACTGCTTGGCCGCATGCTTCCGGTGCGCCGCGAATCTGCTTGAACCAGGTCCGGGGAAACCGCTGTGCGCCACCGGCTATCAGGGGCAGGAGGACGGATATGGGAAACCTGACGCACTTGGAGATGAGGCTGGTTGAACTGGACTTGTCCTATCAGGCGGAGATGAAGTCCACGCCCGCAGGCAGAGAAGCCAACGAGTTGCTGCGTGAAGCGCAGGAACTGGAACACCAAGCTCGGCTCGATGAAGCGCTCGCCCTGCGCCAGCAGGCCGTGACGCTCTTCTCGGATGACGATGACAGCGCTGCAGCATCCTCGGCCCGGCATGACCTGGCCCACTCGCTCATCCCGAACCCGAGGCACGGGCTGTTCAAGGGGCAGTTGCTGGCGGACCAGCAGGCCTGCATCTCCGCCATGGAACTGTTGCGACAAGCCCTGCGCGCACCTGTCCGTCAGCGGGTTCCCATGCGGCGTGCCCAGAGCGAGAACTCCCTGGCCGTATGCCTGCGGATGCTGGCCGGTCTGGTGACGGAACCAAAGAGAGAGGAGCTCCTCCAAGAAGTCGAGCAGCTCTACCGCAGCGTCATCCCTCTATCGGAGAAGTGTGGAAGATTGGGCTTCCGGCTGGTGGCGGAGGCGCACCTCAACTACGGGAACCTCCTGCTTGAGCGAGAAGCAGAAGCCCAGGCGCTCCAGCAGTACGATTGGGCCATCGGCGCGGCTCATCGTGCGCAGCGGGATGGGTATGGATCAATGCGGCATGTCCTGGCACGCGCGCGCATCTCCGCAGCGGGGATTCTCGTACGCCGGGGCCGCAAGAAAGACCTGACGAAGGCCGAGCAGTACGCGAAAGAGGCCTTGAAGGAACCTGAGCTGGGCCGCGAGGACCAAGCACTCTTGGTGCTGGCCGAGATCGAGCTGGCAGGCGAGGCACCAGACTGCAATGAGCGCGTGAGGAAGTTCCTCTCCAAGGTGCGTTCGACCCGGCTGGCCGATGACCGACTACGCATCGTCTACATCCAGCTCTTGCGCCGCACGGGGGCCGTGGACGACGCGCTGGCCGTCCTCAAGGAGTGGATCGACAACTCCATCCACTTGCGTGCTCAGACCATCGCTGACTTCGCGGCGGACACGGCCGCCATGGACTTCCAGTTGGCGGCATCACTCGCGGCCCGCATCCTAGTGGAGGACAAAGCGGATGCCGTGGGGGCCTTCCTCCAGTTGGAGAACACCAGTGGAATGCGCTTCGCCGAGGACTTCAGCGTCTTCCTGTGGAGACCTCGGGAGCCGGTGACGCGAGCGCTGCAATCAAAGATGGAGCACCATAGCGGCCGGGCCTCTGTCCTGGATTCCATGCTCCGCTCCATGGAGACACTGGCACCCGAGAGCCAGCGCGAGCGCTTACGGGAGATACTGGAAGCCTACCGCGTGGCGCCGGATGACGAGGAAGGTGTCCGGGGGATGCCGGACAAGGCGTTCTACGTCGAAACCCTCCGTGCGGCCGTGAATGCGCCGGTTCCCCTGCACCATCTTGAAGGCAACCTGGCGAAGGAGAGGACGCGCTGCATCAAGTTGAAATCCGCGCTCCGCCGCCATGACGCGACCTATGGCGCCCGCTCCCACCCTTTGGAGGAGGACCTGTCACGCGAGAAGCTGGAAGCCCTGCTGCGGGAGCACCCGGAGCAGGTGCTGATGCGCTTGAGCCTTCATCAGGAATTGCTCGTGGTATCCACTTGGATTGAAGGGGAACAGGTCGTGGCGCGCAGCACCAGCATCGCCATTCCCTCAAGGCTGCGCGACCTGCTGAGGGAGGTGGCCCAGGACAAGAAGGAGCTCGACTATACCGAGCTGACCGGACTGCTCGCATCCGTGGACCTGACGGCCGCGCTCCCCACGAGGCGGTACGCACGCGCGGTTCTGCTGCCCTCGCATGCCGCCGCGGCCCTGCCGCTCGCCGCCCTGGGCCCCCAGGGACACAGGTTGATGGACCGCTTCGAGTCCCTCATCTGGTTGCCCAGTCTCCTCCCCCTGCGGTCCTGGCCGGCCGCGATGAAGCCCCGGTCGGGTAACCTCGTCGTCAACCCACTGAACACAACCTTCCACTCCATTGCCCTGCCCCTGCATATGGACGGCGAGCGGCGGCTGGAGGGAAAAGACGCGACGCCTGAGGCCCTGACGCACATGGCTGCCGAGGTGGCGACCGTCTGCATCTACACGCATGGACTGCACGAGCCTGGGGACGAACCCGTTCTGGAACTCCATGACAAGCAGCAACTGTCGGCGTCTCACTTGATGGGAAAGCTTGCCGGTCTTGAGCGAATGGAGATCTGGGCCTGCCAGACGGGAACCAATCGGGCGATAGACCCCTTCACCCCGCCCGTGGACGAGGGATTCGGCCTGGACTTCCTGCTCCTGAGTCGCGGGGTGCGCACCGTCATTGGAACGCTGTGGTCGGTCCCGGACCTGGTTACAGCCTCCATTGTCAGACGCTACCGGCAGCGGCTCTCCGAAGGAACCAATCCCTCCGTGGCATTGCTGGAAGCTCAGCGTTGGTGGCAGGAGGAGGGGCTGGACCTGCTGCTTGAACAGTTGCGCTGCGCCCCCCCAGGCCAAGCGGTGGCGACCTTCGCCGCGAAGCTGGGCGTGGAACTGGCACCTGCCACCCTGGACTCCGCCGCCAGGATGCTGGGGCCTGCGTCCCGCTCCCAGGACGTGGAGAAGGTGCGGGCCGCCTTCTCCTGCCCGGTCTCCTGGGCGGCCCTCCGCTTCGTCGGGGCACCAGAGCGTGGACCGAGGGAACCCTGGGTGGAGGTACCCGAGCGGCTTCTGACGAAGGAGGAGGAGCAGGTGGTCGCGCAGTGCCTGGAGGTCGAGGCGACAGAGACAGCCGAGCCAGAGGACTTCCGCGAGCAGCAGGAATCCTGGCTAACGGCGTACGCCATGCTCAAGCCAGGCGAGAGTCCGTCCGTCGAGCAGGCGCTCCAGATGGCCCGCTTGCTGAGAGATCGCCTCATTGGATCGCACCAGGACAACCTGCTGGTGGCGCTGGCCTGGATCCATGAGGCGCTTGCCACGCCGGAACTGGCTGAATCGGATCGCGTCCGGCTGTCGGTGGAGGCCGCGCACCTGTGGCTCGAGGTCGCCATCTTCGAGCAGTGGTTGCCCCTCCTGCCCCAACGGACGGCGGTGGCTCGGGCCCAGCAGTTCCTGGAGCGCCTTCCTCCGGCGGGAGAACTGGTTGCTGCGGACATTCTGGCCGCGCGGGCCCGGATGCACCTACTGCTTCATGCCTATGACGCAGATGAGCCGCTGCGGTGCGTCCAGCAGGCCTGGGAGCTCATCTCGCCGGCTCTCGAACAGCTCCAGCCCGGTTCTTATGAGGCGCTGCGTGTGGCGACCATCGCTGTGGAACTGCTGCCTCGGGCCGAGGCGGGCCTGGCGCCACAGCGCGAGCGGGCGCTCCAGCGCGTGCGAGTACTCGCGGAGCAGGTCCGACACCCGCAGTGGATGTTTCCCGCGTGGCAGCGGCTGCGCGGCGCACTCGATCGCTTTGAGCCTGATGACGGGAACGCCCAGCGCGCACAGCACCTGTCCACCCCCAGGGAGCTGCAGGAGGCGACCGTCCACGCAGTCGGACGCGAAGCCCAACGCCCCGGCTTCAGCTCCATCGCCACCCTCAAATTGCTCAGCGCAGCCCTGAGTCAGATGGAGTCGGGCCTCTGGGGGTATCCCAGCGACGAGCGCCGGAATCTGGTGCGCACCACAGGGACGCAGGGAGCCGCCTACCGGTCCTTGATGAAATCCTATCTTTCCAATCACATTCGTAACGAGCCGGAGGGTGGCGCGCATCAGCTCGCCTGCCTTCAGTACGCCTGCGACCTGCGCCTCACCTTTCTTGGGCGACTGGCCTGGGTGTCCACGTGGCTGCCAGACCTCCTGGGTTCACGCTTCCGGAAGCTGCAGGAGTTCATCCGCAATCGGCAATCGCTGAGCGCTGCGGTAGCGGATACGGCACTCCTCAAGACATCCCCTGGCGACGACAATCCCTACCACATGGACCCGTATGCACTCCCGGCCAGGGCCATGAGCCCGGGGCTGAAGGATTTCAGGGGCCTGTCGGCCTGGAGCCTGGAGCTGCTCTGCGGCGTCTGGCCTGAGCATGTGAAGCCGGCCCGAACTGCGGCCTTCGAGGCGGTCCGCACGTTGAACATGCTGGAGCACGAGGCGCGGCATCTGTGGAGAGAGGCCCTCGATATGGACGCGCGAATGCGCAAGGAAGCCAGTGGGGATGACCGCGTCAGTCTGGCTCAAATGATGAACCCGGCATTGAAGCTGGAAGACAACGAGGAGTGGCTGGGCAGTCTGGCGGAGGGCTATGGACTGCTCGGACTGGTCCTCGGCCAGCAGGGTGAGCTGTTCATCATTGCCTGGTGGAACTCAGGAGCGGGTCCGACGGGGCGCACCGTCCGACTCTCCTCGACCGCCGTGCAGGACGCCTTGGTCCAGTTGCTTCGGCCCGCCAGGGAAGACGTGTCGCCCCAGAGAGGCAGTTCCTCGCCACGGCGCGAGGCCTGGAGCCGCCTGGAAGCAGCGCTCTCCCCCGCGCTCACGTCCCTTCTGCAGGAGGCACAGAAGAAGCGGAGCCTCCGTTGGTGGGTATTGGCACCCGGGGCCATGCGTGCACTGCCACTGCTGGGCTTGCGTTTGGAAGATGGTGCGCTGCTGGCGGAGAAGGTGCTGCGGCTCTCCCATCTGCCGGCGCTGAGGTTCGGAATGTTGGGGAGCTCGCTCCTCAAGGAGGTAGAGCCCTTCACGGCCTGCGTCGTGTCCCCTGAATCCAGACAGGGGACAACCTGCTTTGGCGAGGCCGCCCAGCAAACGCTCCATGGCGTGTACCCACCCGAGCTGGTCCTTGAGGCCGGGAAGGTCCATGGGCAACAAGGCGACGTGGTGGAGTTGCTGGCGTCACATGCCTCGCGAATCCGAACGCTGCGCCTCTATGGTGTTGGAACACCGGAGTCCATCACCGACACCACAGGGGGCCTCCGGTTGGGCCCTGGACATGCGCTGATGGATCGGAACACGCTCGGCCTGTTCCTGCCACATTGCCGGCTGGTGGAACTCTGGGCCTGCACCTCGGGGGGTACCGACATTGAGCGCGTCGTCCGCGACCACGGGGACAGGCTCCCGGGACTCGTGCAGGGCTTTCTCGCCAGCGGTGCGGTCGCGGTGCTCGACTTGGCCTGGCCTGTGCACGACGTGGTCAAGGCGCTGGTGTGCGAACAGTATGGGTGGCGCAGCCGCCGCACGGGCCATGGTCCCGAGATCCTCGCCGAGTCCATCGAGCACGTCGCCCTGCTGCTGCGCGAACTGCCGGCGCTGCCGGCCTCCACCCCTCGGAGGGAGGTGCTCGCGGCCATTGATGAGATGCGCCGGATTCAAGCCGAGCACGTCCTGGGCAGGTCTCCGGCCCTGGCCCGATTCGAAGCCCATGCGAACTCACCTGCGATGGCGAACCTGTCCGGCACAGAATTGATTGATGAGCTGTGCCAGCCGGTGCACCTGGGAGCCTTCCGCTGGTGGGGAGAGTGAAGATGCAGCCGCGCTACCCGGAGATTGACGACTTGTCCAAGGAAGGACGGGCCCGGCTCGTCATGGCTCACCGCCCCGTGCTCGCAGAGATGCTCCGGCACTCGCTTGAGCTGGTGGCCGAGCCGTATGGCATTGAAACCCTCTTGGACTCCTTCGGCTTTTCGACGGTGGAGGAAGCCGTGGACTGGATCCTGGACGCCTTCATCGAGCGGGAGTTCGACTGGGCGCGGCTCCCGGCGAATTGGAGGCTGTTCACCCGCCCGAGGTTTTGGCTGGCGCAGCGCGCTGGGGTGTTGGGCTTCCGGCGCAAGATGGCGGAGATGGAGGCGCTGCGCAGAAGGGGACAGCAGCTTCCCGAGAATCCACCAGCCCTTTCTGAAGGCGCTGCCGAGGAACCTTCCGTCGAGGACGAACTCGAGCAGCGACGAATGCGGGAGCGCCTCATTGCCACGCTCCGGCAGCTGCGCGACCGCACCTGTGCATCGCTGGTCCTCTGGTGGCTGCGTGCGACGGATGGCCTGCGGGCCGGGTGGTTCGATCCGCCTGTGCCCCCGGTGGGAGCGGAGAACTTATCGAAGAAGTCCCGGAGCCTTTTTGCTCACGATGCGCTCTTCCGATTCCAATGCATCCACCAGCAGCTCATTCAGGAGGCGCCGGCAAGGGATATGGCGCAGCAGCTCGTGCGGGAGTGGCTCTTCCGGCCTTGTGCTGACGTTCCCCCCTACCGCCAAAGCGACGCGGAGCTTGCCCGGGCTTTACCGGAAGGAACCCCAAGGCCCCTACGAACGATCCAGCAACTGCGGCGTGAAGGGGTCGCGGCGTTGATTGATCGACTCATCGAAGCGGCAAGCGTACCGCCAGCAGGGAAGGAGGAGGAGGCGCTGTTCGAGTGGATCCTCCTGAAGCACTCCGTAGCCAGGACGACCTTGACCGTGTTCAAGCTGGATGAGGGGGCCATGCCCCAGCTGACAAAGCGCATTGACAGCATTCCGAAGCACGAACTGGCCTGGAGGAAGTCATGAAGTCCTCTCTGGATGCGGCAACACTGGACGCCATGGTTTCGGGCCAGGACGAGGAGGGGGACATGGAAGCGTGGGATTTGCTCCTCACCTCCTCCGAGGCCGCAGATGCTTGGGGCCAAGCACTGGAACGGCGCCTGCGCATCGACGGTTATTCCCAGGCGCTGATTGCCCATCCCTGGATTGCTCGGTTCCAGGGCACGCTGCGCACACTGGCACGAACGCTGGCAGCCTCTTCCACGGGTGACATTGAAGCCGTGAGGGAGCAGGGATTCCTTCTAGGCGACCTTGGACAGACAGCGGAGGCGCCGACGCGCCTTGCCGCGCCGGCCTGGGGACGGATTGAGACGGTCCTGGTTCCCGTCGGTACCACCGTGGGGCTTCGATGGATGAGGGAGCACGCGGGGACGTTGCACTTCTTCTACAAGACCTCCACGACCGAGGGCGCACTGCCGGAGGGCCTCTGGCGCCTGGAGGCCGGGGAAGCCCCCGTCGTGCTCATGGCCTGTGAGGGAGCCGGAGGAGCCACGGCCTTGGAGGTGGCGCTGGCCTCCTCGAAGCGGGTGACAGGAGTGCTTCTCCTGGAAGATGCCCTTTCCGACGCAGAGGCTTGAAACCAGCCCCGGCGCCCAGCGCGTGGAGCGGCTAGCGCGCTGCACTGAAGCATTTGGGATTGCCCTCGCAGAGCACGAGCAGGGGATCAACCTGGACAGTGGGAGTAGCCCGCCGGAGCAGGCCCCGCCTCCGGCCGGTTAGAAGTGCACGAGCCGGGGATCGAACCCGGACGACCCTTGCGGGTCAGCGGATTTTAAGTCCGCTGCGTCTGCCAGTTCCGCCACTCGTGCAAGCAGGCCATCCCTCTACTGTCCCGCCTTGCCTCCTTCAAGTCCAGAAGGGCACCGTCGGGTCGCTCCTCCCCCAGACGGTCGGAAGGGGCCGGGACCTGTGCAGCGGCATCGCACTCCACCCAGCCCCCTACCGCGGGTCCTTCGTTTCATACACCAGCGCTTCGATCCACGCCGTCTGCCAGTGCTGATGGAAGTGCCTCACCAGGATGTCGTCGCACGTCAGATTGGCTGCCGACACGAGCGCCATGGCCTGCTCGCGCGGCTCCACCTGTCCGGTTCGCGCCACCCGCTGGAGTTCCTCCACCACCCGCTCTGGCTGGAAGCGCAGCGCCAGCACCGAGTGCGGTGGCTCGACTGCGCCCTCCTGCTTCGCGTCCGGCGGGCGCCCCCTCCCCGCCTCCAGTGCCGATTGCGCCGCCTGTGCCAACAGCGTGGCTGGCGGGAACCACACGAACAGTGTCGGCAGCAGGTGTTCGGCCAATTCCTCACAGCCCAGCTCCCTGGCGCCCGCCTGCCTCAACTCCTGATCCGACTTCGTCAGCGCCGACCAGTGCGCCAGTGGAACCTGCCTGCTCGCGAGCGCCACGAATCCGGCCAGCATTGCTCCTGACGTGAGCAGCCCGTGGTGCCCCTGCTCCAGGGCCCGCGCCTCCACGTCGTAGCCGGTGTGCAACAGCTCCGCCTCGCTGTCGTACAACCACCCGAAGTCCATTGCCTCTCGCAGCGCCTGGGCACGCGCTTCCAGAACCACCAGGTGCCCTTCCCCCGTAGCCACTTCGCTCGCGGCGTGCAGCCCGCTCTCCACCACCAGCAGCGCTGCGGCCAGCACGCCGCTCTCCGTCGTGCTGATCCGCCTGCCACCCCGCCCCGTCTGGCTCGCCAGCAGGTGCCCGCGATGGCGCTCCAGCCCCTCGATGACCTCCAGGCTCCTGCCCACCCGGGACACCATCTCATCCAACCCGACGTAGCCCAGGTGGTACGCCCCCAGCGGCGCCACCAACCCCAGCGCCAGGTCCGTCGGAGACAGCTCGCCGGCCCTGGGCTCACCGTCCGGCAGCCCCTCCGGTGCCCGTTGCGCGTACAAGTCCCAGCAGCTCCGCGCCGTGGCTCGAATCTGCTCCACCTGCACCGACACCTCGGAGGAAGGCCGCTCCTGGCGAACGAACCCCAGCGGCATCGGGAGCCACGCGAGCAGCACCGGTGCCGCCCAGGGCAGCGCCCACGGGTTGAACACGGCGAGCAGCCCCCCAATCCCAAGCGACAGCACCAACGCGCCCCAGACCTCCGGGAGCGTGAGCAGGGTGCGAAGGCTGCGGCTCTCCCGGCTGGACTGGGCGTACGTCGTCCAATCCAACATCCGGCTGCGATTGAACGCGAGCCGGTACAGGACGCGGAAGATGGCGTCGAGCGCGACACCGGAGAACAGGAAGACGCAGCCCATCTGGGCCAGGGCACCGACAAGCAGTCGCGGAACCAGGAGCAACACCGAGCGAAGTCCAGACACAAGCGACCCCGAACGCCACGCGCCATGCAACAGGTGTCCCAGCCCACCAAGCAATGCATGGCGGCTGCACCACAGCGTCACCGCGAGCGTCCACACCGGGGCGCTCCGGCTCGGAAGCCAAAGCCAACCACACGCGAGCACACAAAGCGTGGAGGGATAGCGCAGGCTTTCCAGGAGCGCGGACAGCAACCTCCAGCGCTCGAAGAGGGCCAGGGTGTTCGGAGCGCGGCGGCCGTCCTGGGTCGGAACCCACGGCAGGAGCCACGGCAGCAACTGCCAGTCCCCTCGCACCCAGCGGTGCCAGATGCGCGCGGAGACCGAGAAGTCCGTCGGATGGCTCTCGAACAACTGGATGTCGTGAACGAACGCGACGCGCGCGAACATCCCCTCGATCTTGTCGTGACCCAGGACGGCGTTCTCGGGGATGCGTCCCTCCAGGCAGCGCGTGAAGGCAGCCACGTCGTAGATGCCCTTGCCCAGGAAGTCTCCGTTCCCGAAGAGCCGCTGTTGCAGAACCCATGGCGCCTCGCGCTGGGCCCGCTTCTTCTCCCGGATGATGGACAGCGGCCACCCTCCCGTCGCCAACCAGTGGGCCCGCGTCGGCTCCAGGTCCAGCCCTGGCTGGAGCAGCGAATAGCCAGCCACCACCCGCCTGCCGGTCGCGTCGAACCGCGCCCGGTTCAAGGGGTGGTGGAGCGTCGCCACCAGCCGGGCCGCGTCGCCGGGCAGCAGGTGGGCGTCCGCGTCGAGCGTGATGACATAGCGCACCGTGCCCTCAAGCCCGGGCATCGGGCCCCGGAAGCTCGTGTCCCTGGCCCCCAACAGCCAGCGATTGAGCTCGTCCAGCTTGCCCCGCTTGCGCTCCCAGCCCATCCACCGCGCCGCGACCGGGTTCCACCGGCGGTCCCGGTGGAGGACGAAGAAGCGCGGCTGCTCACGGTGGCCGTGCCGCGCGTTGAGTTCCTGGATGCCCCGCTCCAGCCTTTCGAGCAGGTCCTGCTCGCCCGGGAGCTCCGGCTCGGGCGCGTCCTTGAAGTCCGTCAGCAACGCGAAGAACAACTCGGGCTCCACGTTGCCCAGGTAGTTGATCTCCAGCATGCGCAGCTGGGTCTGGATGTCCTCGGCGCTCGTCACCAGCAGCGGCGTGACGAGCAGGGTCCGCGTGTCCGGAGAGAACACCCGCCGTGGCTCCAACCTCGGCAGCGGCGCGACCGGAGCCACCAGACGCGACAACACCCCGTTGAGACATTCCTGGAGGAACTCCAGGAGCAACGGCACCAGGGTGACCTCCAGCAACACGCGATGCGGCACGGGAATCCCTCGCGCCCTGAGCAACCGCTCCACCCCGAGGAGCGCGAGCCCCAGGAGCATGAAGAGGGAGCCCCCATACGCTTGCGTCGCATGCCGCCGCACGAGCCGCGAGGCGCGCTCCGCCCACGGGATGCGACATCCCAGACGCGCCTCCAATGAAGGCCGTCCCTCCGCGACGAGCCAGGCGCCCACGTGCCGCCCGCGCTCGTCATGGGCGTCGTGTTCCAGCGCGAGCTGGAGCGCTTCGTGCGCGACCTCGTGGGGCGCCCTGCGCGACCGGACCGCCAACTCCTGACAGGCGTGCCGGTAGCGTTCGCGGGTGGTCGCGTCCATCGCGGTGAACATGCCCGCGGGATCTCGTTCGAGGATCAAATCGAGCGGATCTTCCAACGGAGCGCGCATTGACTCTCCAAATGCAAGTTGGCATGAGGGTACCCCATGGGACGTTTCTTCCTCACGTCGCGTGGGAGCTGGGGCGACATCAACCCCTTCCTCGGGCTCGGATGCGAGCTCCAGCAACGTGGCCATGAAGTGACTTTGATCTCGAACGAGTTTCATCGCGCCTGCGCGGAGCGACTCGGCTTCGACTTCGTACCGTACGCGACCGTCTCCAAATACATGGAGGAGCAGGAGGCCAACCGCGACCTCGGGAGACCGAAGGCCCCCCCGCAATCCATCTCGCACGCGGAGCGGCTCCACCGCTGGCACTTCCCCGAGCTGCGCGCGACCTACGCGGCGTTGGCGGAGCGGGCCGACCCGCGCGACTCGGTCGTCGTGGCGCGCTCGTGGACGCTGGCCGGGCGGCTGGCCCAGGAGCGGCTCGGGATTCCCCTGGCGACGGTGTACATCAGCCCGCCCGAGTCGACCCGACTGTGGGTCGGGGTCCCTCTCCTGCTCAACCGGCCGCCGCCCTCCCGGTGGATCTACGACAAGCTGTGCGCGCCGAGGATCGATGAGCACTTCGATCAGCTCTATGCCTTCATCAACACCTTCCGCGCGGAGATAGGACTGGGCCCGGTCCAGCACATCCAGAGCAGCTGGTTCGAGTCCCCCCAACTGTCGCTCGGGCTCTGGCCGGACTGGTTCTACCCGCGCATGGCGCACTGGTCGCCGCGAATGCGATTGCCCGGCTTCGTCCTGCACGAGACGCGCGTGGACGATCCGCTGCCTCCCGACGTGGAGTCCTTCCTGGCCGCGGGGGAGCCGCCCGTGGTGTTCGCGGCCGGGACGTTCCGCAGTGGAGGCGCGGAGGCGTACTTCTCGACCAGCATCGAGATCTGCCGGCGACTCGGACGCCGGGGCATCCTCCTGTCCGAGTCCCGCGCGCAGGTGCCCTCCGTCCTGCCCGACTCCATCGCGACGTTCTCCTACGTGCCCATGCACCAGTTGCTGCCCCGCTGCGCCGCGCTCGTGCACCATGGCGGCATCGGCACCGCCGCGCGCGCGCTCCAGGCGGGACTGCCCCAGTTCCTCGTGACGCTGCGCTTCTTCGACCAGCCCATCAACGCCGTGCGGTTGATCAAGCTGGGCGTCGCGGACGCAGTGCATGACGAGGACTACCGCGCCGACACGGTGGCGCCCAGGCTCCAGAAGCTCCTGACCCATCCCCGGGTGCGCAAGGCCTGTGCGGCGCAGGCCCGGCGGATGGCGGGGCCGGACGCGTCCGGAGCCGCCTGTGATGCCCTGGAGGAGCTGCTCGCGGACCGCTCCCGCTCAGGGCCTGTCCCCCTCCAACGGGCGGCGTCCTAGACGGCCGCTCGCTACGGGCCCGCGGATTCTGGCAAGCTCGCCCGCACCGTCTCGTCGGGCTGCCCCGGTGGCCCGAGGCAACGGACCCCCACCATGCTCTCCCTCTTCATGTTGTTGCTCCGCAGGTCGAGTGCCTCGGTCATCGCGATCGCCGTCGTCGGGAGCGTCGCGGGCCTGTGCAACAGCGCCCTGCTCGCGTTGATCAGCGAGGCGCTGGGGGATGGGGCGTCCATCACGACGATGATGATCGCCGCGTACCTGGCCCTGAGCCTGGGCGTGATGGTGAGCAACCTCCTTCCGGAGCTGCTGCTCGCCAGGCTGTCGCGCGCGCTCGCGGCCGACCTGCGGCTGCGGATTGGCCGGCGCATCCTCGCCGCGCCCCTGCGCCGCCTGGAGTCCCTGGGCCATGGCCCCGTGCTCGCCGCGCTCACGCAGGACCTGCAGACGGTGGTCGGCACGGCGTCCGCGCTGCCCTCCATCGTGATCAGCTCCACCATCGTGCTCGGCTGTCTGACGTACATGGCGTGGCTCTCCGTGAAGGGGCTGCTGCTCGTGCTGCCCGCGATGGCCCTGCTCGTCGCCATCTACGCCGTGGCCGCCCGGAAGCTGCACCCGCTCTGGCGCGGGGAGCGCGACGCGCAGGACGACCTGTACCGCCAGCAGCAGCACGTCCTGGAGGGCGTCAAGGAGCTCAAGCTGCATGGGCGCCGCCGGGGGGAGTTCTTCGAGCACGACTTCACACCCGCCGTGGAGGGCGTGCGACGCACGAGCGTGCGGGCCTCGGATGGCGGCGCGGTGCTCGGCAACTTCATGCACTTCTTCACGTGGCTCGTGCTCGGCCTGGCGCTGTTCGGCATGGCCACGCTGACCTCGCACGACACCGCCGCCACGCGCGGCTACGTGATGGCGTTGATGTACATGTGGGGGTCCTTCCGCTCCCTGGTGGAGAACGTCGGGCGCTGGGCCCAGGCAGGGATCGCGCTCGACAAGCTCTCACAGCTCGATGTCTCACTCACCGAGGCGCTGAACGACGACGGCTCCAGCAGCGCACAGCTCGAACCCGTGCTCAGCGAGCGCCACGAGGTGCGCTTCTCCGGCGTGACGTACGCGTTCGGGGCGCAGGACGGACACGCATTCCGGGTGGGGCCGCTCGACCTGGAGCTGCGGCCCGGGGAGCTGGTCTTCGTCGTCGGGGGCAACGGCAGCGGCAAGACGACGTTGGCCAAGCTGTTCACCGGCCTCTATGCGCCCGAGTCCGGACAGCTGCTCTGGAACGGCGTCGCCGTGACGGACCAGAACCGCGAGGCCTATCGCAACACCTTCTCCGCCATCTTCTCCGACTTCCACCTGTTCGAGAATCTGCGCGGGGTGCCCTCCCAGGAGGTCGCGGCCCAGGTGGAGGAGTACCTCCGGCTGTTCTCGCTGGAGAAGAAGCTGCGCATCGTCGACGGGCGCTTCTCCACCACCAGCCTCTCGACGGGCCAGCGCAAGCGGCTCGCGATGCTCGTGGCGCTGCTGGAGGACCGGCCCTTCTACCTGTTCGACGAGTGGGCTGCGGATCAGGACCCCGAGTTCCGGGAGATCTTCTACCGCAAGCTCCTCCCGGAACTGGCGGCGCGCGGCAAGGGCGTCATCGTCATCACCCACGATGATCGCTTCTTCCACCTGGCCCACCGGGTCATCAAGCTCGAGTACGGCAGGCTCGTCGCGGCGGCGTAGGCGGGGAGCCCCTCCCTGCCCCCGGCGCACGGGCCGTTTCAGCCCTGTCGCATCCCCAGTTTTGTTGGATTAAGCTGAATTAAAATGAAAGCCATGCACAGCGACCCGGGGACGACGCAACGCGTCATTCCTGACTCAATGTTCTATTAGCCTGCTTTCAGGGACAAGCCTGAGACTGCTAGGATTCCCGCCCTCATCGAGCAGGCGGGATTGCCTGTACGAGCTCCCTTGTGCCTGCCGCCCCGACGCGCCCCATGAAAAACGCCCTGCCCGTGTCTCCCTCCTCCACGCTGGTGGAGCTGCTCGAGGAGCGCGCCGCGGTTCGCTCCGATGCGCCCCTCTTCCACTTCGTTGAGGACACCGACGGCGAAGACAGCACCCTGGCCTATTCCGGGCTGTTGCAACGGGCGCGGGCCATTGGCGCCAGCCTCCAGCAGTCCACCGCTCCGGGCGAGCGCGCCGTCCTGCTCTACCCGCCGGGGCTTGAGTACGTCAGCGGCTTCTTCGGCTGCCTGGCGGCGGGGGTCGTCGCCGTCCCTGCCTACCCACCGGATCCCGCCCGCCTGGAGCGCACCCTGCCCCGGCTGCGCGCCATCATCCAGGACAGCCAGGCCACGGTGGTGCTCACCACCTCCTTCATCCTCTCCATGGCGGAGTATCTCTTCGAGTCCGCTCCGGAGCTGAAGGCCCTGCGCTGGGTGGCCACCGATGAGCTGCCCGCGGACGCCGCGCACTCCTGGCAGCGGCCCGCCCTGCGGCCCGACTCGCTGGCCTTCCTGCAGTACACGTCGGGCTCCACGGGCACGCCCAAGGGCGTGATGCTCACGCACGCCAACCTGCTGCACAACCTCCAGCTCATCCACGGTGCGTTCGGCATGCACCCTGGCAGCGCCGGCGTCATCTGGCTGCCGCCGTACCATGACATGGGGCTCATCGGCGGCATCCTGGGCACCATTTACGGAGGCTTCTCCACCAGCCTCCTGTCGCCGCTCACCTTCCTGCGCCGTCCCCTGCGCTGGCTGGAGGTGCTCTCCCGCACCCACGGCACCATCAGCGGCGGGCCCAACTTCGCGTTCGACCTGTGCGTGCGCAAGACGACCGAAGCCGACCGTGCGGCGCTCGACCTGAGTCACTGGGACGTGGCCTTCTGCGGCGCCGAGCCCATCCGCCCGGAGACGCTGGAGCGCTTCGCCCAGGCCTTCGCGCCCAGCGGCTTCCGCCGCGAGGCCTTCTATCCCTGCTACGGCCTGGCCGAAGGCACCCTCATCGTCTCCGGCGGCGAGCGCAGCGCGCTCCCCGTGCAGCAGACGCTGGACACCGAGCGGCTGCGCGAGGGCCGGGTGGAGTCCGCGCAGCCCGGGCCCCAGGGGCAGACGCTGGTGGGCTGCGGGCGCTCGCTCCAGGACCAGGACGTGCGCGTGGTGCAGCCGGAGACGTTCGTCCCGTGCGCGCCCGGTGAGGTGGGTGAGGTGTGGGTGAAGGGCCCGAGCGTGGCCCTGGGCTATTGGGGCCGCCCCGAGGACACCACGCGCGACTTCCACGCGCGCACCGCCGACGGCGACGGGCCCTTCCTGCGCACCGGCGACCAGGGCTTTCTCCAGGGCCCGGAGCTCTTCATCACCGGCCGCATCAAGGACCTCATCATCGTCCGCGGTCGAAACCACCACCCCCAGGACATCGAGCTGACCGCGGAGCATGCCAGCGCCGCGGTGAGGCCCGGGTGTGGCGCGGCCTTCTCCGTGGAGGTGGAGGGAGAAGAGCGGCTGGTGCTGGTGTACGAGGCGGACACGCGCCAGCAGTCCGTGGCGGTGGAGGAGGTCGCGCGCGCCATCAGCCAGCAGGTGGCCACGACGCATGAGCTGCGGCTGCACGCGCTCACCCTCATCGCTCCCGGCAGCCTGCCCAAGACGTCCAGCGGCAAGATCCAGCGACGGGCGAGCCGCGCGGCCTTCCTGTCGGGTGAGCTGCAGGAGGTGGCCTCCTGGCGCGAACAGCAGGCCGACGTGAGCGAACCGACTGCCTCCAGCGCGCCGCACGCGACCGGCGCCGAGGCGCGGCCGACGACGCCGGAGGCCGTGGAGGAATGGCTGCGGATCCGGCTGGCCCGCCGACTGAATGTTTCCCCCCGGGAGGTTCAGCGCGATGAGCCGCTCACCCGCTACGGCATGGATTCGCTGGGGGCGGTGGAGCTGACGTACGAGGTGGAGACGGGCCTCGGCGTGGCGCTCCCGCTGCATGTGCTGCTGGGTGGAACCACGCTGGCCGAGCTGGCATCGCGGCTCGCCGCTGCCCCTCGGGATGCCACTGGCCCCATGCCTCTCGCCTCGCGCGAGCAGCCCCTGCCGCTGTCGTTCGCGCAGCAGCGCCTGTGGTTCCTCGACGAACTCGAGCCGGGCAACCCGCTCTACAACATCTCCGCCGCCGTGCGACTGCGCGGCGTGCTGGACCTCTCCGCCCTGGAGCGCACCTTCGCGGAGCTCGTGCGGCGTCACGAATCGCTGCGCACCACCCTGCACTCCGAGCACGGACAGGCCACCCAGCTCATCCACCCCGACGCCTCCGTCCCGCTCGCGCGGGTGGACCTCGCCTCGCTGCCTTCCAATGAGCGAGAGGCCCAGGTGCTGCGCCTCGCCTACGAAGAGGCCCTGCGCCCCTTCGTCCTGACGCAGGGGCCCCTGCTGCGCACCACCCTGCTGCGGCTCTCCGACGACGAGCACGTCCTGGTGCTCTGCATGCACCACATCGTCTCCGACGGCTGGTCCATGGGCGTGCTCGTCCAGGAGGTCGCCGCCCTCTACGCCGCCTTCTGCCAGGGCCTGCCTTCGCCCCTGCCCGCCCTCCCCGTCCAGTACGCCGACTACGCCCTCTGGCAGCGTCAGTGGCTCCAGGGCCAGGAGCTGGAGCGACAGCTCTCCTGGTGGAAGCAGCAGCTGGCCGCGGCACCTGCCCACCTGGAGCTGCCCACGGACAGGCCGCGTCCGGCCGTCCGCCAGCACCACGGCGCCAGCGTCCCCGTGCGCGTGTCCGCCGCCACCTGGGACGCACTCAAGGCCCTGGCCCAGCGCGAAGGTGTCACGCCCTTCATGCTCATGCTGGCTGCCTTCCAGGTCCTCCTCCACCGACACTCCGGCGAGGAGGACATCAGCGTCGGCTCCCCCATCGCCGGCCGCTCCCGCCCTGAAACGCAGGGCCTCATCGGCTTCTTCGTCAACACGCTGGTGCTGCGCACGCGCCTGGAGGGCAATCCCTCCTTCCGCGAGCTGCTGCACCGCGTGGGTGAGAGCACGCTGGGCGCCTTCGCCCACCAGGACGTCCCCTTCGAGAAGCTGGTCGAGCAGCTTCGGCCCGTGCGCGACCTGGGCCGCAGCCCGCTCTTCCAGGTCATGCTCGTGCTCCAGCCGGATCCGCTGCCCGGCCTTGCGCTGCCCGGGTTGAGGCTGGACTCCGTGGAACTGGAGAGCCGCACGTCGCGGTTCGATCTCCACCTCTCGCTCTCCGAATCCGCCCAGGGCCTCGCGGGCTTCCTGGAGTACGCGACCGAGCTGTTCGAGCACGCCACCGCCGCGCGCTTCGTGGGCCACCTGCAGGTGTTGCTGGAGGGCGTCCTCGCCCGACCCGAGCAGCGCATCGCCGAGCTGCCCCTGCTCACCGAGGCCGAGTGCCAGCAGGTGCTGGTGGCATGGAATGACACGCGCGCGCCCCTGCCTTCGGACACCTGCATCCACCACCTCTTCGAGGCTCAAGCCCAGCGCACGCCGGACGCGCCCGCCCTTGGCTTCGAGGGCGCGTGGCTCTCCTACCGGGAGCTGGACGCGCGCTCCAACCAGCTCGCCTGGCACCTGCGCACCCTCGGCGTCGGGCCCGAGGTCCGTGTCGGATTGTGCGCCGAGCGCTCCCTGGAGCTGGTGGTCGGCCTCTTCGCCATCCTCAAGGCCGGTGGCGCCTACGTTCCCCTCGACCCCTCCTACCCGCGTGAGCGCCTGGAGTGGATGCTGGAGGACTCGCGTCCCGCCGTCCTGCTCGCGCAGCCCTCCCTGCTGACGCGCCTCCCGGAATCCGCGAGCGCCGCCGTGGTGCCGCTGGTTCTCAATGACGAAGCCCTGCGTGCCCTGCCCACGCATGCGCCCGTCTCCCTCTCCACGCCGGACACCCTCGCCTACGTCATCTTCACCTCCGGCTCCACCGGCCGCCCCAAGGGCGCCATGAACGCCCACCGCGCCGTCTGCAACCGTCTCCTCTGGATGCAGCAGGCCTATGCCCTGGGCACCCAGGACGTCGTCCTCCAGAAGACGCCCTTCAGCTTCGACGTCTCCGTCTGGGAGTTCTTCTCACCCCTCACGGTGGGCGCGCGTCTCATCCTCGCCCGCCCCGGTGGCCACCAGGAGCCTGACTACCTCGCGCGCCTCATCTCCGAGCAGCGCGTCACCACCGCCCACTTCGTCCCCTCCATGCTCCAGCACTTCCTGGAGCTGACGGGCCTGGAGCAGTGCGCAAGCCTGCGCCGCGTCGTGTGCAGCGGTGAGGCCCTCTCTCCGGAGTTGGCCCAGCGCTGCCTCCAGCGCCTGCCCTCCGCCGAGCTTCACAACCTCTACGGCCCCACCGAAGCGGCCGTCGAAGTCACCGCCTTCCACGTCACGCCCAACCACGGCCTGCGCGCGTTGCCCATCGGCCGCCCCATCGCCAACACCGTCATCCGCATCCTGGATGCGCACCTGCGCCCCGTCCCCACGGGCGTGCCCGGAGAGCTCTTCATCGGTGGCGTCCAGGTCGGCCGTGGCTACCTCGCGCGCCCCCACCTCACCGCCGAGCGCTTCATCCCGGATGCCTTCGCCTCCGAGCCCGGCGCTCGCCTCTACCGCACCGGTGACAAGGCGCGCTGGCTGCCCGACGGCAACATCGAGTACCTCGGCCGCCTCGACTTCCAGGTGAAGGTGCGTGGCCTGCGCATCGAGCTGGGAGAGATTGAAGCCGCCCTGGAGCGCCACCCCCAGGTGCGCCAGGCCGTCGTCGTCGTGCGTGAGGACTCCGCCTCCGGCGACAAGCGCCTCGTGGCCTACCTCGTGCCGCCGGCCGGTGCGCAGTCGCCCGCCACTTCAGACGTGCGCGACTTCCTCAAGCAGCACCTGCCTGAGTACATGGTGCCAGCGGCCTTCATCTCGCTCGACGCGCTGCCGCTCAACGCCAGCGGCAAGCTCGACCGCAAGGCCCTGCCCGCCCCTCAAGGCGCGCTCACGCCCAGCAACGAATACGTCGCGCCTCGCAACGACGTGGAGCAGCGCCTGTGTGACATCTGGGCGCAGGTGCTCGGCCTGAAGCAGGTGGGCATTCACGACAACTTCTTCGAGCTGGGCGGCGACTCCATCATCAGCCTCCAGGTCGTCGCACGCGCACGGCAGGCGGGCCTCGTGCTCGCCACCCGCCAGCTCTTCCAGCACCAGACGGTCGCCCAGCTCGCCCTCGTGGTGAAGGCCTCCTCCGAGGCGCTTCGCGAGCAGGGCCCCGTCACCGGCCCGGTGCCGCTCACGCCCGCCCAGCTCCAACTGCTGGCGCATGATCCGGCCCACGCCTACCACTTCAACCAGTCCGTGCTCCTGGCGGCTCGCGAGCCACTAGAACCCGCTCGCCTGGAGAAGGCCCTCGCGCTCGTGGTGACCCACCACGACGCCCTCCGGCTGCGCCTGCACCAGAACGCAGGCGCCTGGACCCAGGAGAACGCCAGCCCTGACGAGGCCTCCGTCCACCTGCTCCAGGTGGAGCTCGCCTCCACCCCGGCCTCCGAACAATCCGCCGCGCTCGAAGCCGAAGCCGCGCGGGTGCAGGCCAGCTTCGTCCTCGCCCAGGCGCCCCTGCTGCGCGCCGCCCTCTTCCACCTGGGGGACGGCCAGCAGCGCCTGCTCCTCGTCGCGCATCACCTCGTGGTGGACGCCGTCTCCTGGCGCGTGATCCTCGAGGACCTCGAGTCGGCCTATCTCCAGGCGACACTGCCCGCCAAGAGCGCCTCGTTCCAGTCGTGGGCGCGCCGCCTCCAGACCCATGCCCACTCCGAAGCCCTGAGCGCAGAGGCACCGCTCTGGCTGGAAGAGGCCCGCACGCCGGTGGCACCGCTGCCCACCGATGCCTCCGGCCCCAACACCCCCGCTTCCGAGCGCTCCATCTCCGTCTCTCTCGGCGCCGAAGAGACGCAGCTGCTCCTCCAGGAGGTGCCCTCCGCCTGGCGCGCGCACATCAACGACGTGCTGCTCACCGCCCTGGCCCGTGCTCTCTCCGAGTGGACCGGCCAGTCCCAGGTGCTCGTCCACCTGGAGGGCCACGGCCGTGAGGACCTCTTCGACGACGTGGACGTTTCGCGCACCGTCGGTTGGTTCACGTCCTTCACGCCCGTGCTGCTCCCCGTGCCGGTCATCGGTTCGGTCGGTGACGGCCTGCGCTCCGTGCGTGACTCGCTGCGCCGGTTGCCCCACCGGGGCCTCGGCTTTGGCCTGCTCAAGTGGCTCGGCCCCACGGAACTTGCCCAGCAGCTCCAGGCCCTGCCCGTGCCGCAGGTGGCCTTCAACTACCTGGGCCAGCTCGATGCCTCGGCGTCCTCCAACCGCCTCTTCTCCCTGAGCCACGAGCCCACGGGTCCGTCCGTCGCACCGTCGGGCACGCGGATGCATGCGCTGGAGATCAACGGCTCCGTGCTCGGCGGGCAGCTCCAGCTCTCCTTCGGCTACAGCACCCACCTGCACCACGCGACCACCATCGAGTCGCTGGCCCAGCGCTTCCTCCACCACCTGCGCGCCCTCATCGACCTGCGCGCTTCGGAGGACGCCCGCCGCTTCTCTCCGGGCGACTTCCCGCTCGCGGCCCTCTCCCAGACGTCGCTCGACACGCTGCTGCAACAGGCCGGCCCGGACATCGAGGACGTCTACCCACTGTCCCCGACGCAGCAGGGCATGCTCTTCCACGCCCTGCTGTCTCCGGAGTCCACCGTCTATTTCATGCAGCACTCCTGGGCCATCCACTCCGCCCTGGACGGTGCGGCGCTCCACCAGGCCTGGCAGTCCACCACCGAGCGGAGTGCCGTCCTGCGCACCTCGTTCCACTGGCAGGGCCTCAACGCGCCCCTCCAGGTGGTCCACTCGCGCCTGCCATGCGCTTTCGAGCTGTTCGACTGGCGCGCCCTCTCCGCCGCCGAGCAGCACGAGCGCTACCAGCAGTTCCTCGCGGAGGAGCGCCGGCAAGGCTTCCAACTGCACCGCGCACCCCTCATGCGCATGGTGGCCATCCACCTGCGGCAAGACGTCTGGCGCCTCCACTGGAGCCACTCCCACCTGCTGCTGGACGGCTGGAGCCTGGGCCTGGTGCTCCAGGAGTTCTTCTCCCTCTACGACGCCAGCCTCTCCGCACGCGCCGCGCGCCCCGCCGCGCGCCCGCCCTTCCGCGACTACATCGCGTGGCTGCGCCAGCGTGACGACTCCGCCGACACGGCCTTCTGGCGCGACTACCTCGCCGACTTCACCTCGGCCACGCCGCTCCCGGCCGACACGCACGCTTCGCCCACCGCGGGCCAGGCGCCCTCGCATCCCTTCCACGAGCTGTTCCTGTCCGCCCAGGCCGCCGCCTCGCTGCAGGACTTCTCACGCCAGCACCAGCTCACCCTCAACACGCTGGCCCTCGCGTCCTGGGCCCTCGTCCTCTCGCGCTACTCCGGTGAGCACGACGTCGTCTTCGGCTCCACCTCCGCCGGCCGGCCTCCGGAGCTTCCCGGCTCCGACGCCATGGTGGGCATCTTCATCAACTCGCTGCCCACGCGGATCCGTGTCCCCTCGGACAGCTCGCCCCTGGTGCCGTGGCTCCAGTCGCTCCAGGTCCAGCAGTTGGAGCTGCGCCAGTACGAGCACGCGCCGCTGGTCCACGTCCAGTCGCTGAGCCAGGTGCCTCGCGGCGCGTCCCTCTTCGAGTCCCTGCTCGTCGTCGAGAACTACCCCATCGACGCCTCGCTGCGGCAGCGCACCACCTTCCTCGACGTGCGCGATGCGCTCGCCGCCGAGCGCTCCAACTACCCCCTCGCCCTCGCCGTCATCCCCAGCACCTCGACGGTGCGGCTGCTGCTCTCCCACGACGAGCCGCGCTTCCCGGCCGCCGCCATGCAGCGGCTGCTGGAGCACTGGCGCACCGTCCTGGAGGGCCTCGTGGCCCGGCCGGAGGCGCGCCTGGAGGACGTGTCGCTGCTCTCCGCTTCCGAGCGCCGCCTCGTGCTGGAGGAGTGGAGCCGCACGCCGGGCACCCTCCCCGAGCAGCCCGTCCACCGCCTCATCGAGGCCCACGCGCTGCGCACGCCGGAGGCCCCCGCCGTTCGCTTCGGCGCGGAGACCCTCACCTACGACGAGCTCAACGCCCGCGCCAACCAGCTCGCCCGGCACCTGCGCCGGCTCGGCGTTGGCCCCGAGGTGCTCGTCGCGCTCTGCCTCGAGCGCTCCGTGGAGCGCGTCGTCGCCATGCTCGCCACCCTCAAGGTGGGCGGCGCCTGGCTGTCGCTCGACCCATCCCTCCCCGCCGAGCGCCTGGACTTCATCGCCTCCAACGCGCTCGCCCCCGTCCTGCTCACGCACTCGTCCCTGGAGCACCTGCTCGACCGCCGGGGCTACGTCTTCCTCGTCGACGAGCACGCGGAGCGCGTCGAGCGCGAGTCCACCGACAACCTGGACACCCACGCGGACGCCAGCAATCTGGCCTACGTCATCTACACCTCCGGCTCCACCGGCCGCCCCAAGGGGACCCTGCTCACCCACGGCGGCCTGGCCAACACCGCGCGCGAGGCGGCCCTCGCGCATGGCTACCGGCACGACAGCCGCGTGCTCCAGTTCGCCAGCACCAGCTTCGACGCCTCCGTCTGCGAGGTGTTCTCCACCCTCGTCGCGGGCGCCTGCCTCGTGCTCGCCACCCGTGACGAGCTCATGCCCGGCGCGCCGCTCGTCCAGGTCATCGAGGAGCATGGCATCACCGCCGTGACGCTCACCCCCTCCGTGCTCGCCCAGCTCGAGCCCCAGGCGCTCCCCCACCTGCGGACCGTCATCTCCGCGGGTGAGGCCTGCTCGCCTGAGCTCGCGCGGCGCTGGAGCCAGGGACGCACGCTGCTCAATGCGTATGGCCCCACGGAAGTCACCATCTGCGCGACCATCAGCGGGCCGGTGGACGCCCAGCGGCTGAGCATTGGCCGTGCGCTGCCCAACACGCAGGTGTACGTGCTCGACGAGCACCAGCGGCCCGTGGCCGTTGGCGTGGCCGGGGAGCTGTATGTCGGCGGCGCGGGCGTCGCTCGTGGCTACCTGGGACAGCCGGCGCTCACCGCCGAGCGCTTCATCCCCCATCCCTTCGCCACCCATCCCGGTGAGCGGCTCTACCGCACCGGCGACAAGGTGCGCTGGTTGGCCCACGGCGAGCTGGAGTTCCTGGGCCGTCTGGACACGCAGCTGAAGCTGCGCGGCTTCCGCATTGAACCGGGCGAAGTGGAGACGGTGCTGCGCGAGCTGCCCTCCGTGCGCGAAGCCGTCGTGGTGCTGCGCGAGGACGTGCCCGGCGACAAGCGCCTCGTGGCCTACGTCCTGCCCCGGTCCGGCACGCAGGTGGATCCCCTGCCCCTGCGCACCGCCCTGCTCTCGCGGCTGCCCGAGTACATGGTCCCCTCCGCCTTCGTCTCCCTGGAGGCCCTGCCCCTCACCTCCAGCGGCAAGGTGGACAAGAAGGCCCTGCCGGCGCCCCACGGCTCCGCCGCCACCGCGGCCTCCGCCTACGCCGCGCCTCGCACCGACACGGAGGTGCGTCTGGCCGCCATCTGGCGCGAGGTGCTCCACGTCGAGCAGGTCGGCCTCTTCGACGAGTTCATGTCACTCGGCGGCCACTCGCTGCTGGCCACGCAGGTCGTCTCCCGCATCCGCGCCGCCTTCGGCGTGGAGTTGCCCTTGCGCATCCTCTTCGAGGCCACCACCCTCGAAGCGCTCGCACGGGCCATCGAGTCCGCCTCACGCTCCACGCAAGCATCCGCCCTGCCGCCGCTGCTGGCCGCCTCGCGCGAGCAGCCCCTGCCGCTGTCGTTCGCGCAGCAGCGCCTGTGGTTCCTCGACGAACTCGAGCCGGGCAACCCGCTCTACAACATCTCCGCCGCCGTGCGACTGCGCGGCGTGCTGGACCTCTCCGCCCTGGAGCGCACCTTCGCGGAGCTGGTGCGGCGTCACGAATCGCTGCGCACCACCCTGCACTCCGAGCACGGACAGGCCACCCAGCTCATCCACCCCGACGCCTCCGTCCCGCTCGCGCGGGTGGACCTCGCCTCGCTGCCTTCCAATGAGCGAGAGGCCCAGGTGCTGCGCCTCGCCTACGAAGAGGCCCTGCGCCCCTTCGCCCTGACGCAGGGGTCCCTGCTGCGCACCACCCTGCTGCGGCTCTCCGACGACGAGCACGTCCTGGTGCTCTGCATGCACCACATCGTCTCCGACGGCTGGTCCATGGGCGTGCTCGTCCAGGAGGTCGCCTCCCTCTACGCCGCCTTCTGCCAGGGCCTGCCTTCGCCCCTGCCCGCCCTCCCCGTCCAGTACGCCGACTACGCCCTCTGGCAGCGTCAGTGGCTCCAGGGCCAGGAGCTGGAGCGACAGCTCTCCTGGTGGAAGCAGCAGCTCACCGGGGCACCTGCCCACCTGGAGCTGCCCACGGACAGGCCGCGTCCGGCCGTCCGCCAGCACCACGGCGCCAGCGTCCCCGTGCGCGTGTCCGCCGCCACCTGGGACGCCCTCAAGGCCCTGGCCCAGCGCGAAGGCGTCACGCCCTTCATGCTCCTGCTGGCCGCCTTCCAGGTCCTCCTCCACCGACACTCCGGCGAGGAAGACATCAGCGTCGGTTCCCCCATCGCGGGGCGCCGTACCTCCGAGTTGGAGGGCCTCATCGGCTTCTTCGTCAACACGCTGGTGCTGCGCACGCGCCTGGAGGGCAATCCCTCCTTCCGCGAGCTGCTGCACCGCGTGGGTGAGAGCACGCTGGGCGCCTTCGCCCACCAGGACGTCCCCTTCGAGAAGCTGGTCGAGCAGCTTCGGCCCGTGCGCGACCTGGGCCGCAGCCCGCTCTTCCAGGTCATGCTCGCGCTCCAGCCGGATCCCCGGGCCAGCCTTGCGCTGCCTGGGCTGAGACTGGACTCCCTGGAGATGGAGAGCCGCACGTCGCGGTTCGATCTCCACCTCTCGCTCTCTGAATCCGCCCAGGGGCTCGACGGATCCCTGGAGTACGCCACTGAGCTGTTCGAGCACGCCACCGCCGCGCGCTTCGTGGGCCACCTGCAGGTGTTGCTGGAGGGCGTCCTCGCCCGACCCGAGCAGCGCATCGCGGAGCTACCCCTGCTCACCGAGGCCGAGCGTCAGCAGGTGCTGGTGGCGTGGAATGACACGGCCACGGAGTTCTCGTCCGACACCTGCATCCACCACCTCTTTGAAGCCCAGGCCCAGCGCACGCCGGACGCGCTCGCCCTTGGCTTCGAGGGGGCTTCGCTCTCCTACCGGGAGCTGGACGCGCGCTCCAATCAGCTCGCGCACCACCTGCGCACCCTCGGCGTCGGGCCCGAGGTGCGCGTTGGCCTGTGCGCCGAGCGCTCCCTGGAGCTGGTGGCCGGCCTCTTCGCCATCCTCAAGGCCGGCGGCGCCTACGTCCCCCTCGACCCCTCCTACCCGCGCGAGCGCCTGGAGTGGATGCTGGAGGACTCGCGTCCCGCCGTCCTGCTGGCCCAGCCCTCCCTGCTGACGCGCCTCCCGGAGTCCGCGGGCGCCGCCGTGGTGCCCCTGCGTCTGGACGACGAAGCCCTGCGTGCCCTGCCCACGCACGCGCCCATCTCGCTCTCGTCTCCGGACACCCTCGCCTACGTCATCTTCACCTCCGGCTCCACCGGCCGCCCCAAGGGCGCCATGAACGCCCACCGCGCCGTCTGCAACCGCCTCCTCTGGATGCAGCAGGCCTACTCCCTGAGCACCCAGGACGTCGTCCTCCAGAAGACGCCCTTCAGCTTCGACGTCTCCGTCTGGGAGTTCTTCTGGCCCCTCATGGTCGGCGCGCGCCTCGTCCTCGCACGCCCCGGTGGCCACCAGGAGCCCGACTACCTCGCGCAACTCATCCGCGAGCAGCGCGTCACCACCGCCCACTTCGTCCCCTCCATGCTCCAGCACTTCCTGGAGCTGACGGGCCTTGGAGCAGTGCGCAAGCCTGCGCCGCGTCGTGTGCAGCGGTGAAGCCCTCTCTCCGGAACTCGCCCAGCGCTGCCTCCAGCGCCTGCCCTCCGCCCAGCTTCACAACCTCTACGGCCCCACCGAGGCGGCCGTCGACGTCACCGCCTTCCACGTCACGCCCAACCACGGCCTGCGCGCGTTGCCCATCGGCCGCCCCATCGCCAACACCGTCATCCGCATCCTGGATGCGCACCTGCGCCCCGTCCCCACGGGCGTCCCGGGCGAACTCTTCATCGGCGGCGTCCAGGTCGGCCGTGGCTACCTCGCGCGCCCCCACCTCACCGCCGAGCGCTTCATCCCGGATGCCTTCGCCTCCGAGCCCGGCGCTCGCCTCTACCGCACCGGTGACAAGGCCCGCTGGCTGCCCGACGGCAACATCGAGTACCTCGGCCGCCTCGACTTCCAGGTGAAGGTGCGTGGCCTGCGCATCGAGCTGGGCGAGATTGAAGCCGCCCTGGAGCGCCACCCCCAGGTGCGCCAGGCCGTCGTCGTCGTGCGTGAGGACTCCCCGGGCGACAAGCGCCTCGTGGCCTACCTCGTGCCGCCCGCGGGTGCGCAGTCGCCCGCCACTTCAGACGTGCGCGACTTCCTCAAGCTGCACCTGCCTGAGTACATGCTTCCTTCGGCCTTCGTGCCGCTGGAGGTCTTGCCCCTCAACGCCAGCGGCAAGCTCGACCGCAAGGCCCTGCCCGCTCCGGACCTCCAGGAGCAGGAGAAGCACGGCACCTACGTCGCACCTCGCAACGATATCGAGCAGAGCCTGTGCGACATCTGGGCGCAGGTCCTCGGCCTGAAGCAGGTAGGCATCCACGACAACTTCTTCGAGCTGGGCGGCGATTCCATCATCAGCCTCCAGGTCGTCGCGCGCGCACGGCAAGCGGGCCTCATGCTCGCCACCCGCCAGCTCTTCCAGCACCAGACGGTGGCGCAGCTCGCCCTCATGGTGAAGGCCACCTCCGAGACACTTCGCGAGCAGGGCCCCGTCACCGGCCCGGTGCCGCTCACGCCCGCCCAGCTCCAACTGCTGGCGCATGACCCGGCCCACGCCTACCACTTCAACCAGTCCGTGCTGCTGGCCTCGCGTGCGCCGCTGGAGCCCGCGCTCCTGGAGCAGGCCCTCGCGCTGGTGGTGGCCCACCACGATGCCCTCCGGCTGCGATTGCTCCAGCAGGACTCCTCCTGGGTCCAGGAGAACGCCAGCCCCGACGAGGCCCCCCTCCTCCTGCTCCAGGTGGACCTCTCCGCCACGCCCGCCTCCGAACAGCCGCAGGCCCTGGAAGCCGCAGCCTCTCGCGTCCAGGCCAGCTTCGTCCTCGCCCAGGCGCCCCTGCTGCGCGCCGCCCTCTTCCACCTGGGGGACGGTCAGCAGCGCCTGCTCCTCGTCGCCCACCACCTCGTCATCGACGGCGTCTCCTGGCGCGTGCTGCTGGAGGACCTGGAGTCCACCTACCACCAGCTCCAGCAGCGCCTCCCCGTGACGCTGCCGGCGAAGACGTCCTCCTTCCAGTCCTGGGCGCGCCGACTCCAGACCCACGCCCACTCAGGGTCGCTCTCCTCCGAGGCATCCTTCTGGTTGGACGAGGCCCGCGTTCGGGTGGCACCGCTGCCCACCGACGCCTCCGGCCCCAACACCTACGCCTCCGAGCGTTCCATCTCCGTCTCTCTCGACACCGAAGAGACGCAGCTGCTCCTCCAGGAGGTGCCCTCCGCCTGGCGTGCGCGCATCAACGACGTGCTGCTCACCGCCCTGGCCCGTGCTCTCTCCGAGTGGACCGGTCAGTCCCAGGTGCTCGTCCACCTGGAGGGCCACGGCCGTGAGGACCTCTTCGACGACGTGGATGTCTCGCGCACCGTGGGTTGGTTCACGTCCTTCACGCCAGTCCTGTTGCCCGTGCCCGCGAGCGGCTCCGCTGGTGACGGCCTGCGGGCCGTGCGCGACTCGCTGCGCCTGCTGCCCCACCGGGGCCTCGGTTTCGGCCTGCTGAAGTGGCTCGGGCCCACCGAACTCGCCCAGCAGCTCCAGGCCCTTCCCGTGCCGCAGGTGGCCTTCAACTACCTGGGCCAGCTCGACGCCGCGGCCTCCTCCAGCCGCCTCTTCACCCTGACTTCCGAGTCCTCCGGCGCCCAGACCCAGCCTTCCGGCTCACGTCCGCATGCACTGGAGATCAACGGCTCCGTGCTCGGCGGGCAGCTCCAGCTCGCGTTCAGCTACAGCGCCCACCTGCACCGGGCGGCCACCATCGAGTCGCTGGCCCAGCGCTTCCTCCACCACCTGCGCGACCTCGTGTCCCTGCGTGATTCCGAGGATGCCCGCCGCTTCTCTCCGGGTGACTTCCCGCTCGCCGCCCTCTCCCAGCCGTCGCTCGACACCGTGCTGCGCCAGGCCGGCGCCGACGTCGAGGACATCTACCCGCTGTCCCCCACCCAGCAGGGCATGCTCTTCCACGCCCTGCTGTCGCCTGACTCCTCCACGTACTTCCTGCAGCTCTCGTGGACGATCACTTCGGTGCTGGATGTGCCGGCCTTCCTGCGGGCCTGGGTGGCCTGCCTCCAGCGCCACACCATCCTGCGCTCCTCCTTCCACTGGGAGGGCCTCCCCACGCCGCTCCAGGTGGTCCACTCGCGGGTGGAGCTGCCCATCGAGCAGCTCGACTGGAGTGACCTCTCCGCCTCCGAGCAGCAGTCCCGCCTTGAGCAGCTTCTCCTCCAGGACAAGCAGCGGGGCTTCGAGCTGCGCCGCGCGCCGCTCATGCGCCTGACCGTCGTGCGCTTCGCGGAAGACTCCGTGCGCTTCCTGTGGAGCCACCACCACCTGCTGGTGGATGGCTGGAGCCTGGGCGTCCTCATGAAGGAGGTCTTCTCCCTCTACGACGCCTTCCACGCCGGCTCCGTGCCCCAGCTCGTGGGCAGGCCTCCCTTCCACGACTACATCGCCTGGTTGCAGCGCCGTGATGCCTCCACCGACGCGTCCTTCTGGCGCACCTACCTGGATGGCTTCGCTTCGCCCACGTCGCTTCCAGGGGACACCCATGCCGTACCGCCTCGCGGCCAGCAGCCCGAGCACCTGACCCTCCAGTTGGATCTCTCCCCGGAGGCCACCGATGCCCTCCAGGCCTTCGCGCGTCAGCACCAGCTCACGCTGCACACGCTGGCTCTGGCCTCCTGGGGGCTCGTCCTCTCGCACTACTCCGGCGAGCAGGACGTCGTCTTCGGCAACACCGTCGCGGGCAGGCCTCCGGAGCTGCCCGACTCCGACACCCTCGTGGGCATCTTCATCAACACCCTGCCCACGCGCGTCCGGGTGCCCTCGCACGCCTCGCCCCTGCGGCCCTGGCTCCAGTCGCTCCAGGCCCAGCAGCTTGAGCTGCGCCAGTACGAGCACTCATCGCTCGTCCAGGTCCAGGCCTGCAGCGCCATTCCCTCTGGCACCCCGCTCTTCGACTCGCTGCTCGTCTTCGAGAACTATCCCCTTGATGCCTCGCTGCTGGGCTCGGCCTCGTCGCTCAAGGTGAGCAACATCGAGGGCTACGAGCGCACCAACTACCCGCTCACCCTCTCCGTCCTCCCTGGACACTCCCTGCGCCTGCAGGCCGCCTATGACGCGCCCCGCCTCGAGGCCGCGCCCACGCAGCGGCTGCTCGAGCACTGGCGCAATGCTCTGCTGTCCCTGACCTCCGCCACCAGCCTGGGCGAGGTTTCCCTGATCTCCGAGGCCGAGCGTCAGCAGGTGCTCGTCAATTGGAATGACACGCACGCGGAACTCGCGGACGTGTGCGCCCACCACCTCTTCGAGGCCCAGGTCCAGCGCACCCCGGATGCCCTCGCCCTCCAGTTCGGAGAGCGGACCCTCACGTACCGCCAGCTCGACGAGCGCGCCAACCAGCTCGCCTGGCACCTGCGCACCCTCGGCGTCGGCCCCGAGGTCCTCGTCGCCCTCTGCGTCGAGCGCTCCCCCGAGCTCGTCGTCTCCATCCTCGCCATCCTCAAGGCTGGCGGCGCCTGGCTCCCACTCGACCCGTCCTCCCCCTCCGAGCGCCTCGCCTTCATCCTGCGCGACGCCCAGCCCCCCGTCGTCCTCGCCCAGGAGCACCTCGCCGACGAGCTGCCCCTCCAGAACGAGCTGCTCGTCCTGCTCGACTCCGAATGGGACTCCCTCATCGCCCGGAAGCCCACGCACGCCTCCGACGCGCGCGTGCTGCCCGACAACCTCGCCTACGTCATCTACACCTCGGGCTCCACCGGACGCCCCAAGGGCACCCTCCTGCGCCACCGCGGCCTCTGCAACACCGCCCTGGAGACGCTTGACTTCATGGACCTGGGGCCCGGCCGTCGCCTGCTCCAGTTCTTCTCCTCCGCCTTCGACGCCTCCGTCTCCGAAGTCTTCCCCGCACTCCTCTCCGGCGCCTGCCTCGTGCTCGCCTCCCGCGAGGAGCTCATGCCCGGCGAGCCCCTCCTCAAGCTGCTCGCGGAGCAGCAAGTCACCACCCTCAAGCTCACCCCCTCCGTCCTCGCCCAGCTGGAACCCGAAGGCCTGCGCGGCATCCAGACGCTCATCACCGCTGGCGAAGCCTGCTCCCCGGAGCTCGTCGCCCGCTTCCAGCCCGGACGCCGCTTCGTCAACGCCTACGGACCCACCGAGGCCACCGTCTGCGCCACCGTCAACACCGCCGTGGACTCCCGCCGCGTCTCCATCGGCCGGCCCTTCCACAACGTGCGCGCCTTCGTCCTCGACGGGCACCTGCGCCCGGTGCCCGTCGGCGTCCCCGGTGAGCTCTTCATCGGCGGCGTGGGCCTCGCGCGCGGCTACCTGCACCGTCCGGAGCTCACCGCCGAGCGCTTCATCCCCCACCCCTTCGCCTCCGAACCGGGAGCGCGCCTCTACCGCACCGGCGACAAGGTGCGATGGCTCGACAACGGCGAGCTGGAGTACCTGGGACGCCTCGACTTCCAACTGAAGCTGCGCGGCTTCCGCATTGAGCCGGGTGAAATCGAGTCCGTCCTCGCCTCCCACCCGGCCGTGCGCGAGGCCGTCGTGGCGCTGCGTGAGGAGGGCGCAGACGGCGGACGCCTCGTCGCCTACGTCGTCCCCCACGAGGAGCAGGCCCCCGACGCGGCCTCCCTGCGCGACTTCCTCAAGCAGCGGCTGCCCGAGTACATGGTGCCGGCGGCCTTCGTCTGCCTGGAGGCCCTGCCCCTCACCTCCAGCGGCAAGCTCGACCGCAAGGCCCTGCCCTCCCCCGATGGAGCGCTCCCGGCGGGCGTCGCGTACGTCGCGCCGCGCAACGAGACGGAGCAGAAGCTCGCCGCGCTCTGGAGTGAAGTCCTGCGCGTCGAGCGCGTGGGCGTCCACGACAACTTCTTCGAGTTGGGCGGCCACTCCCTGCTCGTCACCCAGGTGGTCTCCCGCATCCGCGCCGCCTTCGGCGTGGAGCTGTCCCTGACCACCCTCTTCGAGGACCCCATCCTCGAGGCACTCGCCAGGACCATCGAGTCCGTCCCCCGCGCCGCTCCTGGGCCCCTCCTGCCTCCCCCGCGTCCTGTCGAAAGGACGGGCGCGCTGCCGCTGTCCTTCGCGCAGCAGCGACTCTGGTTCCTGGATCAGCTTGAACCCGACAGCGCGCTGTACAACGTGCCCGCACCGCTGCGCCTGGAAGGCTCGCTCGACACGAACGCGCTGGAGCGAAGCTTCACGGAGCTGGTGCGCCGTCACGAAGTGCTGCGCACCTCCTTCCCCGCCGAGGCCGTCCAGCGCATCGCCCCGCCCGCGCCCCTGCCGTTGGAGTTCGTGGACCTGAGCAGCCTCCCTGTCCACGAGCGCGAGGCCGAGGCCCGCCGGCTCCTCGACGCCGAGGTCCGCAAGCCCTTCTCGCTCGCACGCGGCCCCTTGCTGCGCGCCCTGCTGCTGAAGCTGGCCGACACCGAGCACGTCCTGCTGCTCTGCATGCACCACATCATCTCCGATGGTTGGTCCATGGGCGTGCTCGTGCGCGAAGTGGCCGCGCTCTACGAGGCCTTCTCGCAAGGCCGTCCCTCACCCCTGCCCGAGCTGGCCCTGCAGTACGCGGACTTCGCGGCCTGGCAGCGCCAGTGGCTCCAGGGCGAGGCGCTCGAAGCCCAGTTCGCCTACTGGCGTCAGCAGCTCGCGGGCGCGCCCCAGGTGCTGGAGCTGCCCACCGACAGGCCCCGTCCCGCGGTCCAGTCCTACCGGGGCGCCATCCAGACGCGCCTCATGCCCAAGGCACTGTCGCAGTCGCTCCAAGCACTCTGCCAGCGCGAGGGCGTCACCTCCTTCATGGCCCTGCTCGCCGGCTTCCAGTCCCTCCTGGCTCGCTACTCAGGACAGACGGACATCATCGTCGGCACGGACATCGCCGGCCGCACGCACGCTGACACCGAAGGGCTCATCGGCTTCTTCGTCAACCAGCTCGTCATGCGCGGTGACCTGTCCGGAGACCCCACCTTCCGCGAGCTGCTGGGCCGCACGCGACAGGTGGCGCTGGGTGCCTACGCTCACCAGGACGCTCCCTTCGAGGAGCTGGTGCGCGTGCTCAACCCCGAGCGCAGCCTCGCCCACGCGCCTCTCTTCCAGGTGAAGCTCGCGCTGCAGAACACCCCGGCCATCGAGCTGAAGCTGCCCGGTCTCGACCTGCGAGGCATGGAAGGCAGCACGGGCGTCGCGAAGCTGGACCTCACGCTCTCCATCGACGAGACGCCTGAGGGCCTGGCCTGCAGCTGCGATTACAGCACCGACCTGTACGAGGCCGACACCCTTGCCCGGATGCTCGAACACCTCCAGGTGCTGCTGGAGACGGCTGTCGCCGCCCCTGACACGCGCATGTCCGCGCTGCCCCTGCTCACCGAGGCCGAGCGCCAGCAGGTGCTGGTGGCATGGAATGACACGCGCGCGCCCCTGCCTTCGGACACCTGCATCCACCACCTCTTCGAGGCCCAGGTACAGCGCACGCCGGACGCGCCCGCCCTTGGCTTCGAAGGCGCGTGGCTCTCCTACCGGGAGCTGGACGCGCGCTCCAACCAGCTCGCCTGGCACCTGCGCACCCTCGGCGTCGGGCCCGAAGTCCGTGTCGGCCTGTGCGCCGAGCGCTCCCTGGAGTTGGTGGTTGGCCTCTTCGCCATCCTCAAGGCCGGCGGCGCCTACGTCCCCCTCGACCCCTCCTACCCGCGTGAGCGCCTGGAGTGGATGCTGGAGGACTCGCGTCCCGCCGTCCTGCTCGCGCAGCCCTCGCTGCTGACGCGCCTCCCGGAATCCGCGGGCGCCGCCGTGGTGCCCCTGCGTCTGGATGATGAAGTCCTGCGTGCCCTGCCCACGCATGCGCCCGTCTCCCTCTCGTCTCCGGACACCCTCGCCTACGTCATCTTCACCTCCGGCTCCACCGGCCGCCCCAAGGGCGCCATGAACGCCCACCGCGCCGTCTGCAACCGTCTCCTCTGGATGCAGCAGGCCTACTCCCTGGGCACCCAGGACGTCGTCCTCCAGAAGACGCCCTTCAGCTTCGACGTCTCCGTCTGGGAGTTCTTCTCACCCCTCACGGTGGGCGCGCGTCTCATCCTCGCCCGCCCCGGGGGCCACCAGGAGCCTGACTACCTCGCGCGCCTCATCTCCGAGCAGCGCGTCACCACCGCCCACTTCGTCCCCTCCATGCTCCAGCACTTCCTGGAGCTGACGGGCCTGGAGCAGTGCGCAAGCCTGCGCCGCGTCGTGTGCAGCGGTGAGGCCCTCTCTCCGGAGCTGGCCCAGCGCTGCCTCCAGCGCCTGCCCTCCGCCGAGCTTCACAACCTCTACGGCCCCACCGAAGCGGCCGTCGAAGTCACCGCCTTCCACGTCACGCCCAACCACGGCCTGCGCTCCCTGCCCATCGGCCGCCCCATCGCCAACACCGTCATCCGCATCCTGGATGCGCACCTGCGCCCCGTCCCCACGGGCGTCCCGGGCGAACTCTTCATCGGCGGCGTCCAGGTCGGCCGTGGCTACCTCGCGCGCCCCCACCTCACCGCCGAGCGCTTCATCCCGGATGCCTTCGCGTCCGAGCCCGGTGCTCGCCTCTACCGCACCGGTGACAAGGCCCGCTGGCTGCCCGACGGCAACATCGAGTACCTCGGCCGCCTCGACTTCCAGGTGAAGGTGCGTGGCCTGCGCATCGAGCTGGGTGAGATTGAAGCCGCCCTGGAGCGCCACCCCCAGGTGCGCCAGGCCGTCGTCGTCGTGCGTGAGGACTCCGCCTCCGGCGACAAGCGCCTCGTGGCCTACCTCGTGCCGCCGGCCGGTGCGCAGTCGCCCGCCACTTCAGACGTGCGCGACTTCCTCAAGCTGCACCTGCCTGAGTACATGGTGCCAGCGGCCTTCATCTCGCTCGACGCGCTGCCGCTCAACGCCAGCGGCAAGCTCGACCGCAAGGCCCTGCCTGCTCCGAACCTCCAGGGTCTGGAGAAGCGCGGCGCCTACGTCGCACCTCGCAACGAGACCGAGCAGCAACTGTGCGACATCTGGGCGCAGGTGCTCGGCCTGAAGCAGGTGGGCATCCACGACAACTTCTTCGAGCTGGGCGGCGATTCCATCATCAGCCTCCAGGTCGTCGCGCGCACACGGCAAGCGGGCCTCGTGCTCGCCACCCGCCAGCTCTTCCAGCACCAGACGGTCGCCCAGCTCGCCCTCATGGTGAAGGCCACCTCCGAGGCGCTTCGCGAGCAGGGCCCCGTCACCGGCCCGGTGCCGCTCACGCCCGCCCAGCTCCAACTGCTGGCGCATGACCCGGCCCACGCCTACCACTTCAACCAGTCCGTGCTGCTGGCCTCGCGTGTGCCGCTGGAGCCCGCGCTCCTGGAGCAGGCCCTCGCGCTCGTGGTGGCCCACCACGATGCCCTCCGGCTGCGATTGCTCCAGCAGGACTCCTCCTGGGTCCAGGAGAACGCCAGCCCCGACGAGGCCCCCTTCCTCCTGCTCCAGGTGGACCTCTCCGCCACGCCCGCCTCCGAACAGCCGCAGGCCCTGGAAGCCGCAGCCTCTCGCGTCCAGGCCAGCTTCGTCCTCGCCCAGGCGCCCCTGCTGCGCGCCGCCCTCTTCCACCTGGGGGACGGTCAGCAGCGCCTGCTCCTCGTCGCCCACCACCTCGTCATCGACGGCGTCTCCTGGCGCGTGCTGCTGGAGGACCTGGAGTCCACCTACCACCAGCTCCAGCAGCGCCTCCCCGTGACGCTGCCGGCGAAGACGTCCTCCTTCCAGTCCTGGGCGCGCCGACTCCAGACCCACGCCCACTCCGAGTCCCTGCTGGCAGAGGCGCCGCGCTGGTTGGACGAGGCTCGCGCGCAGGTGGCGCCGCTGCCCACCGACACCTCCGGTCCCAACACCTACGCCTCCGAGCGCTCTGTCTTCATCTCCCTCGACAGCGAAGAGACGCAACTGCTGCTCCAGGAGGTGCCCTCCGCCTGGCGCGCGCACATCAACGACGTGCTGCTCACCGCCCTGGGCCGCGCCCTGTCCGAATGGACCGGCCAGTCCCAGGTGCTCGTCCACCTGGAGGGCCACGGCCGTGAGGACCTCTTCGACGACGTGGATGTCTCGCGCACCGTCGGTTGGTTCACGTCCTTCACGCCAGTCCTGTTGCCCGTGCCCGCGAGCGGCTCCGTCGGTGACGGCCTGCGGGCCGTGCGCGACTCGCTGCGCCTGCTTCCCTACCGGGGCCTCGGCTTCGGCCTGCTCAAGTGGCTCGGGCCCACAGAGCTTTCCCAGCAGATTCAGGCCCTGCCCGTACCGCAGGTGGCCTTCAACTACCTGGGACAGTTCGATGCCGCGGCCTCCTCCAGCCGCCTCTTCACCCTGACCTCCGAGTCCTCCGGCGCCCTCGTCTCACCGTCGGGCACGCGGCAGCATGCGCTGGAGATCAACGGCTCCGTCTTCCAGGGCAGCCTGCGTCTGTCCTTCGGCTACAGCACCCACCTGCACCACGCGGCCACCATCGAGTCGCTGGCCCAGCGCTTCCTCCACCACCTGCGCGCCCTCATCGCCCTGCGCGCTTCCGAGGACGCACGCCGCTTCTCTCCGGGCGACTTCCCGCTCGCCGCCCTCAACCCGACGTCGCTCGACACCGTGCTGCGGCAGGCCGGCTCCGACGTCGAGGACCTCTACCCGCTGTCCCCCACGCAGCAGGGCATGCTCTTCCACGCCCTGCTGTCTCCCAGCGCCTCTGCCTACTTCGAGCAGCTCTCATGGACGGTCACCTCCGCGCTGGATGTGCCGGCCTTCTTGCGGGCTTGGGGGGCCTGCCTCCAGCGCCACACCATCCTGCGCTCCTCCTTCCACTGGGAGGGATTGGCCACGCCGCTCCAGGTGGTCCACTCGCGGGTGGAGCTGCCCTTCGAGCAGCTCGACTGGAGTGATCTCTCCGCTTCCGAGCAGCAGGCCCGCTTCGAGCAACTGCTCGTCCAGGACAAGCAGCGGGGCTTCGAGCTGCGTCGCGCGCCGCTCATGCGCCTGACGGCCGTCCGCCTCGCGGAGAACTCCGTGCGCTTCCTGTGGAGCCACCACCACCTGCTGGTGGATGGCTGGAGCCTCGGCATCCTCATGAAGGAGGTCTTCTCCCTCTATGAGTCCTTCCGCGCAGGTCAGACGATCCAGCCCACGCCCAGGGCCCCTTTCCGCGACTACATCGCCTGGTTGCAGCGCCGCGACGCCTCCGCCGACACGTCCTTCTGGCGCACCTACCTGGAAGCGTTCTCCGCCACCACGCCCCTCCCCACAGACACCCATGCCGCACCGCCTCGGGGGCAGCAGCCCGAGCACCACATCCTCGAAGTGGGTCTGTCCGTCGAGGCCACCACGGCCCTCCAGGCCTTCGTGCGCCAGCACCAGCTCACGCTGAACACGCTCGCCATGGCCTCCTGGGGGCTCGTCCTCTCGCACTACTCCGGCGAGCAGGATGTCGTCTTCGGCAACACCGTCGCCGGCAGACCTCCGGAGCTGCCTGGCTCCGACACCCTCGTGGGCATCTTCATCAACACCCTGCCCACGCGCGTCCGTCTGCCTTCGCATGCATCCCCCCTGCTGTCCTGGCTCCAGTCGCTCCAGGCCCAGCAGCTCGAGCTGCGCCAGCACGAGCACTCCTCCCTCGTCGACGTCCAGTCGCTCAGCCAGGTGCCTCGGGGCGCCTCGCTCTTCGACTCCCTGCTCGTCTTCGAGAACTACCCCGTCGATGCCTCGCTGCTCAGCACCTCCTCGCTCCAGGTGAAGGACGTCCAGGGCTACGAGCGCACCAACTACCCGCTCACCCTCTCCGTCCTCCCCGGACAGCCCCTGCGCCTGCGCGCCTCGCATGATGCGCCCCGCTTCCAGACCGCCTCCATGCAGCGGCTGCTCGAGCACTGGCGCAGTGCGATGCTCTCGCTCACGTCCGCCGCGAGCCTGGGCGACGTCTCCCTGCTCTCCGAAACTGAGCATCAGCAGGTGCTGGTGGCGTGGAACGACACGCGCGCGCCCCTGCCTTCGGACACCTGCATCCACCACCTCTTCGAGGCTCAAGCCCAGCGCACGCCGGACGCGCCCGCCCTTGGCTTCGAGGGGGCCTGGCTCTCCTACCGGGAGCTGGACGCGCGCTCCAACCAGCTCGCCTGGCACCTCCGTACCCTCGGCGTCGGGCCCGAAGTCCGTGTCGGCCTGTGCGCGGAGCGCTCCCTGGAGCTGGTGGTCGGCCTCTTCGCCATCCTCAAGGCCGGCGGCGCCTACGTCCCCCTCGACCCCTCCTACCCGCGCGAGCGCCTGGAGTGGATGCTGGAGGACTCGCGTCCCGCCGTCCTGCTCGCGCAGCCCTCCCTGCTGACGCGCCTCCCGGAATCCGCGAGCGCCCCCGTGGTGCCCCTGCGTCTGGATGATGAAGTCCTGCGCGCCCTGCCCACGCACGCGCCCGCCTCCCTCTCCACGCCGGACTCCCTCGCCTACGTCATCTTCACCTCCGGCTCCACTGGCCGCCCCAAGGGCGCCATGAACGCCCACCGCGCCGTCTGCAACCGCCTCCTCTGGATGCAGCAGGCCTACTCCCTGGGTGCCGAGGACGTCGTCCTCCAGAAGACGCCCTTCAGCTTCGACGTCTCCGTCTGGGAGTTCTTCTGGCCCCTCATGGTCGGCGCGCGCCTCGTCCTCGCCCGCCCCGGCGGCCACCAGGAGCCCGACTACCTCGCGCAACTCATCCGCGAGCAGCGCGTCACCACCGCCCACTTCGTCCCCTCCATGCTCCAGCACTTCCTGGAGCTGACGGGCCTGGAGCAGTGCGCAAGCCTGCGCCGCGTCGTGTGCAGCGGTGAGGCCCTCTCCCCGGAGCTGGCCCAGCGCTGCCTCCAGCGTCTGCCCTCCACCCAGCTTCACAACCTCTACGGCCCCACCGAGGCGGCCGTCGACGTCACCGCCTTCCACGTCCTTCCCAGCGACGGCCTGCGCTCCCTGCCCATCGGCCGTCCCATCGCCAACACCGTCATCCGCATCCTGGATGCGCACCTGCGGCCCGTCCCCACGGGCGTCCCGGGCGAACTCTTCATCGGCGGCGTCCAGGTGGGCCGTGGCTACCTCGCGCGCCCCCACCTCACCGCCGAGCGCTTCATCCCGGACGCCTTCGCCTCCGAGCCCGGCGCTCGCCTCTACCGCACCGGTGACAAGGCCCGCTGGCTGCCCGACGGCAACATCGAGTACCTCGGCCGCCTCGACTTCCAGGTGAAGGTGCGCGGCCTGCGCATCGAGCTGGGCGAAATCGAAGCCGCCCTGGAGCGCCACCCCCAGGTGCGTCAGGCCGTCGTCGTCGTGCGCGAGGACTCCCCGGGCGACAAGCGCCTCGTGGCCTACCTCGTGTCACCTGCCTCGGAGCAGTTGCTCTCCGCCGTGGACGTGCGCGACTTCCTCAAGCAGCAGCTACCTGAGTACATGGTGCCGGCGGCCTTCGTCCCTCTGGAGGCGCTGCCCCTGACGAGCAGCGGCAAGGTGGACCGCAAGGCCCTGCCCACTCCTGACGGAGCGCTCACGGCCAGCGTCGAATACGTCGCGCCTCGCAACGAGACCGAGCAGAAGCTCGCCGCGCTCTGGAGCGAAGTGCTGCGTGTCGAACGCGTGGGTGTCCACGACAACTTCTTCGAGTTGGGCGGCCACTCCCTGCTGGTCACCCAGGTGGTCTCCCGCATCCGCGCCGCCTTCGGCGTCGAGCTGTCCCTGCCCACCGTCTTCGAGGCCTCTACCCTCGATGCGCTCGCGAAGGCCATCGAGGCCGGGGCCCGAACCGCGCACGGGCTCCTCCTGCCTCCCCCTCGGCCCGTCGAAAGGACGGGCGCGCTGCCGCTGTCCTTCGCCCAGCAGCGCCTGTGGTTCCTGGATCAGCTCGTCCCCGACAGCGCGCTGTACAACATGCCCGCGCCGCTGCGCCTGGAAGGCACGCTGGACACGGCCGCCCTGGAGCGCAGCCTCACGGAACTCGTGCGCCGTCACGAAGTGCTGCGCACCTCGTTCCCTGCTGAAGCCGGCAATCCCCTCCAGGTTATCGCGTCGCCCACGTCCCTTCCCCTGGAGCGCGTGGACCTGGGTGCCCTGCCGCTCGACGAGCGCGAGGCCGAGGCCCGCCGGCTCATCGACGCCGAGGTCCGCAAGCCCTTCTCGCTCGCACGCGGCCCCATGCTGCGTGCGCTGCTGCTGAAGCTCGATGAGCAGCAGCACGTCCTGGTGCTCAACCTGCATCACATCGTCTCTGACGGCTGGTCCATGGGCGTGCTGGTGCGCGAAGTGGCCGCCCTCTACGAGGCCTTCTCGCAAGGCCTGCCCTCGCCCCTGCCCGAGCTGGCCTTGCAGTACGCGGACTTCGCGGCCTGGCAGCGCCAGTGGCTCCAGGGCGAGGCGCTCGAAACCCAGTTCGCCTACTGGCGTCAGCAGCTCGCGGGCGCGCCCCAGGTGCTGGAGCTGCCCACCGACAGGCCTCGTCCCGCGGTCCAGTCCTACCGGGGCGCCACCCTGTCGCGCCTCATGCCCAAGGCGCTGTCGCAGTCGCTCCAAGCGCTCTGCCAGCGCGAGGGCGTCACCTCCTTCATGGCCCTGCTCGCCGGCTTCCAGTCTCTCCTCGCGCGCTACTCAGGACAGACGGACATCATCGTCGGCACGGACATCGCCGGCCGCACGCACGCTGATACCGAAGGGCTCATCGGCTTCTTCGTCAACCAGCTCGTCATGCGCGGTGACCTGTCCGGAGACCCCACCTTCCGCGAGCTGCTGGGCCGCACGCGACAGGTGGCGCTGGGTGCCTACGCCCACCAGGACGTTCCCTTCGAGGAGCTGGTGCGCGTGCTCAACCCCGAGCGCAGCCTCGCTCATGCGCCCATCTTCCAGGTGAAGCTCGTCCTGCAGAACGTGCCCGCCGCGGAGCTGCGCGTGCCGGGGCTCACCTTCCGCGCCGAGGAGAACAGCACGGGCGCGGCGAAGTTCGACCTCACGCTCTTCATCAACGAGACGCCTGAAGGCCTGGCCCTCCTGTGCGACTACAGCACTGACCTGTTCGAGGCTGGCACCCTGGCCCGGCTCATGGAGCATCTCCAGGTGTTGCTGGAGACGGCTGTCGCCACGCCGGACACGCGCCTGTCCGCACTGCCCCTGTTCACGGAGACCGAGCGTCAGCAGGTGCTCGTGGCGTGGAATGACACGGTCACGGCGTTCCCGGCCGACACCTGCATCCACCACCTCTTCGAGGCCCAGGTGCAGCGCACGCCCGATGCGCCCGCCCTCGGCTTTGAAGGCGCGTGGCTCTCCTACCGGGAACTGGATGCGCGCTCCAATCAGCTCGCCTGGCACCTGCGCACGCTCGGCGTCGGGCCCGAAGTCCGTGTCGGCCTGTGCGCCGAGCGCTCCCTGGAGCTGGTGGTCGGCCTCTTCGCCATCCTCAAGGCCGGCGGCGCCTACGTCCCCCTCGACCCCTCCTACCCGCGCGAGCGCATGGAGTGGATGCTGGAGGACTCGCGTCCCGCCGTCCTGCTCGCGCAGCCCTCCCTGCTGACGCGCCTCCCGGAATCCGCGAGCGCCGCCGTGGTGCCCCTGCGTCTGGATGATGAAGCCCTGCGCGCCCTGCCCACGCACGCGCCCGCCTCCCTCTCCACGCCAGACTCCCTCGCCTACGTCATCTTCACCTCCGGCTCCACCGGCCGCCCCAAGGGCGCCATGAACGCCCACCGCGCCGTCTGCAACCGTCTCCTCTGGATGCAGCAGGCCTACTCCCTGGGTGCCGAGGACGTCGTCCTCCAGAAGACGCCCTTCAGCTTCGACGTCTCCGTCTGGGAGTTCTTCTGGCCCCTCATGGTCGGCGCGCGCCTCGTCCTCGCCCGCCCCGGCGGCCACCAGGAGCCCGACTACCTCGCGCGCCTCATCTCCGAGCAGCGCGTCACCACCGCCCACTTCGTCCCCTCCATGCTCCAGCACTTCCTGGAGCTGACGGGCCTGGAGCAGTGCGCAAGCCTGCGCCGCGTCGTGTGCAGCGGTGAGGCCCTCTCCCCGGAGCTGGCCCAGCGCTGCCTCCAGCGTCTGCCCTCCACCCAGCTTCACAACCTCTACGGCCCCACCGAGGCGGCCGTCGACGTCACCGCCTTCCACGTCCTTCCCAGCGACGGCCTGCGCTCCCTGCCCATCGGCCGTCCCATCGCCAACACCGTCATCCGCATCCTGGATGCGCACCTGCGCCCCGTCCCCACGGGCGTCCCGGGCGAACTCTTCATCGGCGGCGTCCAGGTCGGCCGTGGCTACCTCGCGCGCCCCCACCTCACCGCCGAGCGCTTCATCCCGGATGCCTTCGCGTCCGAGCCCGGCGCTCGCCTCTACCGCACCGGTGACAAGGCCCGCTGGCTGCCCGACGGCAACATCGAGTACCTCGGCCGCCTCGACTTCCAGGTGAAGGTGCGTGGCCTGCGCATCGAGCTGGGTGAGATTGAAGCCGCCCTGGAGCGCCACCCCCAGGTACGCCAGGCCGTCGTCGTCGTGCGCGAGGACTCCCCGGGCGACAAGCGCCTCGTGGCCTACCTCGTGTCACCTGCCTCGGAGCAGCCGCTCTCCGCCGTGGACGTGCGCGACTTCCTCAAGCAGCAGTTGCCCGAATACATGGTGCCGGCTGCGTTCGTCCCCCTGGAGGCGCTGCCCCTGACGAGCAGCGGCAAGGTGGACCGCAAGGCCCTGCCCACTCCTGGATTCCAGGGCCTGGAAGACAGCGGCGCCTACCTCGCTCCGCGCACTCCCACCCAGCAGCTCCTCGCCTCCCAGTGGAGCCTGCTGCTGGGCGTCTCTCGTGTCGGCGCACGCGACAACTTCTTCGAGCTGGGCGGCCACTCCCTGCTCGCCACCCAGGTCATCTCCCGCATCCGCGCCACCTTCGACGTCGACCTGCCCATCAGCGCCCTCTTCGAGTCTCCCTCCCTCGAGTCCCTCGCGACTTCCATCGACGCCCTCGCGCGCAAGGGGCTCGGGCCGAAGCTTCCGTCCCTCCAGCGCGTCGACAGGGCCCAGGCACTGCCGCTGTCCTTCGCCCAGCAGCGCCTGTGGTTCCTGGATCAGCTCGTCCCCGACAGCGCGCTGTACAACATGCCCGCGCCGCTGCGCCTGGAAGGCACGCTGGACACGGCCGCCCTGGAGCTGAGCCTCACGGAGCTGGTGCGCCGTCACGAAGTCCTGCGCACCTCATTCCCCGCGGAGGCCGTCCAGCGCATCGCGCCTCCCGCGCCCCTGCCGCTGGAGTGCCTGGACCTGAGCGCCCTGCCGCTCGACGAGCGCGAGGCCGAGGCCCGCCGGCTCCTCGACGCCGAGGTCCGCAAGCCCTTCTCGCTCGCACGCGGCCCCATGCTGCGTGCGCTGCTGCTGAAGCTCGATGAGCAGCAACACGTCCTGGTGCTCAACCTGCATCACATCGTCTCTGACGGCTGGTCCATGGGCGTGCTGGTGCGCGAAGTGGCCGCCCTCTACGAGGCCTTCTCGCAAGGCCTGCCCTCGCCCCTGCCCGAGCTGGCCTTGCAGTACGCGGACTTCGCGGCCTGGCAGCGCCAGTGGCTCCAGGGCGAGGCGCTCGAAGCCCAGTTCGCCTACTGGCGTCAGCAGCTCGCGGGCGCGCCCCAGGTGCTGGAGCTGCCCACCGACAGGCCTCGTCCCGCGGTCCAGTCCTACCGGGGCGCCACCCTGTCGCGCCTCATGCCCAGGGAGCTGTCGCAGGCACTCCAAGCGCTCTGCCAGCGGGAAGGCGTCACCTCCTTCATGGCCCTGCTCGCGGGCTTCCAGTCCCTGCTCGCGCGCTACTCAGGACAGACGGACATCATCGTCGGCACGGACATCGCCGGCCGCACGCACGCTGATACCGAAGGGCTCATCGGCTTCTTCGTCAACCAGCTCGTCATGCGCGGTGACCTGTCCGGAGACCCCACCTTCCGCGAGCTGCTGGGCCGCACGCGACAGGTGGCGCTGGGTGCCTACGCCCACCAGGACGTTCCCTTCGAGGAGCTGGTGCGCGTGCTCAACCCCGAGCGCAGCCTCGCTCATGCGCCCATCTTCCAGGTGAAGCTCGTCCTGCAGAACGTGCCCGCCGCGGAGCTGCGCGTGCCGGGGCTCACCTTCCGCGCCGAGGAGAACAGCACGGGCGCGGCGAAGTTCGACCTCACGCTCTTCATCAACGAGACGCCTGAAGGCCTGGCCCTCCTGTGCGACTACAGCACTGACCTGTTCGAGGCTGGCACCCTGGCCCGGCTCATGGAGCATCTCCAGGTGTTGCTGGAGACGGCTGTCGCCACGCCGGACACGCGCCTGTCCGCACTGCCCCTGTTCACGGAGACCGAGCGTCAGCAGGTGCTGGTGGCATGGAACGACACGCGCGCGCCCCTGCCTTCGGACACCTGCATCCACCACCTCTTCGAGGCCCAGGTGCAGCGCACGCCGGACGCGCTCGCCCTTGGCTTCGAGGGCTCCTCGCTCTCCTACCGGGAGCTGGACGCGCGCTCCAACCAGCTCGCCCACCACCTCCGTACCCTCGGCGTCGGGCCCGAGGTCCGTGTCGGCCTGTGCGCCGAGCGCTCCCTGGAGCTGGTGGTCGGCCTCTTCGCCATCCTCAAGGCCGGCGGCGCCTACGTCCCCCTCGACCCCTCCTACCCGCGTGAGCGCCTGGAGTGGATGCTGGAGGACTCGCGTCCCGCCGTCCTGCTCGCGCAGCCCTCGCTGCTGACGCGCCTCCCGGAATCCGCGAGCGCCGCCGTGGTGCCCCTGCGTCTGGATGATGAAGCCCTGCGCGCCCTGCCCACGCACGCGCCCGTCTCCCTCTCCACGCCAGACTCCCTCGCCTACGTCATCTTCACCTCCGGCTCCACCGGCCGCCCCAAGGGCGCCATGAACGCCCACCGCGCCGTCTGCAACCGCCTCCTCTGGATGCAGCAGGCCTACTCCCTGGGTGCCGAGGACGTCGTCCTCCAGAAGACGCCCTTCAGCTTCGACGTCTCCGTCTGGGAGTTCTTCTGGCCCCTCATGGTCGGCGCGCGCCTCGTCCTCGCACGCCCCGGTGGCCACCAGGAGCCCGACTACCTCGCGCAACTCATCCGCGAGCAGCGCGTCACCACCGCCCACTTCGTCCCCTCCATGCTCCAGCACTTCCTGGAGCTGACGGGCCTGGAGCAGTGCGCAAGCCTGCGCCGCGTCGTGTGCAGCGGTGAGGCCCTCTCGCCGGAGCTGGCCCAGCGCTGCCTCCAGCGCCTGCCCTCCGCCCAGCTTCACAACCTCTACGGCCCCACCGAAGCGGCCGTCGACGTCACCGCCTTCCACGTCACGCCCAACCACGGCCTGCGCTCTCTTCCCATCGGCCGCCCCATCGCCAACACCGTCATCCGCATCCTGGATGCGCACCTGCGCCCCGTCCCCACGGGCGTCCCGGGCGAACTCTTCATCGGCGGCGTCCAGGTGGGCCGTGGCTACCTCGCGCGCCCCCACCTCACCGCCGAGCGCTTCATCCCGGACGCCTTCGCCTCCGAGCCCGGCGCTCGCCTCTACCGCACCGGTGACAAGGCCCGCTGGCTGCCCGACGGCAACATCGAGTACCTCGGCCGCCTCGACTTCCAGGTGAAGGTGCGTGGCCTGCGCATCGAGCTGGGCGAAATCGAAGCCGCCCTGGAGCGCCACCCCCAGGTACGCCAGGCCGTCGTCGTCGTGCGCGAGGACTCCCCGGGCGACAAGCGCCTCGTGGCCTACCTCGTGTCACCTGCCTCGGAGCAGCCGCTCTCCGCCGCGGACGTGCGCGACTTCCTCAAGCAGCAGCTACCTGAGTACATGGTGCCGGCGGCCTTCGTCCCTCTGGAGGCGCTGCCCCTGACGAGCAGCGGCAAGGTGGACCGCAAGGCCCTGCCCACTCCTGACGGAGCGCTCGCTGCCAGCAGCGAGTACGTCGCGCCTCGCAACGAAACCGAGCAGCAACTGTGCGACATCTGGGCGCAGGTGCTCGGCCTGAAGCAGGTGGGCATTCACGACAACTTCTTCGAGCTGGGCGGCGACTCCATCATCAGCCTCCAGGTCGTCGCACGCGCGCGCCGGGCAGGCCTCGTGCTCGCCACCCGCCAGCTCTTCCAGCACCAGACGGTCGCCCAGCTCGCGCTCGTGGCGGAGTCCACCTCCGAGGCGCTCCGCGAGCAGGGGCCCGTCACCGGTCCGGTGCCGCTCACGCCCGCCCAGCTCCAACTGCTGGCGCATGACCCGGCCCACGCCTACCACTTCAACCAGTCCGTGCTGCTGGCCTCGCGTGCGCCGCTGGAGCCCGCGCTCCTGGAGAAGGCGCTCGCGTTCGTGGTGGCCCACCACGATGCACTGCGCCTGCGCTTGAACCCGCAGGAGTCCTCCTGGCAGCAGGAGAACGCCAGCCCTGAGGAGGCGCCCCTCCACCTGCTCCAGGTGGATCTCTCCTCCACACCCGCCTCCGAGCAGTCCGCCGCGCTCGAAGCCGAAGCCTCGCGGGTGCAGTCCAGCTTCGTCCTCGCCCAGGCGCCCCTGCTGCGCGCCGCCCTCTTCCACCTGGGGGACGGTCAGCAGCGCCTGCTCCTCGTCGCCCACCACCTCGTCATCGACGGTGTCTCCTGGCGCGTGCTGTTGGAGGACCTCGAGTCCGCCTACCAGCAACTCCAGCAGCGCCTCCCCGTGACGCTGCCGGCGAAGACGTCCTCCTTCCAGTCCTGGGCGCGCCGCATCCAGGATCATGCCCGCTCCGAGTCGCTCTCCTCCGAGGCCTCCTTCTGGCTGGACGAGGCGCGCGTTCGGGTGGCGCCGCTGCCCACCGACGCCTCCGGCCCCAACACCTACGCCTCCGAGCGCTCCGTCTCCGTCTCTCTCGACACGGAAGAGACGCGGCAGTTGCTCCAGGAGGCGCCCTCCGCCTGGCGTGCGCACATCAACGACGTGCTGCTCACCGCCCTGGCCCGCGCCCTGTCCGAGTGGACCGGCCAGTCCCAGGTGCTCGTCCACCTGGAGGGCCATGGCCGCGAGGAGCTCTTCGACGACGTGGATGTCTCGCGCACCGTGGGCTGGTTCACGTCCTTCACGCCCGTGCTGCTGCCCGTGCTCGCGAGCGGCTCTGCTGGTGACGGCCTGCGCGCCGTGCGCGACTCGCTGCGCCTGCTGCCCCACCGGGGCCTCGGTTTCGGCCTGCTGAAGTGGCTCGGGCCCACCGAACTCGCCCAGCAGCTCCAGGCCCTTCCCGTGCCGCAGGTGGCCTTCAACTACCTGGGCCAGCTTGACGCCACGGCCGCGTCCAGCCAGCTCTTCTCCTTGAGCACCGAGCCCTCGGGTTCGTCCGTCTCTCCGTCGGGCACGCGGCTGCATGCGCTGGAGATCAACGGCTCCGTCTTCCAGGGCAGCCTGCGTCTGTCCTTCGGCTACAGCACCCACCTGCACCAGGCGGCCACCATCGAGTCGCTGGCCCAGCGCTTCCTCCACCACCTGCGCGCCCTCATCGCCCTGCGCACGTCCGAGGATGCCCGCCGCTTCTCTCCCGGGGACTTCCCGCTCGCCGCCCTCACCCAGACGTCGCTCGACACCGTGCTGCGACAGGCCGGCGCCGACGTCGAGGACGTCTACCCGCTGTCCCCCACGCAGCAGGGCATGCTCTTCCACACCCTGCTCACGCCTGCGTCCTCCGCCTACTTCCAGCAGCTCTCCTGGACGGTCACCTCCGCGCTGGATGAGCCCGCCTTCCTGCGGGCCTGGGAAGCCTGCCTCCAGCGCCACACCATCCTGCGCTCCTCCTTCCATTGGGAGGAGCTGCCCACGCCGCTCCAGGTGGTCCACTCGCGGGTGGAGCTGCCCTTCGAGCAGCTCGACTGGCGCACCCTGAGCGAGGCGGAGCAGCAACACCGCTTCGAGCAGCTCCTCCTCCAGGATCAGCAGCGAGGCTTCGAGCTGCGCCGTGCACCGCTGGTGCGACTGACGGCCATCCGTCTGGCGGACGCGTCCGTGCGCTTCCTCTGGAGCCATCACCACCTGCTGGTGGATGGCTGGAGCGTCGGCCTGCTCATCAGTGAGGTCTTCGCCCTCTACGCGACCTTGCGCTCCGGTCGCACGCCGCAGCCGGCGCCCAAGGCTCCCTTCCGCGACTACATCGACTGGCTGTCGCGTCGTGATGCCTCCGCCGATGCGTCCTTCTGGCGCACCTACCTGGACGGCTTCGCTTCGCCCACGCCGCTTCCGGCGGACACTCACGCCGTCGTGCCCCACGGCCAGCAGCCCGAGCACGTCACCCTGGAGCTGGACCTCTCCCCCGAGGCCACGGCCGCCCTCCAGGCCTTCGCACGCCAGCACCAGCTCACGCTGCACACGCTCGCGCTCGCCTCGTGGGGCCTCGTCCTCTCGCACTACTCCGGCGAGCAGGACGTCGTCCTTGGCAACACCGTCGCGGGCAGGCCTCCGGAGCTGACCGGCTCCGACACCCTCGTGGGCATCTTCATCAACACCCTGCCCGCACGCATCCGCCTGCCTTCGCACGCCTCGCCCCTGTGGCCCTGGCTCCAGTCGCTCCAGGCCCAGCAGCTCGAACTGCGCCAGTACGAACATTCACCGCTCGTCAACGTCCAGTCGCTCAGCCAGGTGCCTCGCGGCGCCTCGCTCTTCGACTCCCTGCTCGTCTTCGAGAACTACCCGGTTGATGCCTCGCTGATCGATGCGTCCTCCTCGCTCCAGGTGAAGGAGGTCCAGGCCTTCGAGCGCACCAACTATCCGCTCACCCTCTTCGTCCTTCCTGGGCAGGCCTTGCGCCTGCGGGCCGTCTTCGCGTCGCCCCGCTTCCAGGTCGCGGCCGTGCGGCAATTGCTCGAGCACTGGAGCAATGCGCTGCGTGCCATGGCCTCCGCTTCGCGCCTGGGCGACGTCTCCCTGCTCACGGAGACCGAGCGTCAGCGGATGCTCGTGGCGTGGAACGACACGGCCACCGAGTTCCCCGCTGATACCTGCGTCCACCACTTCTTCGAGGCCCAGGCCCAGCGCACGCCGGACGCGCACGCCCTCGGCTTCGAAGGCATCTGGCTCTCCTACCGGGAGCTGGACGCGCGCTCCAATCAGCTCGCCTGGCACCTGCGCGCCCTCGGCGTCGGTCCTGAAGTCCACGTCGGCCTGTGCGCCGAGCGCTCCCTGGAGCTCATCGTCGGCCTCTTCGCCATCCTCAAGGCCGGTGGCGCCTACGTGCCCCTCGACCCCTCCTACCCGCGCGAGCGTCTGGAGGGGATGCTGGAGGACGCACGTCCCGCCGTGCTGCTCGTCCAGCCCGCACTGCTGACTCAGCTCCCGGAGTCTTCGGGCGCCACCGTGGTGCCCCTGCTCCTGGAGGACGCCTCGCTGCGCACGCTGCCCGCGCACGCGCCCGTCTCCCTCGCCTCCGCGGACAGCCTCGCCTACGTCCTCTTCACCTCCGGCTCCACCGGCCGGCCCAAGGGCGTCCAGGTGCCCCACCGCACCGTCTCCAACTTCTTCACCGGCATGGACGCGCGCGTCCTGCGACCCCAGCACGGCACCTGGCTCGCCGTCACCCGACTCTCCTTCGACATCTCCGTCCTGGAGCTGCTCTGGACGCTCGCTCGCGGCTTCCGCGTCGTCCTCCAGTCCGACACCCGCGACCCGGCCTGGCTCGCCCACGCCGTGCGCCAGGACGCCGTCACCCACCTGCAGTGCACGCCTTCCCTCGCGCGCGCCCTGCTGCTCGACGCTGGCTCCGCCGACGCCCTCCGCTCGCTCCAGCAGTTGCTCGTCGGTGGTGAGGCCCTCTCCGCCGAGCTCGCCCACGAGCTGCGCCTCCGCGTCCCCTCCGTCCTGAACATGTACGGGCCCACGGAGACCACCGTCTGGTCCTCCTCCTTCTCCGTCCCCCAGGACACCTCGGCCCTCATCCCCCTGGGCCACCCCATCGCCAACACCGCCCTCTACGTCCTCGACTCGCACCTGCGCCCGGTGCCCACGGGCGTGCCCGGAGAGCTCTTCATCGGCGGCGCTGGCGTCGTGCGCGGCTACCTCGGGCGGCCTCACCTCACCGCGGAGCGCTTCCTGCCCGACCCCTTCGCCTCCTCTCCCGGTGCGCGCCTCTACCGCACGGGCGACAAGGCCCGCAGGCTCGCGGACGGCAGCCTTGAGTACCTGGGCCGCCTCGACTTCCAGGTGAAGCTGCGCGGCTTCCGCATCGAGCTGGGCGAAATCGAAGCGCTCCTGCGCGAGCTGCCCTCCGTGCGTGAGGCCCTCGTCGTGCTTCGCGAGGACGTCCCCGGCGACAAGCGTCTCGTCGCCTACGTCGTGCCCGAAGCTGGCACCCAGGTGGAATCCCTGTCCCTGCGCACCGCCCTGCTCTCTCGGTTGCCCGAGTACATGGTGCCCTCCGCCTTCGTTGCCCTGGAGGCGCTGCCGCTCACCTTCAATGGCAAGCTGGATCGCAAGGCCCTGCCGCCTCCTGGACTCCAGGGCTTGGAGGACAGCGGCGCCTACGTCGCCCCGCGCACTCCCACCCAGCAGCTCCTCGCCTCCCAGTGGAGTCTGTTGCTGGGCGTTGCTCGCGTCGGCGCTCGCGACAACTTCTTCGAGCTGGGCGGCCACTCCCTGCTCGCCACCCAGGTCATCTCTCGCATCCGCGCCACCTTCGGCGTCGACCTGCCCATCAGCGCCCTCTTCGAGTCTCCCTCCCTCGAATCTTTCGCGACCTCCATCGACGCCCTCGCACGCGAAGGACTTGGGCCGCAGCTTCCGTCCCTCCAGCGTGTCGACAGGGCCCAGGCACTGCCGCTGTCCTTCGCCCAGCAGCGCCTGTGGTTCCTGGATCAGCTCGCGCCGGACGGAGCGCTGTACAACATGCCCGCGCCGCTGCGCCTGGAAGGCACGCTCGACACGGAAGCGCTGGAGCAAAGCCTCACGGAACTCGTGCGCCGCCACGAAGTGCTGCGAACGTCCTTCCCTGCCGAGACAGGCCATCCCCTCCAGGTCATCGCGCCTCCCACGCCCCTGCCGTTGGAGTGCGTGGACCTGAGTGCCCTGCCGCTCGACGAACGCGAGCCCGAGGCCCGCCGACTCCTTGATGCCGAGGTCCGCAAGCCCTTCTCCGTCGCGCGCGGCCCCTTGCTGCGTGCGCTGCTGCTGAAGCTGGCCGACACCGAGCACGTCCTGCTGCTCAACCTGCACCACATCATCTCGGATGGTTGGTCCATGGGCGTGCTCGCACGCGAGGTGGCTGCCCTCTACGAAGCCTTCTCGCAGGGCCTGCCCTCGCCTCTGCCCGAGTTGCCCGTGCAGTACGCGGACTTCGCGGCCTGGCAGCGCCAGTGGCTCCAGGGCGAGGCGCTCGAAGCTCAGTTCGCCTACTGGCGTCAGCAGCTCGCGAACGCGCCCCAGGTGTTGGAGCTGCCCACCGACAGGCCTCGTCCCGCGAACCAGTCCTACCGGGGCGCCACCCTGTCGCGCCTCATGCCCAGGGAGCTGTCGCAGGCACTCCAAGCGCTCTGCCAGCGGGAAGGCGTCACCTCCTTCATGGCCCTGCTCGCGGGCTTCCAGTCCCTGCTCGCGCGCTACTCAGGACAGACGGATGTCGTCGTCGGCACGGACATCGCGGGCCGCATGCACGCTGACACCGAGGGCCTCATCGGCTTCTTCGTCAACCAGCTCGTCATGCGCGGCGACCTGTCCGGCGACCCCACCTTCCGCGAGCTGCTGGGTCGCACGCGACAGGTGGCGCTCGGGGCCTACGCTCACCAGGACGTTCCCTTCGAGGAGCTGGTGCGCGTGCTCAACCCCGAGCGCAGCCTCGCCCACGCCCCCATCTTCCAGGTGAAGCTCGTCCTGCAGAACGCGCCCACCGCGGAGCTGCGCGTGCCGGGACTCACCTTCCGGGGCGCGGAGAACAGCACGGGCGCTGCGAAGTTCGACCTCACGCTCTCCATCAACGAGACACCCGAAGGTCTCGCGTGCCTGTGCGAATACAGCACCGACCTGTACGACGCTGACACCCTGGCCCGGATGCTTGAGCACTTGCAGTTGCTCCTGGGCGCGGCCGTCGCCACGCCGGGCACGCGTCTGTCCGCGCTGCCCCTGCTCACGGAGGCCGAACGCCACCAGGTGCTCGTCGAATGGAATGACACGCCCGCGGAACTCCAGGACCCGAGCGTCCATGCCCTCATCGAGGCCCAGGTCCAGCGCACGCCGGACGCCCTCGCCGTCCAGTGGGGTGAGCGGACCCTCACGTACCGCCAGCTCGACGAGCGCGCCAACCAGCTCGCCTGGCACCTGCGCTCGCTCGGCGTCGGCCCCGAAGTCCTCGTCGCACTCTGCGTCGAGCGCTCCCTGGAACTCGTCGTCTCCATCCTCGCCATCCTCAAGGCCGGCGGTGCCTGGCTCCCACTCGACCCGTCCTACCCCGCCGAGCGCCTCGCCTTCATGCTGCGCGACGCCCAGCCTCCCGTCGTCCTCGCCCAGGAGCACCTCGCCGACGAGCTGCCCCTCCAGAACGAGCTGCTCGTCCTGCTCGACTCGGAGTGGGACTCCCTCATCGCCCGTCGCCCCACGCACGCCCCCGACACGCGCGTGCTGCCCGACAACCTCGCCTACGTCATCTACACCTCGGGCTCCACCGGACGCCCCAAGGGCACCGTCCTGCGCCACCGCGGCCTCTGCAACACCGCACGGCGCACCATCGACGCCATGCGGCTGCGTCCGGGCAGCCGCGTCCTCCAGTTCGCCTCCATCGGCTTCGACGCCTCCGTCTGGGAGATGGTCCCCGCACTCATCGCGGGCGCAGAACTGCACCTCGCCTCGCGTGACGAGCTGATGCCCGGAGCGCCGCTGCACCAGCTGCTCCGGCAGCGGGGCATCACCGCCGCCACCCTCACCCCCTCCGTCCTCGCCCAGCTCGACCCACAGGGCCTGGGAGCACTGGAGGCCCTCACCTCCGCAGGAGAGGCGTGCACCTCCGAGCTCGTGGCCCGCTGGAAGCCGGGCCGGCGCTTCATCAACGCCTACGGCCCCACGGAGACCACCATCTGCGCCACGCTCGACGCCGAAGTGGAGGCCGGGCGCATCACCATCGGCCGGCCCTTCCAGGGCGTGCGCGCCTACGTGCTGGACGCCTCGCTGCGGCCGGTGCCGGTGGGCATGCCGGGAGAGCTGTGCATTGGTGGCGCGGGCCTCGCGCGCGGCTACCTGGGGCGTCCGGAACTCTCCGCCGAGCGCTTCATCCCCCACCCCTTCGCGTCCGAACCGGGAGCGCGCCTCTACCGCACCGGCGACAAGGTGCGATGGCTGGCCGACGGCAACCTCGAGTACCTGGGCCGCATCGACTTCCAGGTGAAGCTGCGCGGCTTCCGCATCGAGCTGGGAGAAATTGAATCCGTCCTCGCCTCCCACCCGGCCGTGCGCGAGGCCGTCGTGGCGCTGCGTGAGGAGGGCGCAGACGGCGGACGCCTCGTCGCCTACGTCGTCCCCCACGAGGAGCAGGCCCCCGACGCGGCCTCCCTGCGCGACTTCCTCAAGCAGCGGCTGCCCGAGTACATGGTGCCGGCGGCCTTCGTCTGCCTGGAGGCCCTGCCCCTCACCTCCAGCGGCAAGCTCGACCGCAAGGCCCTGCCCTCCCCCGATGGAGCGCTCCCGGCGGGCGTCGCGTACGTCGCGCCGCGCAACGAGACGGAGCAGAAGCTCGCCGCGCTCTGGAGTGAAGTCCTGCGCGTCGAGCGCGTGGGCGTCCACGACAACTTCTTCGAGTTGGGCGGCCACTCCCTGCTCGTCACCCAGGTGGTCTCCCGCATCCGCGCCGCCTTCGGCGTGGAGCTGTCCCTGACCACCCTCTTCGAGGACCCCATCCTCGAGGCACTCGCCAGGACCATCGAGTCCGTCCCCCGCGCCGCTCCTGGGCCCCTCCTGCCTCCCCCGCGTCCTGTCGAAAGGACGGGCGCGCTGCCGCTGTCCTTCGCGCAGCAGCGACTCTGGTTCCTGGATCAGCTTGAACCCGACAGCGCGCTGTACAACGTGCCCGCGCCGCTGCGCCTGGAAGGCTCGCTCGACACGAACGCGCTGGAGCGAAGCTTCACGGAGCTGGTGCGCCGTCACGAAGTGCTGCGCACCTCCTTCCCCGCCGAGGCCGTCCAGCGCATCGCCCCGCCCGCGCCCCTGCCGTTGGAGTGCGTGGACCTGAGCAGCCTCCCTGTCCACGAGCGCGAGGCCGAGGCCCGCCGGCTCCTCGACGCCGAGGTCCGCAAGCCCTTCTCGCTCGCACGCGGCCCCTTGCTGCGCGCCCTGCTGCTGAAGCTGGCCGACACCGAGCACGTCCTGCTGCTCTGCATGCACCACATCATCTCCGATGGTTGGTCCATGGGCGTGCTCGTGCGCGAAGTGGCCGCGCTCTACGAGGCCTTCTCGCAAGGCCGTCCCTCACCCCTGCCCGAGCTGGCCCTGCAGTACGCGGACTTCGCGGCCTGGCAGCGCCAGTGGCTCCAGGGCGAGGCGCTCGAAGCGCAGTTCGCCTACTGGCGTCAGCAGCTCGCGAACGCGCCCCAGGTGTTGGAGCTGCCCACCGACAGGCCTCGTCCCGCGAACCAGTCCTACCGGGGCGCCACCCTGTCGCGCCTCATGCCCAGGGAGCTGTCGCAGGCACTCCAAGCGCTCTGCCAGCGGGAAGGCGTCACCTCCTTCATGGCCCTGCTCGCGGGCTTCCAGTCCCTGCTCGCGCGCTACTCAGGACAGACGGACATCATCGTCGGCACGGACATCGCGGGCCGGGCCCATGCCGACACCGAGGGCCTCATCGGCTTCTTCGTCAACCAGCTCGTCATGCGCGGTGACCTGTCCGGCGACCCCACCTTCCGCGAGCTGCTGGGTCGCACGCGGCAGGTGGCGCTCGGGGCCTACGCCCACCAGGACGTCCCCTTCGAGGAGCTGGTGCGCGTGCTCAACCCCGAGCGCAGCCTCGCCCACGCGCCTCTCTTCCAGGTGAAGCTCGCGCTGCAGAACACCCCGGCCATCGAGCTGAAGCTGCCCGGTCTCGACCTGCGAGGCATGGAAGCAAGCACGGGCGTCGCGAAGCTGGACCTCACGCTCTCCATCGACGAGACACCTGAGGGCCTGGCCTGCAGCTGCGATTACAGCACCGACCTGTACGAGGCCGACACCCTGGCCCGGATGCTCGAACACCTCCAGGTGCTGCTGGAGACGGCTGTCGCCGCCCCTGACACGCGCATGTCCGCGCTGCCCCTGCTCACCGAGGCCGAGCGTCAGCAGGTGCTGGTGGCGTGGAATGACACGGCCACGGCGTTCCCGGCCGACACCTGCATCCACCACCTCTTCGAGGCCCAGGTGCAGCGCACGCCCGATGCGCCCGCCCTCGGCTTTGAAGGCGCGTGGCTCTCCTACCGGGAACTGGACGCGCGCTCCAATCAGCTCGCCTGGCACCTGCGCTCCCTCGGCGTCGGGCCCGAAGTCCGTGTCGGATTGTGCGCCGAGCGCTCCCTGGAGCTGGTGGTTGGCCTCTTCGCCATCCTCAAGGCCGGTGGCGCCTACGTCCCCCTCGACCCCTCCTACCCGCGCGAGCGCATGGAGTGGATGCTGGAGGACTCGCGTCCCGCCGTCCTGCTCGCGCAGCCCTCCCTGCTGACGCGCCTCCCGGAATCCGCGAGCGCCGCCGTGGTGCCCCTGCGTCTGGACGACGAAGCCCTGCGTGCCCTGCCCACGCACGCGCCCGCCTCCCTCTCCACGCCGGACTCCCTCGCCTACGTCATCTTCACCTCCGGCTCTACTGGCCGCCCCAAGGGCGCCATGAACGCCCACCGCGCCGTCTGCAACCGCCTCCTCTGGATGCAGCAGGCCTACTCCCTGGGTGCCGAGGACGTCGTCCTCCAGAAGACGCCCTTCAGCTTCGACGTCTCCGTCTGGGAGTTCTTCTGGCCCCTCATGGTCGGCGCGCGCCTCGTCCTCGCCCGCCCCGGTGGCCACCAGGAGCCTGACTACCTCGCGCGCCTCATCTCCGAGCAGCGCGTCACCACCGCCCACTTCGTCCCCTCCATGCTCCAGCACTTCCTGGAGCTGACGGGCCTGGAGCAGTGCGCAAGCCTGCGCCGTGTCGTGTGCAGTGGTGAGGCCCTCTCTCCGGAACTCGCCCAGCGCTGCCTCCAGCGCCTGCCCTCCACCCAGCTTCACAACCTCTACGGCCCCACCGAGGCGGCCGTCGACGTCACCGCCTTCCACGTCCTTCCCAGCGACGGCCTGCGCTCCCTGCCCATCGGCCGTCCCATCGCCAACACCGTCATCCGCATCCTGGATGCGCACCTGCGGCCCGTCCCCACGGGCGTCCCGGGCGAACTCTTCATCGGCGGCGTCCAGGTCGGCCGTGGCTACCTCGCGCGCCCCCACCTCACCGCCGAGCGCTTCATCCCGGATGCCTTCGCCTCCGAGCCCGGCGCTCGCCTCTACCGCACCGGTGACAAGGCCCGCTGGCTGCCCGACGGCAACATCGAGTACCTCGGCCGCCTCGACTTCCAGGTGAAGGTGCGTGGCCTGCGCATCGAGCTGGGAGAGATTGAAGCCGCCCTGGAGCGCCACCCCCAGGTGCGTCAGGCCGTCGTCGTCGTGCGTGAGGACTCCGCCTCCGGCGACAAGCGCCTCGTGGCCTACCTCGTGCCGCCGGCCGGTGCGCAGTCGCCCGCCACTTCAGACGTGCGCGACTTCCTCAAGCTGCACCTGCCTGAGTACATGCTTCCTTCGGCCTTCGTGCCGCTGGAGGTCTTGCCCCTCAACGCCAGCGGCAAGCTCGACCGCAAGGCCCTGCCTCCCCCGGACGGAGCACTCCCCACGGGTGCCGAGTACGTCGCACCTCGCAATGAGACCGAGCAGAAGCTCGCCGCGCTCTGGAGCGAGGTGCTTCGTGTCGAGCGTGTGGGCATCCACGACAACTTCTTCGAGCTGGGCGGACACTCGCTGCTGGCCACGCAGGCCGTCACCCGCATCCGCGCCACCTTCAACGTGGAAGTCTCCCTGCAGGACTTCTTCGAAGCGCCCACCGTGGAAGCCTTCGCCATCAACCTCCTGCGACTCACCGCCCAGGTGGATCTGGACGAGCTCGCATCAATGATGGCGCAGTTGGATGAACTGGACGATGCGGAGGTACAGGATCTGCTCGCCTCCCAGGCCTCCGCCGTGAACGACACGGACTCCGAGGAGTGAGGACCTCCACCCCCATGACAACGCCAAGCAAATCCGCCCTTCCCCCCCGGCCCCGGCGAAGCTGGCTGCCGACGTTCGGCATCGGGCAGGTGAGGGATCCGCTGCTCCAGCTCGTCCAGCGACAGAAGGAGCACGGCGACATCGTCTGCTTCCCCACGCACCACGGCCCGACCTGGCTGCTGTCCCACCCGGACCATGCGCAGTACGTGTTGGCGGACAAGGCCAGTAACTTCCTGTCCATGGTGGGGGACGGACCGGATCCGCTGCTGGGCCGGGGTCTGTTCGCCAACAAGGGAGACTTCTGGCTGCGCCAGCGACGCATGGTGCAGCCGTCCTTCCATCGCCCGCGGCTGGCCCGGATGGTGGAGGGGATGGCGCGGGACTCCGAACGGTTCGCCGAACGCTGGGCCCCCCACGCAGCCACGTCCGCGCCGCTCGAACTGCTGGGTCAGATGCGCGGTCTGGTCATCTCCCTGCTGGGCAACTCCATCTTCTCGGAGGACGTGCACGCGAACCGCGCCTCGCTGCGCGAGGGCATGGACCACCTCGCGACCGTCTTCCACGGCCCCGGGGAGTCGCTGCTGGACGCGGTGAAGCGGCGGTTCGGCCTGGATGGCGCGCGGACGAAGCGCTTCTTCGGCGCCATCGAACAGCTCAACACGGACATGTACCGGCTGATCGCCGAGCGCCGTGAGTCACCCGGCGGCAAGGACGACATCCTGACGATGTTGCTGGAGGCCCGTGACACGCAGGGCGTGGCCATGACGGACACCGAGCTGCGGGACGAGTTGGTGAGCCTGCTCATTGGCGGGTACGAGTCCACGGCCGTGGTGCTCACCTGGATGATGTACGAAGTGGCGCGCCGCCCCGAGGTGGAGCAGCGAGCGCGCGGCGAGCTGGCCACCGTGCTGGGCGGAAGACCGCTCACGGCCGAGGGCCTTCAGTCCCTCCACTACACCCGCGCGCTGGTGGAGGAGGCGCTCCGCTTCCACCCACCCGCCTGGAACTTCATGCGCCGGGCCCTGAACACGGATGAGATCGGCGGCTACACGCTGGCCCCGGACACCAAGGTGTTGATCTCCCCGTACATCCTGCACCGGCATCCCGGGTTCTGGACGGATCCGGAGCAGTTCCTGCCTGAGCGGTTCCTGCCCGACCAGCGCGAGGGCCGGCATCGCTTCGCGTACCTGCCCTTCGGCGCGGGCCAGCGGCAGTGCGTCGGCAACGCCTACACGGTGATGCTCCTGACGATCGCGATCGCCACGCTGCTGCAACGCTTCCAGTGGCGCCTGGTGCCAGCGCACCCGGTCGTCGCCATGGCCGCCACCACCCGCCGCCCCCGTCACGGGGTGCTCGCCACGCTGCACTCCGCCCCCCAGGCTGCTTGAGCACCCGACTCCTCTTTCTTCGAAGCCACCATCCATGAGCGACATCCTCAAGCGTCTGGCCAGCCTCTCCCCCGAAAAGCGCGACCTGCTGCTCAAGCAGCTCCAAGCCAAGGGAGCCCGCACGCCCCAGACCTCCGCCATCCCGCCGCTCGAGCCGCGTCCGCGCGGAGACGCGGCCCTGCCCCTGTCGTTCGCCCAGCAGCGGCTGTGGTTCCTCGAACAGCTGGAGCCGGGGACGGCCCGCTACAACATGCCCGTGGCCGTCCGGCTGAAGGGGCCGCTCGAATCCCCGGTGCTCGAGCGAGTCTTCAACGAGCTGATCCACCGCCATGAGCCCCTGCGCACGACGTTTCGGCTGGAGGCGGACAGGTCGGTCCAGGTCATCGCGAGTACGGCGGCGTTGAGGCTGGCGCTGGTGGACCTGACGGTGCTGCCCGTGGCTCGGCGCGAAGAGGAGGCCCGACGCCTGGCCAACACGGAGGCCCAGCGCCCCTTCGACCTGGAGCGGGGTCCGCAACTGCGCGCCACGCTGTTGAAGCTCGAGGAGCAGGTGCACGTCCTGCTGCTGACGATGCACCACATCGTCTCCGATGGCTGGTCCAGCGGCGTGCTGGTGCGCGAAGTGGGGCTGCTCTACGCCGCGTTCTCCCAGGGCCAGCCCTCACCTCTGCCCGCGCTGTCCGTGCAGTACGCCGACTACGCGGTGTGGCAGCGCGAGTGGCTCCAGGGCAAGGAGCTGGAGCGTCACCTGTCCTTCTGGAAGGAGCAGCTCGCGGGGGTCTCGCCCGCGCTGGAGCTGCCCACCGACAGGCCGAGGCCCCCGGAGCAGACCTTCCACGGCGCGATGCTGCCCGTGAAGTTCCCGCGAGGGCTGAGCGAGTCGCTCAAGGCCCTGGGACACAAGGAGGGCGTCACCCCCTTCATGCTCCTGCTGGCCGCCTTCCAGGTGGTGCTGCACCGCTATTCGGGCCAGGAGTCCTTCTCCATCGGCGCGCCCATGGCCGGTCGCGATCAGGCCCAGCTCGAGGGCCTGCTTGGCATCTTCGCCAACACGCTGGCGCTGCGCACCTGGCTGGAGGGGAACCCCACCTTCCGTGAGCTGCTCCAGCGCGTGAAGGAGGGCTCCGTCCGCGCCTTCGCCCACCAGCACCTGCCCTTCGAGAAGCTGGTGGAGGAACTCCAGCCCGAGCGCGACCTGGGCCGCGCGCCCCTGTTCCAGGTGCTGTTCTCCTTCCAGAACACGCCTACGTCCGAGCTGAATGCGTCGGGGCTGTCGCTGAGTCCCTTCAACGTGGAGACGAATGTCTCCAAGTTCGAGTTGGAGCTGGCCCTCGGCGAGACGCCGGACGGCCTGCAGGGCAGCTTCACGTACAACACGAACCTGTTCGACACCGGCACCATCTCCCGCCTCGCGGAACACCTGCGCGCGCTCCTGGAGAGCGCGGCGGCTTCACCAGAGTCCCGCATCGCCGAGCTGTCGCTGCTCACCGAGGCCGAGCGCCAGCAGGTGCTGGTGGCATGGAATGACACGCGCGCGCCCCTGCCTTCGGACACCTGCATCCACCACCTCTTCGAGGCCCAGGTACAGCGCACGCCGGACGCGCCCGCCCTTGGCTTCGAGGGCGCGTGGCTCTCCTACCGGGAGCTGGATGCGCGCTCCAATCAGCTCGCCTGGCACCTGCGCACCCTCGGCGTCGGGCCCGAAGTCCGTGTCGGCCTGTGCGCCGAGCGCTCCCTGGAGTTGGTGGTTGGCCTCTTCGCCATCCTCAAGGCCGGCGGCGCCTACGTCCCCCTCGACCCCTCCTACCCGCGTGAGCGCCTGGAGTGGATGCTGGAGGACTCGCGTCCCGCCGTCCTGCTCGCGCAGCCCTCGCTGCTGACGCGCCTCCCGGAGTCCGCGAGCGCCGCCGTGGTGCCGCTGGTTCTCAATGACGAAGCCCTGCGTGCCCTGCCCACGCATGCGCCCGTCTCCCTCTCGTCTCCGGACACCCTCGCCTACGTCATCTTCACCTCCGGCTCCACCGGCCGCCCCAAGGGCGCCATGAACGCCCACCGCGCCGTCTGCAACCGCCTCCTCTGGATGCAGCAGGCCTACTCCCTGGGTGCCGAGGACGTCGTCCTCCAGAAGACGCCCTTCAGCTTCGACGTCTCCGTCTGGGAGTTCTTCTCACCCCTCACGGTGGGCGCGCGTCTCATCCTCGCCCGCCCCGGTGGCCACCAGGAGCCTGACTACCTCGCGCGCCTCATCTCCGAGCAGCGCGTCACCACCGCCCACTTCGTCCCCTCCATGCTCCAGCACTTCCTGGAGCTGACGGGCCTGGAGCAGTGCGCAAGCCTGCGCCGCGTCGTGTGCAGCGGTGAGGCCCTCTCTCCAGAGCTGGCCCAGCGCTGCCTCCAGCGCCTGCCCTCCGCCCAGCTTCACAACCTCTACGGCCCCACCGAGGCGGCCGTCGAAGTCACCGCCTTCCACGTCACGCCCAACCACGGCCTGCGCTCCCTGCCCATCGGCCGTCCCATCGCCAACACCGTCATCCGCATCCTGGATGCGCACCTGCGCCCCGTCCCCACGGGCGTCCCGGGCGAACTCTTCATCGGCGGCGTCCAGGTCGGCCGTGGCTACCTCGCGCGCCCCCACCTCACCGCCGAGCGCTTCATCCCGGATGCCTTCGCGTCCGAGCCCGGCGCTCGCCTCTACCGCACCGGTGACAAGGCCCGCTGGCTGCCCGACGGCAACATCGAGTACCTCGGCCGCCTCGACTTCCAGGTGAAGGTGCGTGGCCTGCGCATCGAGCTGGGTGAGATTGAAGCCGCCCTGGAGCGCCACCCCCAGGTACGCCAGGCCGTCGTCGTCGTGCGTGAGGACTCCGCCTCCGGCGACAAGCGCCTCGTGGCCTACCTCGTGCCGCCGGCCGGTGCGCAGTCGCCGTCCACTTCAGACGTGCGCGACTTCCTCAAGCTGCAGTTGCCTGAGTACATGGTGCCAGCGGCCTTCATCTCGCTCGACGCGCTGCCGCTCAACGCCAGCGGCAAACTCGACCGCAAGGCCCTGCCCGCTCCAAACCTCCAGGGTCTGGAGAAGCGCGGCGCCTACGTCGCACCTCACAACGACGTGGAGCAGCGCCTGTGTGACATCTGGGCGCAGGTGCTCGGCCTGAAGCAGGTGGGCATCCACGACAACTTCTTCGAGCTGGGCGGCGACTCCATCATCAGCCTCCAGGTCGTCGCGCGCGCGCGTCGAACCGGCCTCGTGCTCGCCACCCGCCAGCTCTTCCAGCACCAGACGGTCGCCCAGCTCGCCCTCGTGGTGAAGGCCTCCTCCGAGGCGCTTCGCGAGCAGGGCCCTGTCACCGGCCCGGTGCCGCCCACGCCCGCCCAGCTCCAACTGCTGGCGCATGACCCGACCCACGCCCACCACTTCAACCAGTCCGTGCTCCTGGCCTCGCGTGCGCCGCTGGAGCCCGCGGTCCTGGAGCAGGCCCTGGCGCTCGTGGTGGCCCACCACGACGCCCTCCGCCTGCGCGTGCGTCAGCACGAGGGCTCCTGGCAGCAGGAGAACGCCAGTCCCGACGAGGTGCCCCTCCTCCTGCTCCAGGTGGACCTCTCCGCTACGCCCTCCTCCGAACAGCCGCAAGCCCTGGAGGCAGAGGCCTCACGACTGCAAGCCAGCTTCGTCCTCGCCCAGGCGCCCCTGCTGCGCGCCGCCCTCTTCCAGCTCGGTGGCGGCCAGCAGCGCCTGCTCCTCGTCGCCCATCACCTCGTCATCGACGGCGTCTCCTGGCGCGTGCTGCTGGAGGACCTGGAGTCCGCCTACCAGCAACTCCAGCAGCGCCTCCCCGTGACGCTGCCGGCGAAGACGTCCTCCTTCCAGACTTGGGCTCGCCGGCTCCAGGCCCATGCCCACTCCGAGTCCCTGCTGGCAGAGGCACCGCTCTGGTTGAGCGAGGCCCGTGCTCAGGTGGCGCCGCTGCCCACCGACGCCTCCGGCCCCAACACCTACGCCTCCGAGCGCTCCGTCTCCGTCGCCCTCGACACCGAAGCGACGCAGCTGCTGCTCCAGGAGGTGCCCTCCGCCTGGCGCGCGCAGATCAACGACGTGCTGCTCACCGCCCTGGCCCAAGCCATGTCCGAGTGGACCGGCCAGTCCCAGGTGCTCATCCACCTGGAGGGCCACGGCCGCGAGGAGCTCTTCGACGACGTGGATGTCTCGCGCACCATCGGCTGGTTCACGTCCTTCATCCCCGTGTTGCTCCCCGTGTCCGCGAGCGGCTCCGTCGGTGACGGCCTGCGGGCCGTGCGCGACTCGCTGCGCCTGCTTCCCCACCGGGGCCTCGGCTTCGGCCTGCTCAAGTGGCTCGGGCCCACCGAACTCTCCCAGCAGCTCCAGGCCCTGCCCGTGCCGCAGGTCGTCTTCAACTACCTGGGACAGTTCGACGCGACGGTCGCCTCCAGCCGCCTCTTCACCCTGACCTCCGAGTCCTCCGGCCCTTCCATCTCACCGTCGGGCACGCGGCAGCATGCACTGGAGATCACCGGCTCCGTCTTCCAGGGCAGCCTGCGTCTGTCCTTCGGCTACAGCACCCACCTGCACCACGCGGCCACCATCGAAGCGCTGGCCCAGCGCTTCCTCCACCACCTTCGCGCGATCATCGACTCGCGCGCGTCCGAGGATGCCCGCCGCTTCTCTCCGGGTGATTTCCCCCTCGCGGCCCTCTCCCAGGCGTCGCTCGACACGCTGTTGCAACAGGCGGGCTCCGACGTCGAGGACCTCTACCCGCTGTCCCCCACGCAGCAGGGCATGCTCTTCCACACCCTGCTCGCTCCCGACTCCGCCGCCTACTTCGAGCAGCTCTCCTGGACCATCACCTCCGCGCTGGATGAGCCGGCCTTCCTGCGGGCCTGGGAGGCCTGCCTCCAGCGCCACACCATCCTGCGCTCCTCCTTCCACTGGGAGGGCCTCCCCACGCCGCTCCAGGTGGTCCACTCGCGGGTGGAGCTGCCCTTCGAGCAGCTCGACTGGAGCACCCTGAGCGAGGCGGATCAGCAGCACCGCATCGGACAACTGCTCGTCCAGGACAAGCAGCGGGGCTTCGAGCTGCGTCGCGCGCCGCTCATGCGTCTGACCGCCGTGCGTCTCGGGGAGAACTCCGTGCGCTTCCTGTGGAGCCACCACCACCTGCTGGTGGATGGCTGGAGCCTCGGCATCCTCATGCAGGAGGTCTTCTCCCTCTACGATGCCCTCCGCTCGGGCCTCCCGCTCCAGCCCGCGCCCAGGGCGCCCTTCCGCGACTACATCACCTGGCTGTCCCGCCGCGACGCTTCCGCCGACGCGTCCTTCTGGCGCACCTACCTGGACGGCTTCGCTTCGCCCACGCCGCTGCCGGCGGACACCCATGCCAGCGTGCTCCCGGGACAGCAGTCCGAACACTTCATCCTGGAGGTGGACCTGTCCGTCGAGGCCACCGCGACGCTCCAGGCCTTCGCGCGCCAGCACCAGCTCACGCTGCACACGCTGGCCCTCGCGGCCTGGGGGCTCGTCCTCTCGCACTACTCCGGCGAGCAGGACGTCGTCTTCGGCAACACCGTCGCGGGCCGCCCTCCGGAGCTGCCCGGCTCCGACACCCTCGTGGGCATCTTCATCAACACCCTGCCCACGCGCGTCCGTCTGCCTTCGCAGGCATCCCCCCTGCTGCCCTGGCTCCAGTCGCTCCAGGCCCAGCAGCTCGAGCTGCGCCAGCACGAGCACTCCTCCCTCGTCGACATCCAGTCGCTCAGCCAGGTGCCCCGGGGCGCCTCGCTCTTCGACTCCCTGCTCGTCTTCGAGAACTACCCCGTCGATGCCTCGCTGCTCGACTCCTCCTCCGCCACGCTCCAGGTGAGGGACGTCCAGGGCTACGAGCGCACCAACTATCCGCTCACCCTCTCCGTCCTCCCCGGACGCCCCCTGCGCCTGCGCGCCTCACATGACGCGCCCCGCTTCCAGACCGCCTCCGTGCAACGGCTGCTCGAGCACTGGCGCAGTGCGATGCTCTCGCTCACGTCCGCCGCGAGCCTGGGCAATGTCTCCCTGCTCTCCGACGCCGAGCGCCGCCAGTTGCTCGTGACGTGGAATGACACGACCGCGGAGTTCCCGGCCGACAGCTGCATCCATCACCTCCTTGAAGCCCAGGCCTCGCGCACGCCGGACGCGCCCGCCCTTGGGTTCGAGGATGTCTGGCTCTCCTACCGCGCTCTGGAGGAAGGCTCGAATCAACTGGCGCACCACCTGCGCTCGCTCGGCGTCGGCCCCGAGGTGCGCGTCGGCCTGTACGCGGAACGCTCCCTCGAACTGATCGTCGGCCTCTTCGCCGTCCTCAAGGCGGGCGGTGCCTACGTCCCCCTCGATCCCGCCTACCCGCGCGAGCGCCTGGAGTGGATGCTGGAGGACTCACGTCCCGCCGTCATCCTCGCCCAGCCCGCGCTGCGGACGCGCCTCCCGGAATCCTCGGGCGCCACCGTGGTGCCCCTGACGCTCGGTGACGAGGCCCTGCGCGCCCTGCCCACGCACGCGCCGGTCTCGCTCTCCACCGCGGACCACCTCGCCTACATCATCTTCACCTCGGGCTCCACCGGCCGCCCCAAGGGCGTCATGGTCGAACACCGCTCGGTGCTCAACCTCCACCGCGCCCTGCGAAACACCGTCTACGCCGGCCTGCCGCTGGGCTCGCGCGTCACGCTCAATGCTCCGCTGGCCTTCGACGCCTCCGTCCAACAGCTCGTCCAGCTCCTCGATGGCCACTGCCTCCTCATCGTCCCGGAGGCCCTGCGCAAGGAGCCACGCGCCTTCGTCGACTGGCTGGGCCAGCAGCGGGTGCAGGCGCTCGACTGCACGCCTTCGTTGCTGCGGCTGCTCCTGCGGGAAGGCCTGCTGGAGGGCGCCCACGTGCCTTCGTTGCTGGTGTCCGGCGGCGAGGCGCTCGACGAGACCACCTGGGAGCAGCTCGCTGTTTCCGAGCGCACGCGCACCTTCAACGTCTACGGCCCTACCGAGGCCACCGTCGACGCCACCACCTTCCGCGTGCGCTCCGGCACCCGTCCCACGCTGGGCGGGCCGCTCTCCAACGTGCGCGCGTACCTGCTGGATGCGCACCTCCAGCCCGTGCCGCTGGGCGTTCCCGGTGAGCTCTTCCTCTCGGGCAGGGGCCTGGCCCGGGGCTACGTGCGCCGTCCGGAGCTCACCGCCGAGCGCTTCATCCCCCATCCCTTTGCCTCCGAGCCCGGCGCCCGCCTCTACCGCACCGGAGACAAGGCCCGCTGGCTGCCGGACGGCACCCTCGAACACCTGGGCCGCCTCGACTTCCAGGTGAAGCTGCGCGGCTTCCGCATCGAGCTGGGCGAAATCGAGGTTGCCCTGGAGAGGCACCCCCAGGTGCGCCAGGCCCTCGTCGTCATGCGCGAGGAAGCGCCCGGTGACCAGCGCCTCGTGGCCTACGGGGTGCCGCCCCCGGGTGGGCAGTCGCCGTCCACCGCCAACGTGCGCGACTTCCTCAAGCAGCAGCTGCCCGAATACATGGTGCCCGCGGCCTTCGTCCCGCTGGAGGCCCTGCCCCTCACCTCCACCGGCAAGGTGGACAGGAAGGCCCTGCCCACGCCGCAAGGCCTCGCCCTCTCCTCGGCCTCCGAATACACCGCGCCTCGCAGCGACACCGAGGCGCGTCTGGCCTCCATCTGGGGGGAGGTGCTCCGCGTCGAGCGGGTCGGCCTGCATGACGAGTTCATGGCCCTGGGTGGCCACTCCCTGCTGGCCATCCAGGTCGTCTCCCGCATCCGCGCCGCCTTCGGCGTGGAGTTCCCCCTGCGCTCGCTCTTCGAGGCCCCCACCCTCGAAGCGCTCGCCACCGCCGTCGAGTCCTTCACCCGCTCCGCCCAGGCCCCCGCGATGCCGCCCCTGCGGCCCGCTTCGCGCGAGCTGCCGCCCCCTCTCTCCTTCGCCCAGCAGCGGCTGTGGTTCCTGGAACAGCTGGAGCCGGGGACCGCCCGCTACAACCTGCCCGTGGCCGTGCGGCTCTTGGGGACGGTCGACGCGAAGGTGTTCGAGCGCGTCTTCCATGCGCTGATCCGCCGCCACGAGCCCCTGCGCACGACGTTCCGGACCGACGCGGACACGTCGTTCCAGGTCATCGCCGCCACGACGGACTTCCGGCTGCCCGTGATGGACCTGACCGCGCTGCCCGCCTCCGCGCGCGAAGCCGAAGCCCTGCGGCTGATCTCCGAGGAGGCCCAGCGCCCCTTCGACCTGGAGCGCGGTCCGCTGCTGCGCGCCACGCTGTTGAAGCTCGACGAGCAGGAGCACGTGGTGCTGCTCAACATGCACCACATCGTCTCCGACGGCTGGTCCATGGGCATCCTGGTGCGCGAGGCGGGGTTGCTCTACGCCGCCTTCTCACAGCGCCAGCCCTCGCCCCTCCCCGAGCTGCCCGTGCAGTACGGCGACTACGCGGCGTGGCAGCGCCAGTGGCTCCAGGGCGAGGAGCTGGAGCGTCAGCTCTCCTTCTGGCGGCAGCAGCTCGCCGGGGCCGCGCCCGCGTTGGAGCTGCCCACCGACAGACCGAGGCCCGCGGAGCAGACCTTCCACGGCGCCGTGCTGAACATGTCGCTTCCCCTGGAGCTGAGCGAGGCCCTCAAGGCCCTGTGCCAGCGGGAGGGCGTCACGCCCTACATGCTCCTGCTGTCCGCCTTCCAGACGGTGCTGCACCGCTACTCGGGCCAGGAGGACTTCTGCGTCGGCTCGACGATCGCAGGCCGCGACCGCGCGGAGTTCGAAGGCCTCATGGGCTTCTTCGTCAACACGCTGGCGCTGCGCGCCCGGCTCGGGGGCAATCCCACCGTCCGTGAGCTGCTGGGGCGTGTGCGCGAGACCACGCTCGGCGCCTTCGCCCACCACCACCTGCCCTTCGAGAAGCTGGTGGAGGAGTTCGACCCCGAGCGCAACCTGGGCCGCTCTCCCATCTTCCAGGTGCTGTTCGCCTTCATGAACATACCCACGGGCGAGCTGAACCTGCCCGGACTGGCGCTGCGGCCCATGGACGCCGCGACGAACGTCTCCAAGTTCGAACTGGAGCTGTCCGTCGGCGACAGCCCCACGGGCTTCCAGGGCACCTTCGTCTACAACACGGACCTGTTCGACGCGTCCACCATCGCCCGCATGGCGGAGCACCTGCGCGTGATGGTGGCGGGCATGGTGGCCGCGCCGGAGTCGCGCCTCTCGGAGCTGCCGCTGCTCACCCCCACCGAGCGCCAGCAGGTGCTGGTGGACTGGAACCAGGAGCGGCGCGAGCTGTCGGAGCCCCCGCTCGTCCACCGCCTCTTCGAGGCCCAGGTGCGCCGCGCGCCCGACGCGCCCGCGCTGTGCTTCGGTGCGGAGACGCTCACCTACGAAGGACTCAACGCCCGCGCCAACCAGCTCGCCTGGCACCTGCGCCGGCTGGGCGTCGGCCCCGAGGTCCTCGTCGCGCTCTGCCTGGAGCGCTCACTGGACCTGGTGGTGGCCATGCTCGCCATCCTCAAGGCCGGTGGCGCCTGGCTGCCCCTGGATCCCACGCTCCCCTCGGAGCGCCTGGACTTCATCGCCTCCAACGCCCTCGCCCCCGTCCTCCTCACGCACTCGTCCCTGGAGCACCTGCTCGACCGCCGGGGCTACGTCTTCCTGATGGACGAGCACGCGGAACGCATTGAGCGCGAGCGCACCGACGACCTGGGAGTCCAGGTGGACGGCGACAACCTCGCCTACGTCATCTACACCTCGGGCTCCACCGGCCGCCCCAAGGGCACGCTCCTGCGCCACCGCGGCCTCTGCAACACCGCCCTGCGGACGCTCGACTTCATGGACCTGGGGCCCGGCCGCCGCCTGCTCCAGTTCTTCTCCTCCGCCTTCGACGCCTCCGTCTCCGAAGTCTTCCCCGCACTCCTCTCCGGCGCCTGCCTCGTGCTCGCCTCCCGCGAGGAGCTCATGCCCGGCGAGCCCCTCCTCAAGCTGCTCGCGGAGCAGCAAGTCACCACCCTCAAGCTCACCCCCTCCGTCCTCGCCCAGCTTGAACCCGAAGGCCTGCGCGGCATCCAGACGCTCATCACCGCTGGCGAGGCTTGCTCCCCGGAGCTCGTCGCCCGCTTCCAGCCCGGACGCCGCTTCGTCAACGCCTACGGACCCACCGAGGCCACCGTCTGCGCCACCGTCAACACCGCCGTGGACTCCCGCCGCGTCTCCATCGGCCGGCCCTTCCACAACGTGCGCGCCTTCGTCCTCGACGCGCACCTGCGCCCGGTGCCCGTCGGCGTCCCCGGTGAGCTCTTCATCGGCGGCGTGGGCCTCGCCCGCGGCTACCTGCACCGTCCGGAGCTCACCGCCGAGCGCTTCATCCCCAACCCCTTCGCTTCAGAACCCGGGGAGCGCCTCTACCGCACCGGCGACAAGGTGCGATGGCTCGACAGCGGCGAGCTGGAGTACCTGGGCCGCACCGACTTCCAACTGAAGCTGCGCGGCTTCCGCATCGAGCCGGGCGAAATCGAGTCCGTCCTCACCTCCCACCCCTCCGTGCGCGAGGCCGTGGTGACGCTGCGCGAGGACACGCCGGGCCACAGGCGACTGGTCGCCTACGTCGTGCCTGCCACCGACACGCGGACGCTCGACGCCAGCACGCTGCGCGACGTCCTCAAGCTGACGCTGCCCGAGTACATGGTGCCCTCGGCCTTCGTCACCCTGGAGGCCCTGCCCCTCAACGCCAGCGGCAAGCTCGACCGCAAGGCCCTGCCTGCTCCGGACGTCTCCCGCTCGGAGTCGAAGCCCGCCTACGTGGCGCCCCGCAACGACGTGGAGCAGCGTCTGTGTGACATCTGGGCCCTCGTGTTGGGCCTGGATCAGGTGGGCATCCACGACAACTTCTTCGAACTGGGCGGCGACTCCATCATCAGCATCCAGGTCGTCGCGCGGGCACGCCGGGCCGACCTCGTGCTGGCCACCCGCCAGCTCTTCCAACACCAGACGGTGGCGCAGCTCGCCCTGGTGGTGAAGTCCACCACCGAGCCGCTGGGTGAACAGGGGCCTGTCACGGGCCCGGTGCTGCTCACGCCCATCCAGCACCACCTGCTGGCGCACGACGCGGCGCACGCCCACCACTTCAATCAGTCCGTGCTGCTGTCCGTCCGTCAGCCCCTGGAGCACGCGCGGCTGGAGAAGGCCCTCCAGCACCTGCTGGCCCACCACGACGCCCTCCGCCTGCGCTTCCGCCAGGACGAAGGCGCGTGGCACCAGGAGAACGTGAGCCCCGACGAGGCGCCCGTCCGCCTGATCCAGGTGGACCTCTCCGCCCTGCCCGCCTCCGAGCAGCTCGCCGCGCTCGACGCCGAGGGCGCGCGGTTGCAGGCCAGCTTCGTGCTCTCCCAGCCGCCCCTGCTGAAGGCCGCGCTCTTCCAGCTCGGTGATGGCCAGCAGCGCCTGCTCCTCGTCGCGCATCACCTGGTGGTGGATGCCGTCTCCTGGCGCGTGCTGATGGAGGACCTGGAGTCCGCCTACCAGCAGCTCCAGCACGGCCCGCAGGCCTCGCTGCCGGCGAAGACGTCCTCGTTCCAGTCCTGGGCGCGCCGCCTCCAGGTCCATGCCCGCTCCGAGGCCATGAAGTCGGAGGCACCGCTCTGGCTGGACGAGGCCCGTACGCAGGTGGCGCCGCTGCCCACCGACAGCTCCGGCGCCAACACGCAGGCGTCCCAGCACGCCATCTCCATCGCGCTCGACGCCGAGGAGACGAAGCTCCTGCTCCAGGAGGTGCCGTCCGCCTGGCGCGCGCAGATCAACGACGTGCTGCTCACTGCCCTGGCCCAGGCCGTCTCCGAATGGACCGGCCAGCCGCGGGTGCTCGTCAACCTGGAGGGCCACGGCCGCGAAGAACTCTTCGACGACGTGGATGTCTCGCGCACCATCGGTTGGTTCACGTCCTTCACCCCCGTGTTGCTGCCCGTGCCCACGAACGGTTCAGTGGGTGAGCGCCTGCGCGCCGTGCGCGACTCGCTGCGCCGGATGCCCCACCGGGGGCTCGGCTTCGGCCTGCTCAAGTGGCTCGGGCCGACGGAGGTGGCGCAGCGGCTCCAGGCCCAGCCCGTGCCCCAGATTGCCTTCAACTACCTGGGCCAGCTCGACGCCGCGGCGGCGTCCAGTCAGCTCTTCTCCTTGAGCACCGACCCGTCGGGCCCGTCCGTCTCACCATCGGGCACGCGGCTGCACGTCCTGGAACTCAACGGCTCCGTCTTCCAGGGCCGCCTCCAGTTCTCCTTCGGCTACAGCACCCACCTGCACCACGCGGCCACCATCGAATCGCTGGCCCAGCGCTTCCTCCACCACCTGCGCGCGCTCATCGCCCTGCGCGCGTCCGAGGACGCCCACCGCTTCTCTCCGGGCGACTTCCCCCTCGCGGCCCTCACCCAGCCGTCGCTCGACACCGTGCTGCGGCAGGCCGGCGCGGACGTCGAGGACGTCTACCCGCTGTCCCCCACCCAGCAGGGCATGCTCTTCCACGCCCTGCTGTCTCCGGACTCCTCGGCCTACTTCGAGCAGCTCTCCTGGACGGTCACCTCCGCGCTGGATGAGCCCGCCTTCCTGCGGGCCTGGAGGGCCTGCCTCCAGCGCCACACCATCCTGCGCTCCTCCTTCCACTGGGAGGAGCTGCCCACGCCGCTCCAGGTGGTCCACTCGCGGGTGGAGCTGCCCATCGAGCAGCTCGACTGGAGTGACGTCCCGGCCGACGAGCAACAGCGCCGCTTCGAACAGCTCCTCGCCCAGGACCGGCAGCGCGGCATCGAGCTGTGCCGTGCGCCCCTCGTCCGGCTGACGGCCATCCGTCTGGCGGAGGCCTCCGTGCGCTTCCTGTGGAGCCACCACCACCTGCTGGTGGATGGCTGGAGCCTCGGCCTGCTCATCAGCGAGGTCTTCTCCCTCTACGAGTCCTTCCGCTCCGGCGTCACGCCGCAGACCGCGCCCAGGGCGCCCTTCCGCGACTACATTGCCTGGTTGCAGCGCCGCGACGCGTCCGCCGACGCGTCCTTCTGGCGCACCTACCTGGACGGCTTCGCTTCGCCCACGCCGCTGCCGGCGGAAACCCACGCCAACGTGGCTCCGGGCCAGCAGACCGAGCACCTCACCCTTGAAGTGGACCTCACCGCGGAGATCACCACGGCCCTCCAGGCGTTCGCGCGCCAGCACCAGCTCACGCTACACACGCTGGCCATGGCCTCTTGGGGCCTCGTCCTCTCGCACTACTCCGGCGAACAGGACGTCGTCTTCGGCAACACCGTCTCGGGTCGTCCTCCGGAGCTGCCCGGCTCCGACACCCTCGTGGGCATCTTCATCAACTCGCTGCCCGCGCGCGTCCAGCTGCCTTCGCACGCCTCGCCCGTGCGGCCCTGGCTCCAGTCGCTCCAGGCCCAGCAGCTAGAGCTGCGCCAGTACGAGCACTCCTCGCTCGTCGACGTCCAGTCCTTCAGCCAGGTGCCTCGCGGCGTCTCGCTCTTCGACTCGCTGCTCGTCTTCGAGAACTACCCCGTCGACGCCTCCATGTCGGGTTCGACGTCCTCGCTCCAGGTGAAGGACGTCCACGGCTTCGAGCACACCAACTACCCGCTCACCCTCTCCGTGCTGCCCGGAGCGTCCCTGCGGCTGCGGGCCGTCTACGACTCGCCCCGCTTCGAGCCCGCGGCCGTGCAGCGCCTGCTCAAGCACTGGCGCAATGCCCTGTGCTCCCTGGCCTCCGCCTCCCGCCTGGGCGACGTCTCCCTGCTCTCCGAAGCCGAGCGCCAGCAGGTGCTCGTGGAGTGGAACGACACGGCCGCCGACTTCCCGGCGGACGCCTGCATCCACCACCTCTTCGAGCAGCAGGCGGCCCTGCGCCCCGACGCCATCGCCGTCGAGTTCGGCGACGCGCGGCTCACCTACCGGGAGCTGGACGCGCGAGCCAACCAGCTCGCCCACCTGCTGCGCTCTCACGGCGTGGGCCCCGACACCCTCGTGGCCCTGTGCCTGGAGCGCTCGCTGGAGCTCATCGTCTCCCTGCTGGGCATCCTCAAGGCCGGTGGCGCCTACCTGCCGCTGGACGCCTCCTATCCCGCCCAGCGCCTGGCCTTCATGCTTGAGGATGCGCCGCCCCGCCTCCTCATCACCTCGGCCGCCCTGCGCTCGCGGCTCCCCGTTCCCGAGCACCTCACGTCGCTCCTGGTCGAGGAGCTGGGCCTCGAAGGACGGCCCACGTCCGCGCCGGCCTCCGGCGTCACCTCGCGCAATCTCGCCTACGTCGACTTCACCTCCGGCACCACCGGCCGTCCGAAGGGCGTGGCCATCGAGCACCGCTCCGTCCAGCGCCTCTTCCACGGCATCCACTACGCGCACCTGGGGCCCGAGGAGACCTTCCTCCTCATCGCGCCCGTGTCCTTCGACGCCTCCACCCTGGAGCTCTGGGGCCCGCTCCTCTTCGGTGGCCGGCTCGTCGTCTTCCCGCCGGAGTCCCCCAGCGACCTGGAGCTGCTGTCGCAGGTGCTGACGCGCCACCGCGTCACCACCCTGCACCTCACCGCGGGCCTCTTCTCCCAGGTGGTGGAGCACAAGCCCGACTGCCTGCGCGGCCTGCACCAGCTCCTCACCGGTGGTGACGTCGTGTCCGCGCCCCACGTCCACCGCGTGCTGGAGACCCTCGGCATTCCCGTCACCGCCTGCTACGGCCCCACCGAGAGCACCCTCTTCACCTCCTGCTTCCGCATGACGAAGCCCGAGCAGGTCGGCGCCGCCGTCCCCATCGGCACGCCCATCGCGAACACCCAGGTGTACCTGCTGGACGCCGCCTTCCTGCCCGTGCCCCCCGGTGTCCCCGGTGAGCTCTTCATCGGTGGCGAGGGCCTCGCGCGCGGCTACCTCTCCCGCCCGGAGCTCACCGCCGAGCGCTTCGTCCCCGACCCGTTCGCCTCCAGGGCCGGAGCCCGCCTCTACCGCACCGGCGACCTCGCGCGCTGGCGCCCGGATGGCGTGCTGGAGTTCCTGGGCCGCCGCGACAACCAGGTGAAGGTGCGGGGCTACCGCATCGAACTCGCGGAGGTGGAGGCCGCCCTGCGGGCCCACTCCGCCGTGAGCGAGGCCCTGGCCCTCGTGCGCGAGGACGTGCCCGGCGACAAGCGGCTCGTGGCCTACGTGGTGCCCCAGCCCTCGGGACAGGCGACCTCGTTCGACCTCGCGGAGCTGCGGGCCTCCCTGCGGCAGCGGCTGCCCGAGTACATGGTGCCCTCGGCCTTCGTCGCGCTGGAGGCCCTGCCCCTCACCGCCAACGGGAAGGTGGACCGCAAGGCCCTGCCCGTACCCGACGGGGCGCTCGCCTCCGCCTCCGAGTACGTCGCCCCCCGCGACGCGACGGAGCAGCAGCTCGCCGCCCTCTGGAGTGAGGTGCTGCGCGTGGAGCGCGTGGGCCTCCACGACAACTTCTTCACCCTGGGCGGCCACTCGCTGCTGGCCACGCGAATCGTCTCCCGCATCCGAGCCGTCTTCGACGTGGAGCTGCCCCTGCGCACGCTCTTCGAGGCCCCCACCCTGGATGCGCTCGCCAGGGCCGTGGACGCCGTCACCCGTTCGGCTCGGACATTGGCCCTGCCGCCGCTGCGTCCGGCGGACAGGACCCGCGCCCTGCCGCTCTCCTTCGCCCAGCAGCGCCTGTGGTTCCTGGACCAGCTCGTCCCCGACAGCGCGCTGTACAACATGCCCGCGCCGCTGCGCCTGGAAGGCACGCTGGACCTGTCCGCGCTGGAGCGCTGCCTCACGGAGCTGGTGCGCCGTCACGAAGTGCTGCGCACGTCCTTCCCCTCAGAGACGGGGCAGCCCCTCCAGTCCATCGCGCCGCCCGGGCCCCTGCCGCTGGAGCGCGTGGACCTGAGCGCCCTGCCGCTCGACGAGCGCGAGGAGGAGGCCCGCCGCCGCATCGAGGCCGAGGTCCGCAAGCCCTTCGCGCTCGCCCACGGCCCCATGCTGCGTGCGCTGCTGCTGAAGCTCGACGAGCAGCAGCACGTCCTGGTGCTCAACCTGCACCACATCATCTCCGACGGCTGGTCCATGAGCGTGCTCGCGCGCGAGGTGGCCGCCCTCTACGAAGCCTTCTCGCAAGGCCTGCCCTCACCGCTGCCCGAACTGCCCGTGCAGTACGCGGACTTCGCGGCCTGGCAGCGCCAGTGGCTCCAGGGTGAAGCGCTGGAGGCCCAGCTCTCCTACTGGCGCCAGCAGCTCGCGGGCGCGCCCCAGGTGCTGGAGCTGCCCACCGACCGGCCCCGTCCCGCGACCCAGTCCTACCGGGGCACCAACCTCACCCGGCGGATGCCCAAGGCGCTGTCACAAGCGCTGGAAGCGCTCTGCCAGCGCGAGGGCGTCACGTCCTTCATGGCCCTGCTCGCGGGCTTCCAGTCACTGCTCGCGCGCTACTCCGGCCAGACGGACGTCGTCATCGGCACGGACATCGCGGGCCGCACGCACGCTGACACCGAAGGCCTCATCGGCTTCTTCGTCAACCAGCTCGTCATGCGCGGCGACCTGTCCGGGGACCCGACCTTCCGTGAGCTGCTGGCCCGCACGCGCCAGGTGGCACTGGGCGCCTACGCCCACCAGGACGTCCCGTTCGAGGAGCTGGTGCGCGTAATCAACCCCGAGCGCAACCTCGCGCACGCCCCCATCTTCCAGGTGAAGCTCGTCCTGCAGAACGCGCCCGTCGCGGAGCTGCGCGTGCCGGGGCTCACCTTCCGGGGCACGGAGAACGACACCGGCTCGTCGAAGTTCGACATCACGCTCTCCATCCAGGACGGCGCCGAAGGCCTGGAGTGCGTGAGCAACTACAGCACCGACCTGTACGACGCTGGCACCATGGCCCGCATGCTTGAGCACCTTCAGGTGCTCCTGGAAGCAGCCGTCGCCGCGCCGGACACGCGCCTGTCCACCCTGTCCCTGCTCACGGAGACCGAACGCCGCCAGGTGCTCGTCGAATGGAATGACACGCAAGCGGAACTCACGGACCCGAGCGTCCATGCCCTCATCGAGGCCCAGGCCCAGCGCACCCCGGACGCCCTCGCCGTCCAGTGGGGTGAGCGGACCCTGACGTACAGCCAGCTCGACGAGCGCGCCAACCAGCTCGCCTGGCACCTGCGCTCGCTCGGCGTCGGCCCCGAAGTCCTCGTCGCACTCTGCGTCGAGCGCTCCCTGGAACTCGTCGTCTCCATCCTCGCCATCCTCAAGGCCGGCGGTGCCTGGCTCCCACTCGACCCGTCCTACCCCGCCGAGCGCCTCGCCTTCATGCTGCGCGACGCCCAGCCCCCCGTCGTCCTCGCCCAGGAGCACCTCGCCGACGAGCTGCCCCTCCAGAACGAGCTGCTCGTCCTGCTCGACTCGGAGTGGGACTCCCTCATCGCCCGTCGCCCCACGCACGCCCCCGACACGCGCGTGCTGCCCGACAACCTCGCCTACGTCATCTACACCTCGGGCTCCACCGGACGCCCCAAGGGCACCCTCCTGCGCCACCGCGGCCTCTGCAACACCGCACGGCGCACCATCGACGCCATGCGACTGCGCCCGGGCAGCCGCGTCCTCCAGTTCGCCTCCATCGGCTTCGACGCCTCCGTCTGGGAGATGGTCCCCGCCCTCATCGCGGGCGCAGAGCTGCACCTCGCATCGCGTGACGAGCTGATGCCCGGAGCGCCGCTGCACCAGCTGCTCCGGCAGCGGGGCATCACCGCCGCCACCCTCACCCCCTCCGTCCTCGCCCAGCTCGACCCACAGGGCCTGGAAGCACTGGAGACCCTCACCTCCGCAGGTGAGGCGTGCACCTCCGAGCTCGTGGCCCGCTGGAAGCCGGGGCGGCGCTTCATCAACGCCTACGGCCCCACGGAGACCACCATCTGCGCCACGCTCGACGCCGAAGTGGAGGCCGGGCGCATCACCATCGGCCGGCCCTTCCAGGGCGTGCGCGCCTACGTGCTGGACGCCTCGCTGCGGCCGGTGCCGGTGGGCATGCCGGGAGAGCTGTGCATCGGGGGCGCGGGCCTCGCGCGCGGCTACCTGGGGCGTCCGGAGCTCACCGCCGAGCGCTTCATCCCCCACCCCTTCGCCTCCGAACCCGGTGAGCGCCTCTACCGCACCGGCGACAAGGTGCGCTGGCTGGCCGACGGCAACCTCGAGTACCTGGGCCGCATCGACTTCCAGGTGAAGCTGCGCGGCTTCCGCATCGAGCTGGGAGAAATTGAATCCGTCCTCGCCTCCCACCCGGCCGTGCGCGAGGCCGTCGTGGCGCTGCGTGAGGTACGGGGCGGCGACAAGACGCTGGTGGCCTACGTGGTGCCCAGGGAAGGCGACCTGTCCGACACGGGCGTCCTGCGCGCCTTCGTCGGAGAGAAGCTGCCCGAGTACATGGTGCCGGCGGCCTTCGTGGTGCTCCCGGCGCTCCCCCTCACCTCCAGCGGCAAGGTGGACCGCGCGGCCCTGCCGGCGCCCACGCTCGAGGAGCGTCGCGGAAGGAAGCCCTACACCCCGCCGGGCACGCCCACGGAGGAGGTGCTCACGCGGCTGTGGGCCCAGGTCCTGGGCCTGGAGCAGGTGGGCATCCACGACAACTTCTTCGAGCTGGGTGGCGACTCACTGTTGTGCGTGCGGCTGGTGGCCATGGCCGCGCATGCGGGCCTCACCTTCCAGGTGAACCAGATGTTCCAGCACCAGACGGTGGCGGAGCTGGCCCCCGTCGTGCGCATCGCGGAGCCGCCATCCCAGGCCGAGCAGGACACCGGGCCGCGGACGCCGCGTGTCGATGAGCAGCTTCCCCTGCTGCCCCACCACCAGTGGCTGGTGGAGACGTTCGACATGGAGACGCAGATCTGGGCCAGCACCATGGTCTGGGACGTGCCTCCAGAGACGCGCGCGGAGCTGCTCCGCGCCAGCGTGGCGCACCTGGGCGAACAGCACGACGTGCTCCGGCTGCGGCTGCACCGCGAGCCCGAAGGCTGGACGGCGCGGATGCTCGCCTCCGCCGGAGCGCCGCACGTCGAGGAGCATGACTTCACCGGGCGCGCGCCCCAGGCCCAGCGCGAGGCCATGATGGAGGTGGGACGCCGACTCCAGTCCCACCTGAGCATCACGCGGGGACCGGCGCTGGCGCTGGCGCTGTGCCGGCTGGGTGGCCCTGGCGCGGACAAGCTCATCCTCTGCATGCACCACTGCATCTACGACGGCTTCTCGCTGCCCATGCTGCTGGCCGACCTGCACGGCACCTACGAGCGGCTCGCCACCGGGCAGCCGCCGCGCCCGCCCGCGGTGAGCGCCACCTACCGTCAGTACATGCTCGCCGTGGCGGCCCACGGTCGGTCCCCGGAGGCCATGCGGGAGGCCCGCGCCTTCTGGCTCGATGAGTCCCGGCTGCGTCCGGGCGCGCCGATGCCGGTGGACCTGGGAACCGGGCCGCACACGGACCTCAACTCGCGGCGGCTCTTCATGCCCATCCCGGAGGGGCTCGCCGGCCGCCTGGCGGACTACGTCCGGACCCACGAGGACGTGTACCTCAATGACCTGCTGCTCTTCGGCCTGGCGCGGGCCTGGGCCCGGTGGTCGGGAGACCAGCCGCTGCGGCTGGACGTGGAGCACAACGGCCGCGCGGGCGTGGTGCCCGGCGTGGACCTGTCGCGCACGCTGGGGCCCAGCACGCTCAAGTTCCCCATGCGCTTCGAGCAGCGCGGCGCGGAGCCGTCGAAGGTGGCCTTCGCCACGGCGAAGCGCATCGTGCGCGAGACGATGGCGCGGGCGCTGGACTTCGGGCTGCTGCGCTACGGCCCTGACGAGGCCGTGCGTCAGCGGCTGGCGGCCTGCGGCTCACCGCAGGTGTTCTTCAACAACCGGGGCGCCACGCTGGGACAGGCGCCACGCAAGGCCCAGGGCCCTGAAGGCGTCGAGTCCTTCGCCTTCCCCCGGCCGGATGGCAAGCCGAGCATCGTCTCGTACGACCTGATGATCGAATGCGACGGCGCCGGACCCGCGATGCAGCTCACCTGGGTGTACAGCGGGGACATCCACCGGGAGCAGACCATCCGCACCCTGGCCGAGGACCTCTACGCCCAGCTCGCCGCGCTGCTCGACGCCTCCTGAACCACCCTCCCATCCCGCCCTGGCGAGCCCCGCCTGAACCTGCTTTCCTGAACCTCCATCCCCCTGCCCCGCCACCGACCCAGTCATGTCCGAGACCCTCTACCGATTGGCAGACCACACCTGTGTTGCCCCGCTCGTCCAGGGCTGGACGGCCTGGTGGATGACCGTGGCCCCCGTTCCGGCCAGCCTGCACGTGCACAAGGCCCAGCTGCCGCTGCTCCAGGCCTACCTGCAGAGCCCGGAGTTCCACGCGCGGGCGTCGAAGGACGCGGCCCTGAGTGGGGGCACCTTCGTCGGCATCGCGCCCGAGCGGGCCGGTGAGGTGAAGGCCCTGCTGCAACAGATGCAGGAGTCGCAGGTGGACCGGGTGCGCTTGGCCGAAGCCCTGGAGGAGTTCCAGGGCTGGCTGGTGGAGGAGGCGAAGGGCCAGTCCCTGGAGCCCCTCTACGAGAAGCTACCGGAGCCCCTGCGAGGCCTGGTCGAGCTCTCGTACGACTACATCAACCGGCCCTTCGTCCGGGTGATGGAGGGGGCGCTGTACCGCGCCGGCTACCACAAGCCCCAGCTCCAATCGCTGCGCCTGCTCCCGCTGGAGTCGGACGCCAGCCGTCCCCACCTCTTCACGACGCCCTACCTGATGGAGCCCGGTCAGATTGACTGGGCGGTGCCCTTCTCCGAGGAGCGCATCAGCCGCCTCTTCGAGACGGACCTGTCCCCCCGCCCGCTCGGCCACCTGCGCGACGTGATGGGCCCCGCCGTCACCCGTGACGAACAGCTGCTGCCCCTGCTCACCGACGCGCCGCCGTCGCGGTACACGCCGTGGGAGGGCCCGGGGCCGCGCGTCCGCTACCTGGGCCATGCCTGCGCGCTGGTGGAGTGGAAGGGCATCACCATCCTCGTGGATCCGGTCATCAGCGCGCGTCCGACCAGCGGGGGCATGCAGCGGCTCACCTTCCACGAACTGCCGCCGCGCATCGACTACGCCCTCATCACGCACAGCCACCCGGACCACCTCGCCATCGACACGCTGCTGCGGCTGCGCCACCGCATCGGCCAGCTGGTGGTGCCCCGCTGCAACGGCTTCCTGGTGGGGGACTACTCCCCCAAGCGGCTGGCCCACTCGCTGGGCTTCCAGAACGTGCTGGAGCTGGACACCTACGAGTCCGTCCCCCTGCCGGACGGTGAGCTCATCTCCGTGCCCTTCCTGGGCGAGCACGGCGACATCGGTCACGCGAAGTCCTCGTACGTGGTGCGCACCGGGAAGCAGCAGCTGCTCTTCGCCGCCGACTCCATGTGCGTGGATGACGCCATCTACCGGCACATGCGCCAGAACCTCGGCCCCATCCAGACGGTCTTCATGAACACGGAGATCGAAGGCGCCCCGCACACCTGGACGCTCGAAGCGCTCTTCCCCAAGAAGCGCGACCGCAAGCTGGAGAAGAACCGGCGCTGCCGGGGCAGCAACACGGGCGAGGGCCTGCGCATCCTGGAGCTGGTGGGCGCCTCGAAGCTGTACAACTACGCCATGGGCCTGGAGCCCTGGATGGAGCACATCATCGGCCCGCCCTGCGCCCCGGACGCACCGCGCATGAAGGAGTCCGACCGGCTGCTCGCCGAGGCCCGCGCCCGGGGCCTGGGCGCGGAGCGGCTCTACGGCGTCACGGACCTCGTGCTGGAGTCCTGAGCGTGGGCCCCGCGCGCCACGCGGGGCTCCGTTCAGCGGTAGCGGGAGGCCTGGGTCTCGTACATCGTCGCGTAGCGGCCACCCCCGGCGAGGAGCAGGTCATGCGGCCCCTCCTCCACGATGCGGCCGCCCTCCAGCACGAGGATGCGATCCGCCATTCGCACCGTCGAGAAGCGGTGGGAGATGAGCAGCGCCATCTTCCCCGCGGACAGCTCACCGAAGCGGTTGAAGACGTCCTGCTCCGCCTTCGCGTCGAGCGCCGCCGTGGGCTCGTCCAGCACCAGCATCTGCGCATCGCGCAGGTAGGCCCGAGCGAGCGCGATCTTCTGCCACTCCCCGCCTGACAGGTCCACGCCGCCCTCGAAGCGCCGGCCCAGCATCTGGGCGTAGCCCAGCGGGAGCTGTTCGATGACCGTGTTCGCCAGGCTCTTCTGCGCGGCCTGCGCGATGAGCTCGGCGTCCTCGGACCGGTCGATGCGCCCCACCGCGATGTTGTGCGTGGCCGTCATCTCGTAGCGCGCGAAGTCCTGGAAGATGACCCCGACCTCGTGCCAGAGGTCCTCCAACGCGTAGTCCCGCAGGTCCACGCCATCCAGGAGGATCTGCCCGCCGGTGGGGTCGTAGAGCCGCATCATCAGCTTCACGAGCGTCGTCTTGCCCTGCCCGTTCTCCCCGATGAGGGCGAGCCGTTCGCCCGGCGCGATGTGGAAGCTCACGCCCTGGAGCGTGGGCTGCGTCCGCCCCGGGTAGGTGAAGGTGACGTCGCGGAACTCCAGCCCCCGGCGGATCGGCCGGGGGACCGGCAGCGCGTCCGGCTTCGAGCGGATGCCCGGCGCCAGCGAGAAGAACGCCAGCATGTCGCGGATGTAGAGCGCCTGGTCCGCGATGCCCGCCCCGGTGACGGACAGCTCCTGGAGGCTGCGATTCGCGCCCGCGATGGCGCCCGCCAGGAACGTCAGCTCGCCCACCGTCAGCTCGCCCCGCGCCGCCTTGTAGACGACGAAGGCATAGGCGCCGTAGTAGCCGAAGGTCCCCACGACGGACAGCACCGACAGCCCGCTCAGCGCCCTCGCCGACAGGGCCACCACGTCGGTGAGCAGCTCGCGCGACAGCGAGTCGTAGCGGCGCATGAGGAAGCTGCTCAGGCCGAAGATCTTCAGCTCCTTCGCGCTCTCCTTGCTGGCGCCCAACTGGCGCAGGTAGTCCAGCTCGCGGCGCTTGGGCGTGTGCCGGAAGTTCAGCGCGTAGACCATCGCGCCGAAGTACGCCTCGCCAATGGCCGCGGGCACCAGGCACACCACGATGTTCAGGAGGATCCACGGAGAGAACACCAGGATGCCCACGCAGAGGCTCACCGTGGTCAGCCCCAGTTGCAGGAAGCGCGCGATGGCAGCGACCATCACCAGCCGGTCCGTCGCCTGCACCCGCGCCCGCTCCAGGCGATCATAGAAGGACGGATCCTCGTACGTGGCCAGGTCCAGCCGCGACGCCTGCTCCATCAGCTTGAGGCTGATGTGGCGCGTGTAGTTCTCCCGCAGGACGACGCCCAGGTAGTCGATGCCGCGCAGCAGCACCGCGCCCAGCACCGCGAGCCCGAACTCGATCGCCACCCAGCGCCACAGTTGCGGGGTCATCCCCGTACCGGCCGCGGAGCTGGCCACCACGTCGTCGACGATCCACCGCGCCACGACGAGCACCGCCACCGGCACCAGCGCCGCCAGCACGCGCAGCACCAACGACCCCAGCACCGTGCGGGGGCCGGACTCCCACACCATCTGGAGCACGGGCAGGATGTTCTTGAGCGCCGCCAGCCGCCCCTGGCGCCGCACCAGCTCCTGGGGCTGGACCTTCGCTTCCGGGCTGCTCATGAGACGTCCTTCATTTCGTAGACCAGGGTCTCCACCCACGCCGTCTGTCGGTGCTGGTGGAAGTGTTGCGACAGGACGTCGTCGCACAGCCGGTTCGTCAGCGCCAGGAACGTCACCCCCAGCGCCCGCCGGTCCGCCGCGTCCACCCCTCGCACCAGCGACTCCGCGGACAATTCAGGCCGGAAGCGCAGCGCCAGCGCCTGGACCTCCACCGGAGCCTCCGCCGCGCACGCCGCGTCCAGCACCGTGCGCGCACCGTCCGCCAGGAGGGTGTTCACGGGAAAGGCAAGGAACAGCGAGGGCAGCAGCTGCGCCCGCGCCCCGGAGACGCCCACCGGCCCCCGCCCTTCGGCGCGCGTCCTCCGGTCCGCGTCCAGCAACGCGGCCCAGTGCTGGAGTGGAAGCTGGCGCATGGCGATGCCCACGAAGCCCGCCAGGACCCCGCCTGACGCAAGAAGCGTCTCGTGCGACGTGGCGTCAGGGCCCGTCCTCAGCAGTCCGGCCCCGGCGTCGTAGCACCCGGCGAAGTCCATCGCCTCGCGTGACTCCCGCGCGCGGGAAGCGGCCCGTTCCAGGCGGGAAATGACTCCGGCGTCCTGGGAGGTGGACGCCCCCCGTGTCACGGCACGCAGGCCCTGCTCCAGCACCACCAGCGCCGCGGCCAGCACCCCATTCTCCGCCGTGTCCACGCCTCGCGGCTCCAGGGGTTGTCGCGTGCGGGTGTCATCGCTTGCGGCCCCCTGTTGCCCGTCCCGGGAAAGGCTCGCGGCCGAGTCCTGCACGGCCTCCAGGCGGTCGCCCAGCGCGGCGGCGTCGAGCAGGCCCAGGTGGTAGGCCGCCAGGGGAGCCACCAGCTCCAGCGCCAGGTCCGTGGGGGTGAGGACGTCATCCCCCACGGGCTTCGCGGAGGCCTCGAAGCGCTCCCAGACCCGCTTCGCCAGCGCGCGGTCGCCGTCCGCCGCATGCGAAGGGAGCGCACGAGGAGCGCGGGCCGTGCGGGCGAAGGCCGCCAGGGGAATCCAGCCGAGCAGCAGCGGCGCGGCCCACGGCAGCGCGGCGGGGTTCGCCCGCCACAGCGCTCCGCCAATGAGCAGCGTGAGCACCGTCGAGCCCCACACCTCCGGAAGCCTGAACGACGAGAGCGCCCGCACCTGGCGGGTCGCCTGCGAATGCGTCGTCCAGTCGAGGATGCGCGAGCGGTCCACGCCCATGCGGTAGAGCGCCCGGACGATGGCGTCGAGCACGATGGTGGTGAAGGGCAGCACGGTCGCCACCGTCATCAGGGTGCCCATGAGGAGGTGACCGGTCCTCCGCCGCACGAAGTGCAGGGCCTCCGTCAGAGAGGACGTGCGAAATGCATCGCGCACCATGGCGCCCACGCCGAGCAACAGCAGGTGCCGGCACAGCCACAGGAGCGTCGCCAGCGCCCAGAACGAGGGCTGGGTCCCTCCGGGGCTCGTCACCCAGCCGTAGGTGATCACGGCCAGCGCGGAGGGAAAGCTCAGGGGGGCGCGCAGGTCGCGCAGCAGCTTCCAGCGATCCAACACGGAGAGCGGCGTGGGCGTGAAGCGCCCGTCCCGTCCCGGCACCCAGGGGAGGATCCACGGCATGAGCTGATAGTCGCCCCGCACCCAGCGGTGCCAGATGCGCGCGGTGCCGGCGAGGTCCGGCGACCGTCCCTCCAGCACGGTGATGTCCTGGGCGAACGCGACCCGTGAGAACATCCCCTCCAACTTGTCGTGGCTCAGGACGGCGTTCTCCGGGATTCGCCCGTCGAGCGCGCGGTGGAACGCGGCCACGTCGTAGATGCCCTTGCCCACGAAATCGCCCACGCCGAACAGGCTCTGGCCCATATTGGGCAGCGCCTGCTTGAGCTCCCGCACGAGCGACACCGGCCAGCCTCCTGACGCACGCCAGGACATGCGCGTGGGGGCCTCTCCCAGCGCGGGCTGGAGCATCGAGTACCCGGACACGACCCGGAGGCCCGCCGCGTCGAAGCGGGCGCGGTTGAGCGGATGGTGCAGCGTCGCGACCAGCCGGGCGGCACTGCCGGGCAGCAGCTGCGTGTCCGCGTCCAGCGTGATGGCATAGCGCGCCGAGCGGACGACGTCGGGGACCTCGCCCACGTAGCTCGTGTCGTGAGCCCCCAGCACCAGCCGGTTGAACTCCTCCAGCTTGCCGCGCTTGCGCTCCCAGCCCATCCAGCGCCGCGACACGGGATTCCAGCGCCGCTCACGGTGCAGCCAGTGGAAGCGGTGCGCCTCCTGGAAGCCATGGCGGGCGTTCAGCTCGCGCACGCCCGCTTCCAAGCGCGCCAGCAGCTCGTGCTCGCCAGGCAACTCCTTCGCGTCCGCGTCGGGGAAGTCGGTCAGCAACGCGAATGACAGCGCTGGCGCGTCATTGCCCAGGAAGTGGTTTTCCATCCGCTGGAACTGGGCGTCGATGTCCTCCCCGCTCGCCACCAGCAGCGGCGTGATCACCAGGGTGCGCGTTTCGGCGCGGAACACCCGCTCAGGGTCCAGCTTCGGCAACACCGGAGGGCGGCGCACGGAGGCGGCCAACAGCCGGTCGACCAGCTCCTGAATCAGCTCGACGACCGGCAGCACCAGCAGCGCCAGCAATCCCAACCGCTGCGACACCGGCAGGCCCTGCGCCGCGAGGAAGCGCTCCAACGCCACGAGCGCGAGCACCGAGGAGCCGATGAGCCCCCCCACGTAGAGGTTCGCCGCGCGGCGCCGAAGCCCTCGTCCGAGCCGCGATGCCCAAGAACGCCGGTAGCCCAATGCCGCTTCGAGCCGGGGCAGTCCCTGGCCCAGCAGGAACATCCCGACGTGCTCCTGGCTCGCGCTTGCCTGGTTCACCGCCTCACGGGCGACCTCCTCCGGGGTTCGCGCCGTGGAGCCCGCGAGCGCCACGCAGACCTCCCGGTAGCGCGCACGCGTGGGCGCATCCATCACCGCGTAGACGCGCGCAGGATCCGTTTCGAGGACGCCGTCCAGGGCATCGGGGACGGAATGGCCCACCGACGGCTGCGACACGGAGACAGGCGTTTCCGGAGGGAGGGGACGACGAACGGGGGACAGCACGTTGGACTCCAGGCCTCTCCCCGGACGCGGCCCCGACCTCCACACCGGGAGAGCGCATCCCACGGGGGGGGAAAACTCCACGCGCCCAGGCAGCCAAGGTGCAGGAGCCGACGCGACCGGCATTTTCATCAGGAGCGGCAATAAACGCAAGACGCGCCAGACGTATCATCCCTGGATAATTGATGCCGGCTTGCAGCAGCAATGATGAGCCATGGAACACGGGTCTACCTGGCTGCCCGGAGCAAGCCTGACGGCGATTTCTGTCATGCAATCAGGCTGCATCTGTATTCCAGAGACATATTGATGCATTGAGTGAACCGCGATGCGGGCCTGCGCGGGACGGGCGGTTCGCGACCCGACATCCTGCCGGGCGAAGCCGGCGAGGACGCCACGGCGCTGGCGTCCCGCGCGGACCGGGCGCGTCAGGCTGGCGCCGCATCCCGGGACCGTGGACGGGAGGGCCTGCCAGGCCCCGGGAATGGTCGAACCACCCGCAGGAGCCAACACGGCTGGAGCCCCGTCCGCCAGGGCCCGACACGGCCCCGGGACCCGCTGGAAAGGCCGTCCCGGGGACGCGGCCAGGGGGGAAGCCAGGGGGAACAGCCCGGTTGGACCGCCGCGGAGGGCCTTCCGCGCCCTGGCGCAGGGAACGCGGGGCCCTGGAGGCACTCCTGGGGGCCCGGGGAGCAGGGGGAAGCCCCCCGATTCCTCCACTGCTGGACGGCCGGGGCTTCCGTGGGCGTCGCATCCGGCGAGGCCCTGTTATAAAGCGCCCCCCATGCTTGAGACCGTCACCAAGGGCTTCCGGGCCGCCAAGAACCGCCTCGCCGGCAAGAGCGAACTCACCCCCGACCTGGTGGACGAGTCGCTGCGAGACATCCGCGTCTCCCTGTTGGAGGCGGACGTCGCCTTCGACGTGGTGAAGAAGTTCGTCGCCCGCGTTCGCGAGAAGGCCGTGGGCGAGGTGGTGCAGACCACCGTCACGGACGCCGGGGGCCAGAAGCGCCGCGTCAGCGCGATGGACCACTTCGTCAAGATCTGCCACGACGAGCTGCAGGCCCTGATGGGTCCGGTGGACACCAGCCTCCACCTGAAGCCCAAGGGTCAGCTGTCCGGCATCATGATGGTGGGCCTCCAGGGCTCCGGTAAGACGACGACGACGGGCAAGCTCGCCAGCCGGCTCCTCCAGGAAGGGCGCAAGCCGTTGCTGGTCGCGGCGGACATCTACCGTCCTGCCGCCGTGGATCAGCTCAAGGTGCTGGGTGAACGGCTGAAGGTCCCCGTCTACCACGAGCCCGGCGTGCCGCCCCCGGAGCTGGCGAAGCGAGGCTACGCGGCCGCGCGCGAGCAGAAGTGCGACGTGGTGCTCATCGACACCGCCGGCCGGCTCGCCATCGACGAGACGCTGATGACGGAGCTGGAGGCCATCAAGGCCAACGTGCAGCCGGACACCATCCTGCTGGTGTGCGACGCGATGATTGGCCAGGACTCGGTGCGCACGGCGGCCGAGTTCGACCGGCGGCTCACGCTGGACGGCTTCATCCTGACGAAGCTGGACGGCGACGCGCGTGGTGGCGCGGCGTTGTCCATCAAGGAGGTGACGGGCAAGCCCATCAAGTTCCTCGGCATGGGCGAGTCGATGGACAAGTTGGAGGAGTTCCGTCCAGAGGGCCTCGCGGGCCGCATCCTGGGCTTCGGCGACATCGTCGGCCTGATGAAGGACTTCGAGAAGGTCGTCGACGAGAAGAAGGCCGAGGACGACGCGCGCAAGCTCCTGTCCGGCCAGTTCTCGATGAAGGACTTCGTCGAGCAGATCCGCATGGTCCGCAAGATGGGGCCGCTGAAGGACCTGCTGGAGAAATTCCCGCTCTTCGGCGACCTCACGGAGCACCTGAACCCGGACGAGAAGGAGCTCACGAAGATCGAGGCGATGTACGACTCGATGACGCAGAAGGAGCGCCTGCGTCCGGACCTCATCAACGCCAGCCGCATCAACCGCATCTCCAAGGGCAGCGGGCGCAAGCCGGAGGAGGTGCGCGAGCTGCTGCAGAAGTTCGGGATGATGCAGCAGGTAATGGGCACCATCGGGCAGAACCCGGGCCTGCTGGGCCGCATCCCCGGCTTCAAGCAGTTGGGACAACTGGGCCAGATGAAGAACATGGACCTGGGCAGCATGTTCGGGAAGGACCCGAAGGCGCTGGAGAAGGCCATGGCGGGATTGGGAGGCATGGGGGGCATGGGAGGTGGAATGCCCATGCAGCTGCCCCAGATTGCGCCGGGCTACACGCCGCCCATGGGCCAGGCCGCGATGGCCAAGGCCCGCCTGATGGGCTACGCGCCGCCCGCGGTGGGCAAGACGGAGGATCGCGACGCACTCAAGGAGCGGCGCAAGAAGGAGAAGGAGAACAAGAAGAAGAACCGCAAGAAGAAGTAGTCCGCTTCCAGCGGTGCCCGAAGTCCCCCTGCCCGTCCGTCCCCACCGAAGCCCGGGGGCCGGCGGGCAGACGCATTTCCAGGTCCGGCGAGACAGGCGAAGCACTCGGCCATCCCGCAGGCCGGACGCCCATCCTCCCTTCAGGACGGCCGTGCCAATCTGTCGGGTAGGGACCGACCGGAACATCCCTTGCAGAAAGTGCCCCCATGCCCCGTTTGAAACTCCTGATGTTGTTGAGCTGCATCGGCTTGTCCCCCGCGTGCATCGAAATTCCGCCCCTTGAAGCCCCCGTGGACGACGTCCAGCCGGATCCCAACGCCGACTTCACGCTGTCCGTGAGCACCTCGCAGGAGCAGGTCCTGCCCGGCGGAACCCTGGGCTGTGAGGTCCAGTTGGCGTGGGCGGGGGTGAAGGGAGGAGACGTCACGTTGAGCCTCCTCAATCCCCCGAAGGGCGTCGAGTTCCAGCCCACCACCCTGCGCGCCGAAGAGACGCGCAAGGCGTTGAGCATCCGCATCGGGGCTGACACGCCGCCGGGCCCCCATACCGTGACGCTTCAGGGAAGGAGCGGCGCGGTCACGAAGGAGGCCACGCTGGCGATGACGGTCGGGAAGGCCGGTGACCTGATGGTGAACTGGGTCGTCCCGACGCCAGGCAAGGCCTATACGAACGGGCCGCTGCTGCTCCAGTTCACGGTGGAAGGAGGCTCCGCGGAAGCGGTGGAGATCCTGAAGGACGCCAGCGTGCTGGCGAAGCCGACGGGAACCCCCTTCGCGTACACCTGGGACACGACGCAGGAGGCAGAGGGCTCCTACCAGCTGTCAGTCCGGGCCATCCGCGGAGGGGCCACGTTCATCAGCGCACCGCGCACGGTCGTCGTGGACCGTACGGCGCCCACGGTGAGTTCCTTCCTGCCCGCCAGGAACGCGGCAGCGGTGGGAGTGCACGAGTCGATTCAAGTCACGTTCAGCGAGCCCATGAATCCGCGCACGCTGACGGATGCGTCCGTGCAGGTCACGGCAAGCGACAGCGCTCCCATCGACAAGTCCGTCAACCTCTCAGCAGACGGAAGGACGCTGACCGTCACGCCCATCAATCCACTGGTCGCCCCCAATACCCTCCACGTGGAGTTCACGAACCTCGTGGGCCTCGTCATCACGGACCTCGCAGGCAACGAAGTGGTCGATATGCCTGCGTGGTCGTTCTCGGTGCCGACGTGGCTACCCCTGGGAGGGGCCATCAGCGCGGTCCCAGGCAACACGTCGGCGGAAGGTGTCGTCTTGAAGATGGACCGCAACGATCGACCCGTGGTCGCCTGGGCTGAGTCAGATGGCGCGACCAAGAACATCTACGTTGCGCGCTGGACGGGAAGCAATTGGAGCATTCTGGGAGGAGCGTTGAGCGGCATGGGCACGGTGGGTACGAATGCAACCCGCCCGACCCTGCTCATCGACAATGCCAATCAACCAATCGTCGGCTGGCAAGAGGAGGCCGGGCCTGGCCTGGACGATTCCATCTTCGTCCGCAGGTGGACTGAGAGAGGATGGGAGGCACTGCCATCTATTTCCCTCTTCCCTGGGGACTTTGCGATATCCACCCCTTCCCTTGCTTTCGAGTCGAACGCGACGTTGCATCTCTACGCGCTCAACAGCGGTGATGCGATCGCACAAATCGGCCACTATCAATTGACGACTGGAAACTCAGCCTGGACGCGAACTTCTCTCCCTAGGCCCAGTGAATCTCCGCGTGTCTACTCACTTTCCACAACCTTTTCGGGCTCCAAGGCCTTTATCGCATACAGCGTCCTTGACCTTTCGGGGACAGGCGATGGTCGCAGGGGTGTCGCCGTCTCTGAAAACGATGCGCCACCGCTAGGAGATGGAGTGCTTGGCGAGACAGCGTGGTCTCCTTCCGTCTCACTCGATAGCAACAGCCGCCCTTGGATCACATGGGCTGAATCGGCTTCGAGCCCTGAGTCCGATGGATTGATCTACTGGGCTCGATGGGAGGGCACGGCGTGGACCACACCCGTAGCCATCAGCTCAACATCGACGGGCAACCACGAGCCAGCATTGGGCATGAGCACTGGGGCTCCGCATGTTCTCGCGTGGAGTGGAATCATCAACGCAGAAAGGAGCATTTTCGTCAGCCGATGGATTGGCAATCAGTGGCACGGCTTTGACCGTCCGATTGATGCCCTGGCGGACACGGGCACCCCTGCATTCTCGCCCTCGATTGCCATGGATGCAGACGGCCAGCCACTGCTTGCATGGGTCGAACAAAGCGCGCTGTCAGCAAGCATCTACGTTTCCCGACTCAACCACTAAGGTCCATCAAAGCCACTACGGAGAGCATCGTTTTGGCAGCAGCGCGTGCCTTTGCAATCGGTGGCGGCACGAATCATCCCTGGCGCTTGGGCACGACCAGTCCTCGACTCAATCGGTTGAGGACCCGTCGTTTCTGCCTGCGCTTGTAGCTCTCGTGGGCATTGTCCCCGGCCTCGTTGCGGCGGGCCGTTTCCTCATCCGCAATCTGGAACTCCACCAATGCGAATGTCACCCGCCCCTTTCGAAGGCGGGTGTCGTTTTCAGGAGGAGGGAGGTACGGGTCCATCCGCAGAGGGAGGTCCACGACGAAGTTGAGGACCTGATAGGAGCTGCCCGAGAAGGCATTCCCTGTACGGTCCTCGCGATCCTCGAAGTCACGGTCGAGATGAAGCTGGGGGATGAACTGCTCGAAGTGGGGGTTCTCCGCGAGCAGTCCCTTGAAGGGCAGCAGGGTGTTCTCGGTCTGCCCCGGAACGACGAAGTTGAATGGGAACAACCGCTGCGTGAGGAAGTAGAGCACCGGGAGCAGGTCGGCACGCGCACGGGTGATGACCCGGAACCGCGTACGGTCATACACCTGGGCCGCGACGGTCTCCTTCTTCGCGATCAGCTTCGTGACCAGGGAGTCACGGGTCTTGATGGAATGGGCGAACTCCACGACGGGAAGACCCAGTTCCTGCATCTCGCGCGCAACGCCCAGCACCTTTTCCGTAACCATCTCCGCAAGTTCGGCTTCGGAAGCCGCCAACCGGAAGAGCAGGTCACGCCCTTCGATGTGCTGGATGACGTGCATCACCTTCAGGACGATGCAGGCGATCCGCCGGTAGCGCGCGAGGCCCTTCGCCCCGGAGGCGAACAGGAAGAGGTCATGGATTTCCTGGGGCTGGGCCACCGCGTCAGCGACCCGGTAGTCAAAGGTCTTGCGGAGGTACTCCACTGCATCCGCGAGCACCGTTCGGGCCCAGGCGTCGTCGTAGGACCGCGACACGTCCAGCTGACAGAGGCGAAGAAACCGGTCCACCTCATCCCGGGTCTGGAAGTGCATACGCCGCCAGTCAATGACGGAGCCACCTCGCAGGATGAGCCGGATGCGCTCAAGTTCACGCAATCCCATCTGCGGCACCGGGCAGACAGGAATGGCGGAGAGGACGGGAACGAGGGAAGGGGCCTTCACGATGCTGTTCCTAGCCGGCTGGAGCCCCAAGGGAAAGCCCCGCAATGCGAAGGGCCCCAGCCTGGGAGCAGGCAGGGGCCCTCGCTGCCGCATCCTGCTCGGCTACTTGACCGCGACTTCCTTGCCGTTCTCGAAGCGGGCCTGGTGGACGATCTTCCCGTCCTCGCTCAGTTCCTGCACCACGCCGTTCTTCAACCCGTTCTTGTACTCCTCGACGAACTGGGGCTTGCCGCTGGCGAAGTAGAGAAAACGCTTCCCGTGGTAGTTGCTCTCACGGAACTCCGTCTTGCCGTACTCCTTGCCGGCCTCGTCAAAGAAGGACCAGGTGCCGGTCTTGAACCCGTTCGCATACTGCCCCACCGACGCCTTCTTCCCGTTGGCGTGGAACGAGCGGTAGGGGCCGTGCGCGACGAAGCTGCCTCCCGCGAGCTCCTGCTTGCGGCAAAAGAGTCCCTCCTCCTTGGAACCGGACTGCCGGGTCCCTTCGGGGCAGGTCAACTGGGTCGTGGTCTCGCCAGCAAAAGCGACAGGAGAAGCGAGAGCCAACCCCAGGGTGAACATCCGCATCAGCTTCTTTGACTGCATGGAGTCTCCTTTTGAAGTCGCCGGAATGCCCGTGCGCGCACCCGACAAGACGAGGAAGCGCTGAACGAAATTCATCTCGAACCCACTCGCGTTCCCGAAGGATGAACCGAAGCCTTCGTGAGTACCGTGATGGACTCAAACGAAGAGCCCCGCCCCAAGATTCCTGGGCGGGGCTCCATGGTGCTGCAGGTGATGGACGACTCGAACCTCAGCCCTCCATCACTCAGTGCTTAGTAGTTGGACTGGAAGCAGAAGAAGTTGCCGCCCGTGAAGTAGTAGCCCAGGGAAGCCGTGTTGGACGCAGGCAGCACGCAGAGGTTGGCAACGATGTCCGCGCGGTCACGGTTCGTGCCGGTGACCGTGTAGTTGCCCGAAGAGGAGCTGATCGACACACTGGTCGGCTGACCATCGACGAGAACGTAGAAGAACCCGTTCAGTTCGGCGGCGGTGGCCGGGAAGGGGGTGCTCGAGTACGCAGAGATGTTGATCTTCACGCGCTTGGTGGTCGAGGAGCCGCAGAAAGTCGTATCCGTCGTCACAGCGCCGGTCCCGACCTTGAAGATGATCGGACCCGTGGTGCCCAGCGCCGCCTTGTTGGAGAACTTCTCGTAGTTCACGCAGGTCGGGGCCGGAGGCGGCGAGCAGGTGCCGCTGTAGCAGGCCGAGCCGTACGCGCAGGTCGCCTTACCCTCGCCGTTGCAGGTGGCCGGAGCGGGGCTGCACACGCCGGTGGACGTGTTGCAGGTCTCGCCCGTGGCGCAGTCGGTGTCCTTGGTGCAGCCCGTATTGGAGCCGGGCTCTTCGCAGCGCTTGGACACGGTGCCGCAGACCTGGCCCGTGGTGCCGTTCTGCGAGTTGCAGAGCTCAGAGGTCGCGCACTGGCAGACCTTCGCCGTGTTGGTCGAACCCTGGAGCGGGGCGCAGTTCTTCTCCGCGTCGGGGCAGTCCGAGCCGCTTTCGCAGGTGTCCATGCACACGCCCGCGGCCGTGTTGCAGAAGCCGGAGGCGCAGTCGGTATCGGACGTACACGACTCGGTCGTCGTCGCGTCATCGCCACAGGCGGTCAGCGCCAGGCTCATCGTGCTCACCGCGGCGAGCATCACCATCATCTTGCGAAGCTGCATTCGGAACTTCCTCCTGGATTGGTACGTCGCCCGGTGCCTCCGGCCACAACTCCAGGCACCGGGTATTGAAGTCGAGCGGGCTTTAGTCCTCTCGCTCCAGACGTGTCAACGAGTGTCGACCGACCTTCCTACGACACCGCCCCAGAGAAATTCACTGTTCACAAAAGCGCACAAACCCACCGCACGCCACAGCGACATCGCCGTCATATCTGGCGGCGATGTCGCGCTTCCATTTCAGAACGTGAACGGGAAGTCGATGGGGTCGCCCTGCTTCTGGTGCTTCGGGAAGGACCACCCCTTGATGAGGCCGGTGATGCAGGTCGCCATGTGGCTCGTGCGGAACTCATCCGTGCGGCACGACACGCTGCTCGTCTTGCCACTCGGCTGGACCGTCCAGCGCATCACCAGCTTGCCGCTGAGCGACGGGTCCTTCTGCTTCTGCTCGTTCACGCACTTCACGATGGCCGGCTTGTTGTTCAGCACCACCTGCATGATGTCCGACTGCTGGAGGCGATCCAGCGTGCCACCCCCCGGCTCGGGCGGGATGTAGGCGGTGGTCGTCGTCTTGCCCGCCGGCTTCGTGCTGGCCGGCGTCTTCTTCGTGCCGAACAGCTCGTCGAAGTCGTCGTCCCCTGAAGCCGCGGCAGGCGCGGCCGAGGGCTTCGACACGGTGATCGCCTCCCCGTCATCCTCACGCTGGCGACTGCCACTGTTGCCAGAACCAGGACGCCGCTGGTTTCGCGGCTCCACCTTCGCCACCACCGTCGCCGTGTTGGGCGGGGTCGCGGGAGGCGGCGTCACCACGGCGGGAGGCGGCGTCGCTGCGGCCGGGGCCGCTGCCACGGCGGGCGCGGTGGCTGGAGCGGCCCCAGCAGCGGGCGCACCCGCGGCAGGCGTTCCCGCCGCCGGAGTGCCTTCCACCGGCGCCGCGGCGGGCGCGGTCGCCGCGACGGCCGCGGGTGGAGGCTGCGCCACCACGGGAGGCGGCGGCATGGGCGGCAGCTCCGCCGGGCGCGTCGCCACCTGGGCCGGTGCCTCCGGGGGGCGCTCGGTCGAAGAGCCTCGCGTGAGGGCGACGACCGCGGCCACCGCGATCACCAGCACCCCCGCCGTCACAGCGACCAGCATCCCCGTGCGGCCCTTGGAGCCCGTGGGAGCCGCCGCGGGCGGCGGATAGGCCGCGGGATAGCCCGGAGGCGGGTAGCCCTGGGGCTGCTGCCCGTAGGGCATCTGCGCCTGCTGCTGGGGATAGCCCTGGGGCTGCTGCGCGTACTGCGGCACGGGCTGCTGCGGCGCGTAGCCCTGCGGCTGCGGCGCGTAGCCCTGCGGCTGCGGCGCGTAGGCGGCGGGCGCGGCCATCCCCGGAGCCGCCCCCATCATGGCCGGAGACGACTTCGGCTCCGGCGGCGGCATGGGCACGTCCAGCAGACGTGACTGCGACAGCGGCTCGCGATCCAGCGAGGGCGCCGGACGCGGAGGCGGCTTGGTGAGGGCGTCGTTCTCCTCCTTCACCAGCGAGGCCAGCACGCTCGCGGCAGAGGGCTTCCAGCCCACCGGTTCATCCGGTGCGGTGGAACCGCCGCCCAGGCCTGGACGGGTGCTGCCCGCGCTGAAGGCGGACTCCACCGGTCCCGCGGCAATCGTCGGCGACGACGTGGAGACCGGCGCGGGCGCGACGATGACCGGCTTCGCTGGACGCGGCGCCAGCACCGACGCCAGCTCCGCCGTCTCCGAGAGGGGAATCCAGTCGCTGAAGCTCGAACGCCAGCAGAGGTTGTCGGGGCCCACCTCGCCCCGGTCCCAGGCGTCCTTCACCTTCTCCACCGACCAGGGGCCCACCTGCTTCTCGTCGATGGCGACGTACCACTCGTGCGACGCCGCGGCCTTCGCGTCGTCCGGCGAGGGCTCGGCCGCCTCGGCTTCCGCGAGCTTGCGCACCGTTTCGGCCTTCGCGGCCTTCACGGCTTCGGCTTCCGCGTCGCGGGCCTGCGCCTTCTGCGAACCCGTGCTCAGGACCTGGTCGAAGACGGCGCCAATCTCGTCCTCTTCCACGTCCGTGAAGAGGCCGCCTTCGGGCGGCGTGCCCAGTGTGGCGGGCAGCCCCGTTCCGGACGACTCGACGATGCGGGGCGCGTTGGAGTCCGCCGCGCCAGCCTTCGCTTCCGTGGCCGCGGGGGTGTCCGCCCCTCCCTCCTTCCCCGCCGATGCTCCGGCGGGCCTCACCAGGATGGTGTGACCACACTTCTTGCAACGAAGCTTGACCCCCTTGGGGCCAATCTTGTCGTCGCTGATCATGTACTGCGCGCGGCAGCTGTCGCAGACGAAACGCATCGTTCCCGTAAGCCTCAGAAATGACGGGCGAAATCCCGTCGGAATCGTAGAAGTGGCCACCGGGTGAGATCAAGGACACCCGCCTTGAACGCCCGCCTGCTTTCAACGCTTGAACCCTCGCGCCGGTCTGAGGGCACTATTTTCGAGCCTGCACTTCCACGTGTGTGCCTACAGCCACACGCAGCTCCTGCAAGTCTTCGGACGTCGCAAACACCAACAACTCCCGCAGCTTGGTGCGGGAGGGGACGCGGAACGACGACCCCGTCTCCCCCTGGACCATGCGGCGCACGGGCTCCAGTTCGCCCGCGGCGAAGAGGCCCGCGCGCGACGCGGTGAGCTCCGCGCCCTCCAACCAGTTGCGCACATCCTGCGGCGTCGCCGTGGGCAGGTAGGCCCTGGCGACCTTGGCCAGGGCGGCCCGGTCCGGCTCGCTCAGGCTCTTGTGGAGCAGCTGCCGCTCCACGTCCACCAGCCGCGGATCCACCGTGAAGCGCACATTGCCCACCACCAGGCTGAGCGCGGCCTGCACCACCGCCTCCAGCCGCTCGGGGGCGACGCGCTGGCTGAACGCCAGCTCCGGACGGGCCAGGGCCAGCGTCCGACCCAGGAGGTAGTACACCTCCTTCTGTCCCTGCTCCGCGAAGTACTTGCCGCCCACACGCACGCACGCGGGATGCGTCTGGAGCAGGTCCACGTTCACGAGCGGCTCGGGGGCCGGTTCGTTGGAGCGCTTCGCCAGCCGCTCGCGCGTGGCCACGAGGAAGGGCGAGTACAGCTCCACCGCCTCCATGTTGAAGAGCCGCGCGACGTAGCGGTAGTGGTTGACGTGGTACTCCTGCGCCGTCGCCACGTCGATGCGGTGGCGCTTCGGGACCAGCTGGTACTGCGGGAAGGGCACCGCGTACAGGTGTCCCGCCTTCTCGAAGAGCAGCCCCAACAGCTCCGACAGCGGTCCCCGCACCTTCGGGTGGAAGAGCGCCGTCTGCCACAGCCGGTCCGTCAGCGGACGCTGCGCCAGTTCCTTCTTCTTCGCGTAGGGCCCCAGCTTGGTGAGGATCTCCTGCTCGTCCTCCCCTGCCTCGCCCAGCAGCCCCGACACGGCCTGCGCCGCGAGCCACGCGGCGTCGTAGTCCTTGCGCACCGCGGACAGCCGCACCAGATGGCCCACCACCTTGCGCGGGTTCTCCGTGTTCGGCAGCGCGCGGCGCAGCGCGACGATGGCCTCTTCCTCGCGGCCCGGCATCTGGCCGGCGACCTCCGCGAACGTCTCCTGGATGCCCGCGTCGTCCGGCATGCCCTTCGCCGCGACGCCGTAGGCGGCCACCGCGCCCTCCGGGTGCTTGAGCACCTGGAGGTACAGGTCGCCCAGGGCGCGCCACAGCGTCATGCGAGCGGGGTGCGTGTCCGGCGTCTTGGGCAGACGCGAGAGCATGCGCGTGTAGTTCTCCTCCAGCACCTTCCACTGGCGCGCGCCACCGAGCAGCGCCTCCAGCGCGCTGAAGGCCTCCACGAAGCGATGGTCCAGGTCGAGCGCGGCGTTGAAGGCCTGCGTCGCGCCCTCCACGTCCTTCAGCTCGTCGCGGCGGATCTCCCCCAGCGCGAACCACACGCGCTTGGCCTTGTGCGGCTCGGACGCGAGCTCGGGCAGCGACAGCATGCGCCCCAGCACGTCCGCGGCCTTCTGGCCCTGACGCGTCTCACGCAGCAGGCGGTAGAGCGCGTCCATCACCTCCGGCGCTTCCGGATGCGTCTTGAGGGCGCCGCTGAACGCGTCGATGGCCATGTACGGGTCGTGCAGCTCGTCCCGCGCGATGCGCCCCAGCTCCAGGTAGACCTTGACCTTCGCCTCGCCCTCCAGGCTGTTGACGAGGTCCTGGCGCAGCTCCGCGGACTTCTCGTAGCGGCCCGCCTTGTCCATCAACGCCACCAGCGCCCGCAGCGTCGGCTCGTGCTGCGGGTCGATGGCGATCGCCTTCTCGAAGTGGTTCTGCGCGCGGTCCGCCTGGCCGAGCGCGGCGTGCACGTCACCCAGCTGCCAGTAGACCTCCACCACCTCCAGGTCCGTCAGCTCCTCGCGGTGATGGATGAGGATGGTCTGGAAGACCTTGAGCGCGTCCTCGTACCGCTTCGCCTGCACCAGCAGGTTGCCGTAGCCCTCCAGCGCGGGCAGGTACGTGGCGTCCAGGCCGTAGGCCTTCTCGTACGAGCTGAGCGCCTTGTCGCGCCGGCCCAGCTTCTCCGTCACGTAGCCCAGCCGGTACAGCTGGCGGCAGAGGTCCTGGGCGACGGCGGCGTCCTTCTCCGCCATGGCCTTCTCCGCCATCTTGCGCGTGACGATGTCGAGCATCCGCTCCGCGGACGACCAGTCCTCGCGCGCGATGTAGACGTCCGCCAGGGGGCGGGCCGCCTCCAGGCTGTCCGGGATGTGCTTGAGGGCCTCTTCCCAATAGTGGGTGGCCGCCTCGCGGTCCTCGCGCGTCTCCGCGTGGTAGCGCGCGACGTCCAGCAGGGCGCGGCCCTTGGCGGCCGGATCATCCGTCTGCTGCGCTTCCTGCAGCAGCGTCTGCTCGTAGCCGCCCCAGTCCTTCTCCTGCTCCTGGATGCCCTTGAGGGCGCGGATGGTGGGCAGGTGGCCCGGGTCGATGGCCAGCGCCTGCTGGTACGCGTTCCGGGCGCTGGACATGTCCGACAGCATGTCCTCGTTGATCTTCCCCAGGCGGTGCCACAGCTCCACCGCCACCGGGTCGGTGCCCACGACCTGCGCTTCCTTCTGCAGCATCTCCAGCGCGAAGGGCCAGTTGCCGCTGCGCTCGTAGAGGTTGCCCAGCGCGTGCAGGGCCTGGCGGGACTCGGGGTCCGTGGCGAGCGCCGCGTGGTAGCTGTTCACCGCGCGGTCCACCACCTTGAGCTGCTGGTACTGGACGTTGCCGATCTCCACGTACAGCTCCGCCTGCTCCTGCGGACTGGTGGCGAGCGCGAGCTGCCGCTCGTACGCGGAGATGAGGTCCTCCCACCGGGCCTGCGCGCGGCGCAGCCGGATGAGGGACTTGATGGCCGGCACGTTCTGCGGGTCGATGGAGAGCACGCCCTCCACGCACGCGTCCGCGTTCGCCGGGTTCTGGTACGTGTCCTCCCAGATGGTCGCGCTGCGGAACAGGACGCGGACCTTCTCGCGGTAGTCCTGGCTCAGCTCCAGCATCCGCTCATAGATGGCGAGCAGGTCCGCTGGCTGATCCAACCGGATGTGCAGCCGCTCCAACGATTCCAGCGCCTCGCGGTTGACGGGGTCGAACTCCAACGCCATCCGGAACGCGGAGACCGCGGACTCGTCGTCCTTCAGGTCGCGCTCGTAGACGGTCGCCACCTCCACCTGGATGCGCGCCCGCTCCTCGGCGGACGACGCGAGGTCGCGCGCCCGCAGCAGCGTGGTGGCCACGTCGCGGTGGGCCCCGCCCCGCCGGTACAGGCGGGTGAGGACGCCAAGCGTCTCCTGGTCCGGCTCCAGCTCCAGCGCGCGCAGCAGGGCGCTGGCCGCTTCGATGGGGTCCTCCAGCGTCTCGTCCCAGACGCGGGCGATCTCCTTGAGGATGCCCTTGCGCGCCTCGATGGAGCCCGCCGCTTCCAGCTTCTGCTCCAGCGCGACGACGTACTCGCGGTCCCGGCCGCGACGCTGGAACACCGCCGCCAGCCCGTCCAGCGCGGTGGCGTTGGTGGGGTCGAACTCGAGGATCTTCCGGAACGCGGCCTCGGCGGCCTGCGGGTCATCCAGGCGCGTGTCGTGGATGCGCGCCAGCGTGACGTACAGCCGCTCCGCGAGCGGTCCGCGGGGCAGCTCGTCCGCGACCTCCTCGTACACGGCCGCCAGCTCCTCGTGGCTGCCCGTCTCGTCCGCGAGGCGCTCCACCTCCTCGCGCAGGCCGTCCTCCGTCGCGTCCAGTTGCAGCGCGCGGCAAAGCGCCAAAAAGGCCACGTCCTTCTGGCCCAGGCGCTCTTCCTGCACCCGGGCGATCTCGCGCAGGGCCGCCAGCTTCTCCTCGTCGGTGACGAGGTGGGGCATGTAGCGGTCCATCACCGTCGCGTACGCACGCCAGTCGTTGTGCGTGCGGTACAGCGTGCACACGCGCTCGTAGGCCGTGCGGTTGGCCGGATCCAGCTCCAGCACCTTCTCCAGCGCGCCGGCGGAGAGCTCGGGCTTGCCGCCCTGCCCTTCCCACAGCTCCGCGACCGTGAAGTACGCGGCGATGGCCGGGTCACGCTCCTCGGTCTGCAGGTGCACCTGGACCTTGAGCTCCAGGGCCCGCACCGCGTCGTTCCACGCGCGCAGCGACACGGACAGCGCGTAGACGCGCTCCAGGTCGGCGACCACGTGCGGCTCGACCTCCAGCGCGCGGCGGGCCGCGTCCAGCGACTCCTCGCGCCGGCCCATGCCCGCGAGCACCTCCGCCAGCCGCAGGCGCAGCGCCTTCACGCCCTCGCTGTTCTCCTGCAGCGGGATGAGGCGGCGCAGCACGCCCACCAGCTCCTCGCGCTGGCCCGTCTCGTCGTACAGCTCGCGCAGCGTGTCCAGCACGCCCCGGTGCCGCGCGTCGCGGTCCAGCGCCGCCTTGAAGTACGGCACCGCCGCTTCCGGCTGCTTGAGCAGGCGGTACACCACGCGGCCCAGGCGCTCGTTGAGGCGCACAACCTCGCGCGGATCCAACGTCAGGGCCAGGCGGCCTTCGAGCAGCTCGCGCAGGTCCTGCGGACGGTCGGCCCGCTCGTACAGCGACTCCAGCGCGGAGAAGACCTGCTCGTTGCGCGGGTTCTTCGCCAGGAGCTCGCGGTACAGGTCGATGGAGCGGCCCAGGTCCGACAGCCCCTCGGCCGACACCTGCGCCATCTTGCCGAGCACGCGGTCGCGCTCACTGCCGACGACCTTGTCCGCCTGGAGCTTCAGGATGCCGTAGAGCTTCTCGGACGCACCCGCGCCCTCGTAGATGCCCTCCAGCAGCCGCGCCGACGCCAGGTGTCCCGGCTCCAGCGCGAGGATGGCCTCGTAGGCGCTCGCCGCGCGGTCCGGGCTGTCCAGCCGCTCCTGGTAGAGCTGCCCCAGGCGGAAGAGGAAGCCCAGCTTGTCCGCCGTGGTGGTCGCCCCGGTCGCCAGCGCTTCCAGCACGCCGGCCAGCTCCGGCCACGCCTCCAGGTGCAGGTAGAGCCGGTCCAACGCGACGAGCGAACGCTCCTGCACGGAGGCGTGCAGCGTGCGCGCGCGCTCGAAGTAGGACACCGCGCGGTCGGGGTCGCGCAGGCGCGTCTCCAGCACCTGCCCCAGCTTGAGGCACACCTGGGCCGCGTCCGCCGCCTCGGCGATGCGCGGCAGGGCCTCTTCGTAGAGCACCACCAGCTCGTCGTAGCTGCCCGCGACGTCGGTGGCGTTCTCCAGCCGGCGGCGCACCTCGCCGTCGTTCGGGTCCTCCTTGAAGCCGCGGTAGAGCGCGAGGAAGGCCAGCTCGCTCTCGCCCTGCGTCTCGCGCAGCGTGGCCAGCTCGCCGAGCAGCTGCTTGCGCTCGACCGCGTCCGGGGACACGCCCACCCGCGTCTCAATCAACTGCGCCAGCCGCATGACATCGCCGCTCGCACGGAAGGCGCGCAGCAGCGTCTCCACCGCCAGCAGGTTCTGGGGCTCGCGCGCCACCAGCGCTTCCATCCGGCCCACCGCGCCCGGGTGGTTGGGCTGCACCGACAGCACCTCGCCGTACAGCGCGAGCGCGCCCACCTTGTCGAGCAACTTGGACTCGCGCACCGTCGCGAGGCGGAACTTCAGCTCCAGCCCCTCCTCCGTCGGCATCAGCGCGATGCGCCGCGCGAGGACGTCCGCGAGCTCCGGCCAGCGCTCCTGCGTCTGGCAGAGCCCTTCCATCCGCGCGAGCGCGGCGGCGTCATCCGGCTTGAGCTCCAGCAGGCGCCGGAACGTGGCCAGCGCCCCCAGCGTGTCCTTGAGCTGCTCCTCCTGCAGCGCGCCAATCTGGAAGAGCACCGTGGCGCGACGCGCCGGCTCCTCCGACAGCGCGAGCTGACGGCGCAGCACCTCCAGCAGCTCCGACGGCCGGCCCTGCGACGCCACCAGCCGCGCGGTGCCATCCAGGGCCTCGTTGTCCGTGGGCTTGAGCTCCAGGACGCGCTTCCACGACGCCAGCGCCTCGGCCGGCTCGCCCAGGTCCACCTGGAGCCTCGCGAGCGCGCGGTACAGCTCCGCGCGGGCGGCGTCGCCCGCCTTGGGCGCGACCTCCATCAGCACCGCGCACAGCTCCTCCGGCGCCTCAGCCTTGTCCACCAGCGAGACGCACAGCTCCAGCGAGCGCGGATCCTCCGGCAGCTCACGCAGCGCGCGCGTGGCGGACAGGAACGCCATCTCCGCGTTCTCCAGCGCGGTGGCGTAGATCTCCGAGATGCGGCGCAGCAGCGCGGCGCGCTCCTGCGGCACGGCCTCCGCGGAGGCCCGCGACTCCAGCATCTCCACCTGCTTCAGGTGGTTGCCCACCGACGCGAAGACGGGCTCCAGGGCGCTCGCCGCCGCGCCTCGCAGCGGGCTCTCCGAGCGCGCCAGCTCCTCCAGCGCGCCCACCGCGCCCGGGTGGCCCGCGCGCCGCGCGAGGACCGCCTGGTACAGCTCCAGCGCGCCGCGCGGATCATCCAGGCGCGAGACCTTCAGGCGGCCCAGGCGCACCCGCAGGTCCGACGCCTCCTCCTGCGCGTCGCGCGCATCCGCCATCTGGATTTCACGCTCGACGTGCTGCGCGAGCTCCGCCCAGCGCTCCATGTCCGCGAGCACGCGGCCCAGCAGCTTCAGCGCGTTGGCGTTCTCCGGCCGGCGCTCCAGCACCTCGCGGTACGCCTGCGCGGAGAGCGACTTGTCCGCCAGCGTCTCCTCGGCCAGGTGCGCCAGCTCGAAGAGCAGGTTCACCTGCGAGGCGGGGTTGCCCTCCGCGGCCACCTGCCGGCGCATGACGAGCGCCAGTTCCCGGTGCGCGCCCGTGCGGCGATGCACGCGGGCGATGGCCTCCAGCACCGTCTTGTTCATCGGGTCGCGCCGGCTCACCTGCTCCCACGCGCGCACCGCCAGGTCGTAGCGCTTCAGGCGGTTGTCGTAGATGGCCGCCAGCCGCCGCCACAGGTCACCCGCCAGGGGCTCCGCGGGGTCGCGCTCCAACTGATCCTCGTAGGCCGCCCCCACCTCCTCGAAGGAACCCGAGTCCGCCGCGAGCCGCTCCAGCTCGTCGCGCACGGTGGCTTCCGCCGGCTGCTCGTTGAAGGCGCGCAGGCGCGCGACGAAGGCCAGCGACGTCTGGCCCAGGCCCTCGCGCAGGATGGCGATCTCCTGCAGGCGCTCCAGCCGCTTCTCCGGCGGCACTCCAGGCAGGAGCACCTCCAGCACGTCCACCAGCTTCCGCGTGTCGTTGAGGCCCCGGTAGACGGGCTCCAACAGACGGGCGGCCTCCAGCCGGGGGCCGTCGTGCGCGAGCAGGCGCTCCAGCCCCGCCACCACCTGGCCGTCGCCCGGCGACAGCTCCAGCAGCCGGCGGTAGACGGGCAGCGCCTCCGAGGGGCCGACTTCCTTCTCCAGCAGCTGCGCGCGGCGCAGCAGGTACGCGCGCCGGCCCGGCTCGTCCGGCGCGAGCTCGGCGAGCTGATCCAACACGTCCGCCTGCTCCACGAAGCGGCGCGTCTTGGCGTACAGCTTGTCGAGCGCGAGCAGCCCCTCCGGCACCATGCGCAGCGCCAGCGCGGAGCGGAGGACCTCGATGGCCTTCGCGTCCTCGCCCGAGCTCGCGTACGCCTCACCGGCCTTGAGCAGCAGGCCCAGCCGCGTCTCCGGGTCCGTGGCGAGCTGCGCCTGGCGGGCGTAGACCTCCGACAGGCTCTTGGCGTTCTGGCCCTTCTCGTACAGCCGGGACAGCGCCTCCAGGGCCTGACGGTCCTGCGGCGCATCCAGCAGCAGGTTCTTCCAGAGGCGCGTGGCCTCCTCGGGCTGATCCAGGCTCTCGCGCAGCTCCGCCGCGCGGCGCAGCATCTCCAACGCCACCGGGTCGCCGGAGGTCAGGTCCACCGCGGCGCTCTCGTAGATCTCCGCCAGGACCTCGTGGCTGCCCGTCTCGCGCGCCAGCCGCTCCAGGTCCGGCCGCACGCCCTCGCGGTCCAGCCCGTTGGCGAACGCCTTCACCGCCGCCATGAACGCGAGCGACGGCTGCTGCATGTCGCGCTCGTAGATGCGGCGGATCTCCCCCGCGAGGATGATCTTCTCCACCGTGAGCGCGGACTCCATCCGCGTCTCGCGCAGCGCCACCCGGCGGGCATGGTCGCCCACCTGCTCCAGCACCTTGTCCAGCACCTCCAGCGCCGCCCCGCTCGTGGGCACCGCCGCCTTCACCCAGGCCTCCAGCGCGGCGCGCGCGCCCGGATGGCCGGGGTCCTCGGTCAGGATGCGCTTGTAGAGGCCGAGCGCCGCGTTGGCGTCATCCAGCTCCGTGCGCAGCAGCTCCGCCAGACGGAAGGACACCTCGCGGCCCTGCGGGCTCTGCCCCTCCTGGTTGCGCCGCAGCGCGAGCGTCCACGCCAGGTCCTTGGAGCGGTTGAGGTCCGTGTAGAGCCGGTCCAGCGCGGTGGCGGCCTCGCGCTGCGCGGGGTCGCGCTCCGCGATGGCGCGCCACGCGGCGGCGGCGCTCTCCTTGTCGGTGAGCTTCGTCTCGTGCAGCAGCGCGGCCTCGCGCAGGCACACGAGCTGATCCGCGGGCTCCTGCGAGGCGGCCGCCAGCTTCTCCAGCACCTCCGCCAGCGCCGCCCACTCCTCGCCCGCCCGGTGCAGCCGCTGCAGGGCCCGCAGGCTGTCGAGGTTGCCCGGCTCCAGCGCCAGCAGCGCGCGCAGGGCCTTCACCGCCCCGGGCCGGTCGTCGAGCTTCTTCTCCTGCACCTCCGCCAGCTCACGCAGCAGCGCCGCGCGGGCCGGGCCCACGTCGCCCTCTTCCGTCAGCTCGCTGATGATCTCCGCGAAGCTGTCGAGCGAGTCCGCGTCCTCCGCGGCCTGACGCGCGGCGGCCCGCAGGCCCGCGTCCGCCGGGGCCATGCGCAGCGCCCGGGCGAGTGACGCGAAGGCCAGCTCCGGCTGCCGCAGGTGCGCCAGGTGCACCTGGGCCGCGGAGCGCAGCGCCTGCACCCGGCCGGCGTCGTCGCGCGCCACTTCGGCGAGCACGTCCAGCGTCGCCACCAGCTTGCGGTGCTCCTTCGTGCGCTCGTACGCGGGAATCAGCGCGCGCGCCGCCGCCTCGCGCGACGGGCCCGAGGCCAGCATCGCCTCCAGCGCCGCGAGCGCGTCCGGATCCGACGGTCGCTGCCGCAGCAGGTCCGCGTAGCTCTGCACGGCCTCCGCGCTGCCGTCCTGCGACCCCTGCAGCAGCTGCGCACGACGAAGCTTCAGCCGCGACACGTGGTCCGCGTCACCGGCCGTCTCCGCGAGGCCAATCATCCGCGCCAGGGTGTCCCCCAGTTCGCGGTCCATGCCCGCCTTTTCGTAGAGTTCGGCGAGGCGCGGCAGGTGCCGGCCCTCCTCCGCCCCGTGCGTGATGGCGGACTGGAGCGCCTCCGCGGCCTGCAGCGGACGGCCCAGCTCCACGTTGAGCTCCACCAGGCGCAGCAGCAGCTCCAGCCGCTCCGGCCCGCGCGTGGCGTGGATGCGCTTGCGCAGCAGCGTCTCCGCGTCCGCCGAGCGGCCCGCGCGTCCGTACAGCCTGACGAGGCGCTGGAGCACCTGCGGCGCCTCGGGCGCGCGCGACAGCGCGGCCTCCAGCGCGGTGATGGCCTCCGCGGCCATGCCGCCCTCTTCGGCCAGCACCGAGGCCTCGGAGAGCAGCTGCACCGCCAGGGCCGGATCCTCGGCTTCGGTGGCGAGCGTGCGCAGCACGCGTCCCAGCTCCGCGTGGGCGGACAGGTCGCGCGCCAGACGCGCCGTCTCCGCTCGCCCCGCTTCGTCCCTGGGCTCCTCGCGCACCATGCGCAGCCGCGTGTCGAAGGCGGCCCGGCTGTCCGCGAGCTGCTTCTCGTGGATGCTGGCCAGCACCGTCAGCAGCCGCTTGCGAGTCGCCGCGTCCGTCGTGGAGTCCAGTTGCTGCTGGAGCGCCGCCACCTGTCGCTGGTGGTCACCCGTGCGGCCGTAGTGGTTCGCCAGCGCCTCGGTGAGCTCGACCGTGCGCACGCCACCGGCCGCCAGCCGCTCCAGCCCGCCCACCACCACGCCGGTGGAGACGTTCTCCGCGAGCAGCGCCAGGAACAGGTCCGCCGCGTCCGACTGGCGGTTGAGCCGCTCCGCGTACAGCTTCGCCTGCCGCGCGGTCCACTCGTTGCGCTCGAGCTGCGACTCGGCCAGCGTCGCGAGCTTCGCCGCCAGGGACGCGGCCTCGTCGAACTTCGACAGCGCCACGCACAGCGCCTGGAGCCGCTGCACCGCCTGGGCATCCTCGGGCGCCAGCTGCACCCACTGGCGCACCAGCGCTTCCAGCTCCTCCGGGGGCGCGCCGGACGCCTCGCGCCGCGCGATGTCCGTCTCCAGCCGCGTCTTCGGATCATCCGCCAGCGCCGCGGCCGCTTGCAGCGACTTCACGGCCTCGCTCGCCGCCGAGTCTCCCGGTACGCGCGAGAGCACCTCGCGCCACGCGGCCTCCGCGCGCACGGGGTCCGCCAGCGGCCCCTGGAGCAGCTGCGCCAGGTGCCGCCACAGCGCCACCGCGACCGCCGGAGGCGCCGCGGCCTGCGCGGCCCGCAGCAGCGCGTGGGCCAGCGCCGGCTGCGCGTTGGCCTTCTCCGCGTGCTCCACCACCGTGTTGAGCAGGAGCGGACGCCCCGGCTCCAGCTCCAGCGCGCGAGCGAGCACCTCGAAGGCGCCGCGCTCGTTCTCCTGCTCCTCGAACATCAGCGCCAGCGCTTCGCAGAACGCCACCCGCTCCGCGCGCGGACGCGGCGCGAGCATGGCCAGCTCCAGGAGCGGCAGCACTTCGTCCAGCTTCTCGTCGTCCGCCAGCAGGCGCGACAGCTGGAAGGCCGCGAGCGCGTTGGTGGGCTCCAGCTTCAGGGCCTCTTCCAGGTGCCCGCGCGCCGCGTCGGGGTCCTTCAACTGCTGCATGCACAGGTCCGCCAGGCGCAGCCGCAGGCTGGCCTGCTGCGCGCGGTCCTTCACCGTGCCCAGGTAGCGCTCCAGCGTGGCCACCGCTTCCAGGTAGCGCTCCTGGCCCAGCATCAGCTCCGCGGCCAGGCTGGCCGCGTCCGCGCGCGAGGGGTCCGCCGCCACGGCCTTCTCGAAGGCGACCAGCGCCCCGGCCGCGTCGTTCATCCGCCCCAGCTTGAGCGTGCCCACGCGCAGCCACAGGTCCACCTGCGCCGTGCGGTCACGCGCCTCGCCCGCCATCGCCTCCAGCTGCACGATGGCCGGGGCGTGGTCGCCCGCTCGCGCCGCCATCCGCTCGATGAGCGTGAGCGCTTCGGGCATGCCCGGCCACAGCAGGAAGCAGCGATCCAGCGCCTCCTTCACCTTGGCGGCGGCGGTCGGGTCGTACCAGGCGAACAGCTTCGCCACGAGCAGCGACAGCCGCGCGGCGCTCTTGCGGTCGCGCTCCTCCAGCGACATGCCTCGCAGCATGCGCACCTTGTCGCGCCACACCTGCTCGAAGCGCTGCATCGCGCGGGTGGCCTTCTCCGCGCGCGCGTTCTGCGGATCCAGCTCCCGCGCCACGTCCAGCACCTGCTGCGCCAGCGCGTGCTCGGTGGGATCATCCACCAGCCGCTCCGCGAGCCCGGCGTACTCCTCCGCCATGCCCGCGTCGCCCAGCGCCGCGCGCTCCCGCTGCAACGCCTCGAAGGCCGGCTGGAAGCGCTCTTCGCTCAGCAGCAGCTGCCGGACCCGCCGGAACGTCGCCCGGTCCGGCTTCACCCGGGCCGCGCGCTGCAGGCAGAGCACCGCGCGATCACGCCGGAAGAGCTTCTGCTCGTACAGGTCCGCGGCCTTCAGGTAGTGGCCCGCGCTCTCCTCGCCCTGCGTGGCCGCGCCCAGCCGCTCCAGCACGTCCACGAGCGCCGCCGAGTCCTGGCGGATCTCATGCAGCCGCTTGAGCCCGCGCAGCGCGGGCATTGGATCCTTCGCGACCAGCAGCGCGCGCTTGAGCAGATCCTCCGCGCGGGCTGCGTTGCGCTGCCGCTCGTGCGCGAGCTCCGCCGCGCGGCACAGCAGCCGCGCCGCCTCTTCCGTGGGCACGTCCCGCGAGCGCCCCTCGTACAGGCGGATCAGCTCCTCGACCCGGCCGGATTTCTCCAGGGCCGCTTCGGTCTCGACGAAGGAGCGGTCATCGGTCACACGCAGCGTGGGACGCGCAGGGGTGGAAGGCAGTTCCATGATGCTCGGGGGCCAGGGGGGTGAATGAAACAGGGGCGCCAGCGGCCGGAGTGTACCGGCCGCGGGCGCCCCCGGGCAATCGCGCAAAACCCGTCAACCGATGGGATTTATTGGCTTTCTTGCTCGCCAGCCGAGGAAGCATTTTCCGTCGACGCCGCCACGCCATCCGCGTCGTCACCGGCTTCCGACTTGTCCGCCGCGGGGGGCGTCGCCGGGGCGTCGGGCAGGGCCTTCGCCCGCTCCAGGCCCGCGCTGTCGTTGAGCTGCGTGTACAGGGCGACAGCCTTGTCCCGCTGCTGCAGCTCCTCCGCGATCTGCGCGGCGCGGGGCAGGTCGCCCAGCTTCTCGTACAGGGGCAGCGCCTTGTCCTTGCGGCCCGCCTGCGTCCACGTCTCCGCGGCGGCGGCCGTGTCGCCCAGCAGCTCCAGCCACCGGGCACGGCCGGCGGGCTTCTGCTCCTGTTCGGCGCGCGCCAGCTCACGCTGCGCCAGCTCCTTGGCCTCGTCCTCGAGGGTGAGCCGCTGCATGAAATGGAACGCCTTGGGCGGAGGCAGGGGGCTCAGCACCTCCACCGCCTCGCGCCGCTGGCCCACGGCCACCAGCAGGGTCGCCGCGCCCAGCCGGTCACCACGCTCCACCAGGGCCTTCACCTCCAGGCCCCGGATGCGGTTGGCGCTCGGCAGATCCCGCGCGCGCTCGTACGCCTTGCGCGCCAGGGTCAGCTTGTTGGCGCGCTCGTACGCGAGCGCCGCCTGGTCGAACTGGCGCGCGCGCTCGTACAGGCGGGCGACGTTCTCGAAGTCGGCCTTGGCGACGTAGTGCTCCATGAGGAGCTCGTACGCGCCCGCCTTCTCCAGCGTGGGGCCAATCTGATCCGGAGGCAGCGTGCCGACGAGGCGGCGGGCCGCGTCGTTGTCCTGTCCGGCCAGCGCCGTGCGCAGCGCGCTCTTCAGGTCCCCGCCCGCCTCGAACAGCCGGGTGGCGTCCGCGAAGCCGTTGTTGCGCTCGTACAGGCGCGCGGCGTCACGCGTGCGGCCCATGCCTTCCAGCTGGGTCGCCTGCTCCTTCCAGTCGCCCGTCAGCTCCGGCATCGGCGCGCGCTCGGGGCGCTCACCGCGGGCCGGACGCTCGCCACGCTCCGGACGCTCGGCCCGGGGCGGACGCTCACGACGCTCGCCGGCACCGGCGGCGCCACGCTCCGGGCGGTCGCCGCGCGGAGGACGGTCAGAACGCTCCCGGCGCTCGCCAGGGCCGCCCCGCTCCGGACGCTCGGAACGCTCGCGCGGCGCCTCGCTCCGGGCAGGCGCCTCGGGCTCCGGCGTCGGCTCGCGGCCGCTCAGGGTGAAGGCCGCCTGCGAACGCTCGCGGTCACCCGCGGCGCGCCAGACGCGTCCCACCAGCGTCATCACGTCCAGCCAGGCCCCGTGCTTCTCCTTCGCGGGGTCCACAACCGGTGCCGCCGGAGCCGCTTCGGCCGGCGCGGCGCCTTCCGCCGGCGCGGCACCCTCGCCAGCGCCTTCGGCGGCAGGAGCCTCCGCGGAGGCCTCCGCCGGAGCCGCGGACTCGGTGCCTTCCGTCGTCGCCGCCGCTTCCGGAGCCGCGGCGCCCTCTTCCGGCAGGGCCGGCTTGGGCTGACGCTGCACGCGCAGGAGCGTGGTGATGAGACGACCGCGCGTGTTGAGGTCCAGGTCGTCCAGCGACTTGAGGTTCATGGGCCGCAGCGAGCGGACGATGGCCTCCAGCGGACCCTTCTCCGCGGCGAAATCATTCTTGGAGAGCGCCTTCTCCAGCACGCTCAGCTCGGCGATGACGCGCTGGCCCGGACCTACCGGACCCGCATCACGGTCGCGGCCTCGGCCTTCGCCCCGCCCGCGCCCTTCACCACGGCCACCGCCGCCAGGACCGCCACCACGACCGCCGAAACCACCCGGCCCGTCACGGCGAGGCCCCTGACCCGGCGCGCCCCCGTTCGGACCACGTCCACCCGGACGCGATCCACCGCTTCCATTCTCCTGAGCCACGTGAATCTCCCGCTAGAACGCGTAGCGAATGTTGGGCGCGATCGCGAACCCGAAGGCGCCCTTGGAGGCGAGGTAGTTCCCCGTGACCTCCAGCCCCACCGAGAAGTGGCGCAGCCGCGTGTAGTACTCCACTCCGGGCCCGGCAAACACAAGAATGTCGGAATCCGGGAGGAGCTTCTTGGGGGAGAACATCGCGTACCCCGCGCCGGCGCGGGCGTAGATCCAGGTGCGCTTGACCTCCTGGCTGTCGGCGAAGCCCACCAGGCGGGCGCGCAGGACGGCGCCCGGCACCAGCATGGTGAAGTCACCGGAGGCCGCGCCCTGCGAGTAGCCGATGTACTCGGCCCCCGCCGTGTTCGCGGAGCCCATGAAGAAGACGCCCAGGGACAGGCGCTCCCCCAGGTCGACGCCCAACTCCACCTGGGCCATCTGCCCGGACGAGAAGGGCCGGGGCCCCTGCGACGCGGGGGGGTTGGCGATCCACGACGGGCCGCCGTACACCGCGAAGTACACACCGCGCTCGACCTCGTCGAAGGTCACCGCGGGCCGATCCCCCGCGGCGGAACCGGCGCTGGGGGTCTCCTGGGCGGCCGCCACACCGGGGACGAGGAAGGCGGCGCACAAGGCGAGAGGAGCAAGGACTTTCTGCATGGAAGGCAGCCTGGGGGGGCAGGACTCCCGCGGGGACGGGAGCAGGAAGTGAAGAAGCGGGCAGCCCTGTCGCCAGGGCCGCCCGCGTGGGACACGGTTGAAGTGGAGTCTAGGCTAGTCGCCGGCCTGCTTGAAGATGAACGGGTACGTCACGATCACGGAGCCGCCACCCTTGGGCTCCGGGAACTTCCAGGTGCGCACGCGGCCCGCCACGCAGGTCTCCAGGTCCGAGTTGCCCGCCGTGGACTGCGCGACGTTGGACGTGGCCACCGAGCCCGTGGCGCTGATGATGAACTTCACGGAGACCTTGCCGCCCAGCTTCGGGAAGCGGTTGAGCAGGCTCTCGTAGCAGTAGCGGATCTGCCCGCGGTTGCGCTGGATGACCTGGCGGATGAGCTCCTTGTCCAGCGAGCCCATGACCTCCGGGTCCGAGGACGTGATGCCCACGTCCACGCTCTGCTTGCCGCCGAGCGTGCCCACGCCGGTGCCGTAGCTGCCGCTGCCGCCGCCACGGCCCTTGGTGCCGATGCCGCCGATGCCGATGCTGTCACCGGTGCCGCCGCCACCACCGCCGCTGCCGCGCAGCCCCAGGCCGCCGAAGCCGCCCGCGTCGCCCGCCTTCGCGCCGAACATGTTGCCCATGGCGCTCTTGAGCTCGCCGCCCAGGCCCGCCTTGCCGAAGATGGTGGAGATGCCGCCCTTGCCGCCGCCGAAGATCTTCGCGGTGAGGGCGCGCGCCTCGTCCTTCTTGTTCGGGTCGCCCTTGGGCGCGGTGCGGTTGTTGGCCTTGGGCGCGTCCTTCTTGCCCATCTGGCCTTCGTCGCCGCGGGACTTCTGGGCCATCTCGCCCGACTTCTTCTCCTTCTGCTGGTTCAGCTTCTCCAGGAACTTGTTCTTCTGGGTCTCGGGCGCCTTGATGATGAGCTTCGCGATGCGCGCGTCGTTCCCCGCGAGCTCGTCCGCGTACTCATCCCCTTCCCCGCTGCTGTTCATCGAGTGGATGACGAACGCGGTGGCGATGAAGAACATCACCAGGAAGATGTTGAGCGCCGTGTAGTCCAGGTTCTCGCCCAGCGGCACGACCACGCGCTTGGGCACCGCCTGGAACTGCGCCTCCAGGGTGACGCCGCCCAGGTCCACCCAGAAGAAGTCGTCCGCCTCCAGCGTCAGCGCGTAGGCGTCGCCGTCGCTGCTGGCCTTGCCGGACTCCATCACCGCTTCCAGGTCGAGCGTCTCGCCCTTGCGGGTCAGCTCGCCCTTCATCTTGCGCGCGAAGCGCACGGTGAAGGACTGGCCGTCGGTGCGCAGCACCTCGAAGGACGGGCCGCCCAGCTTGGCGTCGCCCATCACGAAGTCCACGTCCTTGGCGCTGCCCACCGTGAAGCCCTTCTTCTTGCCCGGAGGCACGAAGAACTCGCCCACGCGCTGGTCGCCCCAGAGCAGGCGCAGCGACACGCCCTGCGGGCCGTTGGACTTGGTGCGGCGCACGGTGCGCACGCGCGGCGCCTCTTCTTCTTCCTCCGCCGCGGACTCTTCCCGCGCGGGGGCGGCGGGCGCCACGACCTTGTTCTTCTGCGTGGGCGCGACCGACGCATCCATCGCGGCGGCGGGCGCCGGCGGCGCGGCGACGGGCGCCGCAACCGGCGCGGCCACGGCCTGCGCGATGGCGGCGGCGGGAGCCACGGGGGCCACGGTGGCGTTCTTGTCGGTGGGCGCGTCCGCCTGGGCGACGGCGGCGGCCAGGTTCACCGCGGCGACGGCGGCCGGGTTCTCCAGGCGGATGGTGGTGCCACCCACGCGGACCTCGTCACCGAAGGAGACCTGCCCCTTGTTGACGCGCTTGCCGTTGACGTAGGTGCCTTCGACGCTGCCCATGTCGATGATGGACATGGAGCCGTCGCCGGCCACTTCGATGACGGAGTGGATGCGGCTGACCTTGTCGTCCTCCAGGCACAGGTGCGCGGAGGAGAGACGACCAATCTTGATGATGTCGCGCTCGTAGTCCTTGGTGGCGACCAGCGTGTCGCCCTTGAAGACCTTGAGTGTCAGGGGTACGGCCATGAAGGGGGCTCCCGGTTCGCTTACGCGCTCGTTGGACAACGGCTCTGGCGGAAGGTTCCCGCCGGCAATTCGTGAGGAATTACAGCTCACCCACGGACTGCATGACCTTGTCCTCGAAGTCCTCGCGGATGCGGATGAGGTTCGAGTGCTTCACGGACTTGCGAGCCTCGACGTACTCACCATCCGGCTTCGTGAGGTCGCCTTCGATGGTGTCGTCCTCGAAGTCGACCGTGGACGTCTTCTGCATCTTGGCGCCACCACCGCCCGCCTTGTCCCCGCCCTCATCCTGGGCGAAGGCCGGAGCCACCGACAGCGTCACGCACAGCATCAGCCACTTCCGCATCCTGCCTCCACGAGGAGCCCCTTCCCGGGCCCACTTGTTCCGCACGGCAACCCCCGCGAAACGCCGGGGGCTCACAAGGTTCGCATCATCCCGAGCCGCACCGCCAGCGTGAAGCCACTGGCGGGCTTCTCCCACATCACAGCAGGTCGTCGGTGGGCTCGTCCGCGTCCACCGGGGCTGCATTCTTCTGGGCAGGCGCGGCTGGCGTGCCTCCCGCCGGGGTGGCCGCGGCCGGCTGGTTGCCGGTGGCGGCGGCCGGGGTGGCCTTGGGCGCGGTGCCGTCACCGGACACGGGCGTCGCGGCGTTGGGCGCGGGCTGGCCCTTCTGTCTGGCCTCCTCCGCCTTCATCGCGGCCTGCTGCTGGGCCTGGAGCGCCTCCATCTGCTTGGCCTGCTCCTCGGCGGCCTTCGCCTCGCGCTTGGCCTGCACGATGCTCTCCGCTTCGCGCAGCAGGCCGAAGACGGGGGCTTCGGCGTTGAGCGCGACCTCGCCGCCCGCCAGGGCGACGTACTTGCGGTACAGCTCCACCGCGCGCTCCGGGGCGTCCTTCACCTTGTGCAGGATGATGCCGCGGTTGAGGTACGTGGCGCCCAGGTCCGGGTTGAGCTTCTCCGCCTCGTCGTACTCCTGCATGGCCTTGTCGTACTGGCCCTGGCCCTTGAGCGCGATGCCCAGGTCCACGTGCGCGGCGGCGTTCTTGCCATCCGACTGCAGGATGCGGCGCAGGTGCTCCTCCGCGCCGGGGAAGTCCTCCGCGTCCAGCGCCAGCTGCGCCAGCGCCACGTGCGACGGCACGTAGTCCGCCTTCGCCTCGAGCGCGCTCTTGAACTGCACGCGCGCGCCCGCGTTGTCCCCTTCCCGCTGGAGGATGAGGCCCACGGCGTGGTGCAGCTCCGGATCCGTGGCGTCCAGCTTCACCGCGCGCAGCGCGACGAGCTTCGCCATGGCCAGCTGCTTGCGCTCCAGGTAGCTGCGGATCATCACCTTCAGGGCGTTGGTGTTCTGCGGGTCGCGCATGAGCGCGGCGCGCGACAGCTCCATCGCCTTGTCGTGGTCGTTGTTCTGCCGGTAGATCTCCGCCAGACGGGCGCGCGAGCCGGCGTCGTCCGGGTAGCGCGTGAGCACGTCCTGGTAGAGCGCCACCGCGCCGGCCACGTCGCCGGAGTTCTGGCGCATGATGGCCAGGTTGTCCGACGCCTGCCGCAGGGACGGCTTCTTGGTGAGCGCCGCCTGGTAGCGGGCCTTCGCCTCCTCCGGCTTGCCCATGCGCTCGGCGATGACGCCCAGGTTGTACTCGGCCTCCGCCAGGTTCTGGTCCGCCTCCACCGCGGCCCTGAACTTGCGCTCCAGCGACGGGTAGTCGAACGCCTTGGCCTTCTTCTGCGCGTCGAAGGACTTCACCGCGTCATCGAACAGCAGCATGGCGCGGTTGGAGATGGACACCGGCCCGGTGGGCGCGGCGGAGGGCTTCTCCACCGCCGGCTTCACGGCCGACTGGGTGGAGGAGCAACCGACGGCGGTGAGGGCCAGCGAGGCCAGCAGGAGGGCGGGGCGGAACGGGTGCGTGCGATTCATTAGAGGAAGTCCTCCGGCTCCTGATCATCAACGGTCTTCTTGGGCGCGCTGCCGTCCTTGGACGCGGCGGGCTTGGCGATTTCGGACTCGGTCTGCTGACGCAGCTGGTTGGTGAGCGTCGACAGGTCCTCGTTGAGCGCCTCGCTCTTGGCCAGCTTCTCCGGCTCGGGCTTCGCCGTGGGGGGCGGGATGTCCTGCACGGCCGCGAGCATGTCGCCCGCGAGCACGAACTCCTTGTGCTTGAGCGCCAGCTTCTCCTCCAGGACCTCCGGGTACTTGTCCGGCGCGTACGTGGTGCGGAGGATCTTGAGGCTCGCCGCGGCGCAGTCGTTGAACACGCCCAGCTCGCGGCTCTTGGCGACCGCGCTGGAGAAGGCCTCGGTGGCCTTGTCCTTGAGCGGCTGCGCCTGGTTGGCGAACTCGTCGCGCAGGGCCTGCTGCGACTCCTCGTCCAGGCCGCGCGGCATGGGCGCGTTCACCACGATCTCCGCCATGTGGTCGTACGCCAGGCCAATGCGCTGCAGCGCGCAGATGGCCGGCTCCGGGGCGCCCAGGGCCACCGTCTGCACGTACTTCTTCTGGACGACCTCCAGCGCGCGGCCCTTGTCGGCCAGCGAGCCCTTGAAGCGCTCCGGCGACGGCGGCACGCCCCAGTACAGCTTCAGGCGCCGGTACTCCACCCAGTCCGGCTCGATGGCGAGCAGGTTCGCCTGCGCGGCGGCGGCCAGGGCGGGCTTCTCCAGCGAGGCCTTCTGGTTGCGGCCCAGCTGGTCGAAGTACTCGAAGATGCGCTTGTTCATGCGCGACACGTCGCGCGGCTTCTTCATCTTCTCGTAGATGGCGACGATGCGGCCTTCCGCGTTGAGGAACTTGCTGGACGAGCGCATGTTGTCGCGCTCGTACTCCTCCAGCAGCTTGATGGCCTTCATGTACGCGCCCTGCTTCACGTGCAGGTCCACGATGGAGAGGAACACCCCTTCGGCGTCCTTCGACTTGGGCCACAGCTCCAGGTAGTACTCGCGGTTCTTCAGCGCCTGCTTCAGCTGGCCCAGGCCCTCGCGGTAGGTGGACGCGTTGAACAGGGCGATCTGCGCCTTGGACTCGTCCCACTTCTGCACCACCGCGGGCTTCGCGGGGGAGTCGTTGGCGGCCTGCTTCGCCTTCGCCTTGGCCTTCGCCCTGGCCTTCGCCTTGGCGGCGGGGGCCCCGCCCTTCTCGCTCAGGCTGCGCTCATAGCCGCGCACGTAGAGCTCGTAGGTGGAGGCCGCCTCTTCGAAGTCACCGATGGCCTCCAGCGCCTCCGCGTTCGCGTAGATGGAGTCCGGCACGTACTTGGACCGGGGGTACTCCGCGAACAGGCGCTTGCGGACCTCGATGGCCTTGTCCAGGCTCTTCGCCTTGTAATAGTCGACGGACGCGTTGTAGAGCGCCAGGTCCGCGATCTCCGTCTGCGGGAAGTCGTGGACGAAGTTCAGGTACGCCTCGGCCGCCTTGGAGAACTCCTTCTTCTCCTCCAGTTGGCTGACCAGCTTGAACGACGACTGTTCAATCAGCTTCGCCAGGTCGTCGCGGAACTTGCCGACCGCGAGCTTGTCGTTCGCGTAGAAGCGGCGCGCCCACTCGTTCACCTTCGCGAAGTCCTGCAGCAGGTTGTACGAGTCGAGGATGAGGTTCGCGGCGATCTCACCCGCGCGCTGGCCGTCCTCGAACTTGTACTCCGGGTGGCCGAGCGCGATCTCACTGAAGCGCAGCACGGCTTCGTCGAAGTGGTTGTGGCGGTAGTAGATGTTCGCCGCCTTGAAGGCGATCTCCACGCGCTTGTCGCCCTTGGGGACGTACTTGAGGTAGCGCTCGCACGCGTCCAGCAGCGACTTCTTCAGCGTGGGGATGGTGATCTTCTTGGTGATGTCGGTGCCGGCCGACTCGCTCTTCGCCTCGCCGCGGGCCTCGGCCGACTTGACGACCTCGTCGTAGGCGAGCACCGCGTTGTAGGAGGCGTTGCTCAGCCACTTGCCCGGCTTGCCCGGCTTGGGCTTGCCCTTGTCGTCCTTGGCCTCCAGCACCTTGGCGTCCTGGAGGACGACGAGGGTGTAGTTGGCGGCGGCCTTGTCGAAGTTCTGCAGGTTGTCGTTGAGGAGCTCCGCCCAGAAGAAGCGCAGGTCGTACGCCTTGGGGTTCTCCGGGAAGAGCGTGAGGTAGTCGCTGTACACGGCGTCCGCGTACTTGAAGGTCTCCTCGTTGCGCGTCTTCTTGCCCTCGTTGTGCCAGGTGACGGCGAGGTTGGAGAGCGTGCGCTCGGACAGCTCCTTCGCCTCCGCGAGCGCCTTCTTGTCCTTGTCGTCCTTGATGACGCCGGAGGACTCCACGTCCTTCATGATCTTCACGAGCCGGCGCACCTGGGCCACGGTGCGCTCCTTGTTGCCCATGCGAAGGATGCAGTCGACGATCTTGCCCTGGAAGCCGGGGGACTCCGGCGACAGCGGCTTCTCCTTGATCAGCGCGTTGTACGTGATGGCCGCTTCGCGGTCCTTGCCGTCGCCGTAGTACAGGTTCGCGAGCTGCTTCATCATCGCGAAGCGGTCCTCCGGATTGGTGGCGACCTTGCCGAAGTCCGCGCGGGCCTGCGTGACGTCACCCTCGCGGGCGAAGGAGCGCACGTAGTCGGCGCGCGCCTCACGCACGAGCGAACCCTTCGCCTTGCTCTTGCCGTCCTTCTCCACCGCGGCGGCACCCGCCAGCTCGCCGTAGAGGACCACGGTCTTGTACTTGTCCTTCGCGGACTCGTACTCGCCCATGTTGAAGTAGCACCAGCCCTGCTTGTAGAGGGCGAAGGCGTAGACCTGGTTCTCCGGGAACTCGGCGGCCTTCTTGTAGGCCGCGAGCGCCTTCTCCAGCTCCGGGCGCTTGCCCTTGGAGTTGTTGAAGTAGTACTCGCCGAAGGCGAAGTACGCGTCCGGGATGTACTTGGACGTGGGGTGCTTCTCGATGAGGCGCTTGAACGCGACGAGCGCCTTCTTGTCCTGGCCGTCCTCCATCAGGTACTGGCCGAGGAAGAAGAGCACTTCGTCCGTGCGCTCGAACTTCGGGTACTCCTGGACGATCTTCGTGTACTGCTCGACGGCGTACTTGCCGTTCTCCTTCACCTTCGCCATCAACTCCGCCTTCTCCGCCTTGGCCTTCTGCTGGGCCGCGGCGTCGTTGCGGTTCATGGCGACGATGAGCTCGTCGTCCTTCCGGTTGGCTTCGAAGAAGAAGAACTTCGACTCCTCCCAGTAGAGCTCGCCCAGGCGGAACAACAGGCTGGGGGCCTCCTTCTGATCAGGAGACAGGGAGATGATCTTCCGCAGCGATTCGATCTGTTCGCGGCGCTTGGAGGCGACCTGCACCTCCACGCCCAGGCGGAACTGATCATATTGCAGCGTGGGAGCGGCCTGCTGGGCTTCCTTCGGGCGCGTGATGTCGCCGGCGAGGGACTTGTCCACGGTGGTCGTGGACTTCTTGCCCAGGTCAGCGTCGCGCAGTGCTTTCTTCTCCTGGGCCGAAGCCATGGAAGTCAGGAGAACGAGGCAAACGAGTAACGAGCGGCGCATGGTCTTCCTAGGAGCGAGGGACCGGCGTTCCCGATGGCCTGCCTGCTTGGCAAGTGTCCGGGAATCTTCGGGAATTTCCATGAGGGGACCCGTACTATGCGCGGTTTCCGCAAGGCGGGTCAACTTGGACGGACGGACGTCTGGTCCGTTGGATAGCAGGCGGGAAAACTTCAATTTCGCTGTGCTCGGGAGGCGGCCAGCCGGGGGTTGAACAGTGGCCGGAAGGTTGCGATGAGGGATCCAGGGAGTATCAGAAGCGGGCGGTCGGAAGACTGGCCGCCCTGCCTGGAGCCGTTCGCGGATCATGAGCCTTCTGCCGGAGAGCGCCAGCTTTGAAGAGCTGGTGCAGGACTACTACCTCGCGGTGCGTGGCGCGGGGCTGATGTTGTCCGCGTTGGATACCCAACTCGTCACGGCGTGGGCGCAGGAGGGGGTTCCCTTCGAGGTGGTGGCGCGCGGCATCTCCCGTTCCGCGGAGAAGGCGCTGTGGGACGCGCGCCCCGGGGAGCCGGTGCTGCGATCACTCCGCGCGTGCCGGCGCCAGGTGGAGACGGAGATCCGCAAGTACCGGGACCTGTCCGCGGGCCAGGGCGAGGAGGCCGCCCCGACGGTGAAGAAGAAGGCGGCCCGCTCCTGGGAGGAGGTGCGCCACGCCCGGCTGTGCGCGGCGCTCCGGGCCCTCACGGAGCGTGAGGCCGCCCTGGCGCCGAGAGTGCACCGGCTGCTCGACACGGTGCTCGCGTGCGTGCCCCGGGAGCCCGCGGCCATGGATCAGCAGGAGGCGTGGGCGCTGCTGGTGCTCCTGCGCGCCCTGCCCTTCCCGGAGCGCCGCACGGTGTGGCGCGACGCCCGGACGGGCGAGCAGCAGCTCATGACGGCGCGGGCGCGGCGGGTGTCGCGGCGCTTCCGGCTCCAGGCGGCGGTGCGCCGGCGGCTGGACATGAAGGAGACCTGAGGGGTTGGGTCCCTTTCGCGCGCCTGAACGGAAGTCCAGCGGGCTGACGGGCAGGGAGGGCGGTGGTATGGCTGGTCCCCAGATGGCTCCCAAGGCGAACGGCGAGGCGTGCGGGGTGTGCGGTGGGCGGACGTACCTCATCGAGCGGCGCGGGGAGCTCGCGTCGGCCCGGGTGTGTACGTGCTCGGAGGAGTGCCCGGTGTGTGGCGGGCGCGGGCACATCCTGGTGGAGAAGGAAGGCACCTTCAGCAAGAAGGTGGGCGCGCGGACCTACGAAGTGCTGCAGCCGTGCATGTGCACGCTGCGACGCAAGCGGGTGGCGCTCTACAACGACGTGCAGATGCCGGGCGTCATGGCGCACGCGTCGTTCGACAACTACCGCCCCTTCAACGAAGCGCAGGACCGGGGCCGAGGCGTGGCGATGCACTTCGCCCACCAGTACGTGAAGGGCGCCACCAACAAGGGCTACGTGCTGAGCGGCCCGGTGGGCACCGGCAAGACGCACCTGCTGGCGGCGACGCTCGGGCACCTGGTGCTGGAGATGGGCGTGCGGGCCCGGTACGTGGAGATCTCCCTCCTCTACGCGACCATCCGGCGAGGGTTCCAGGACGGCAAGAGCGGCGGGGAGATCATCGGGCCGCTGTCGGAGGTCGAGGTGCTGGCCATCGACGAGCTGGGCAAGGGGCGTGGCAGTCCCTTCGAGATGGAGACGCTCGATGAGCTCATCGCCCGGCGCTACAACGCGGGGCGCACCACGCTGTTCGCGACGAACTACTCGCTGGAGCCGGAGCGCAAGGGCGCGCGCAGCACCGCGCCGACGGGCTACCGCGCCACCGACGACGCGCGCACGGCCATGAAGGACGCGGAGCTGCTGCGCGAGCGCGTGGGTGAGCGCATCTACAGCCGGCTGTGCGAGATGTGCAGCTTCGTGGAGCTGCCGCGCGACACGCCGGACCGGCGCCGCACGCGGCAGGAGATGGACGCGCCTCCGCCCCTGGGCGGGATGCGCAACACCGGGCGCTGAGCGGCGCCGCGCCCGGCTCCAGCGGCGCTCCAGGCCCGCGCCCTGCCCCATGGCCGGGCGGACCGGAGCCCGCCCGCGTGGCTCAGCCCCTCAAGGCGTGATGGCGCGCAACAGCGAGTTGCCGGCATCCGCCACGTACAGCGTCCCGTCCGGGCCCACCGCGAGCCCCGCCGGCAGCACCAGCTGCGCCTCCCGGCCCGTGCCGTCCGCATGGCCGTAGCGGCCGCTGCCCGCGAGCGTGGTCAGCTTCTCCGGCTCCCCGGCCGCGTTGAACAGCAGGCGGCGCACGCGGTAGTTGCCAGGGTCGGAGATGGCGAGCGAACCGTCCGGCAGCAGCGCCAGGCCCAGGTACGGCAGGAGCTGCGCGCCCGACGGGGCACCGTCGCGGAAGCCGGGCGTCGAGCCGGCCACCACGGAGGTGACCCCGTTGCGCACGCGAAGCACCCGCGCCATGCCGCTCTCCACCACGTACAGGGTGCCGTCCGCCGTCTGCACCGCCGCGGACGGGCGGTAGAGCCAATCCCCCTGCAGCGTCGTCACCGGGTTGCCCGGCAGCACCATGTCGATGCGGCGGATGACGCCGTTGTTCAGGTCCGCGACGAGCAGCCCCGTGCCGTCCGGCGTGAAGGACAGGCCCGCCGGCTGGTTGAAGGCCGACGCCAGGGCCAGGCCGTCCTGGTAGCCGGGCCCGGTGCCCGCGAACACCTCCGCCTTGCCCTCCACGGGGATGCGGCGGATGAGCGCGTTCTCCGTGTCCGCCACGTAGATGTTCCCCTGCGCGTCCGCGGCGATGCCCATGGGGCCGATGAGGCCGGTGAGCACCGTGCGGATCTTCCCGTCCGCCGACACGCGCTTGACGGTGTTGCCCAGCGAGTCCGCCACCGCCCAGCCACCGTCCGGCAGCACCGCGACCGCGAGCGGCGCGCCCAGCTCATCCGACGCCACCTTGCCGCCCGCGCGGCAGCGCTTGCCGGGCTCCCCCGCCACCGTGTGTACGGCCTGCGCGAAGGGACCCTGTGCCTGCGGCATCGCCGGAGGCTGGAACTTCACCAGGTCGTCCGGCACCTTCCGGCCCAGCGCCTTGTAGAGCACGTTGGCCACGATGCGGGCCGCGCGGGGATCCGGCACGCGGTCCGCCACCCCGGCCAGCTTGTGCACGAAGTCGATGCCGCCGGAGGAGAACACGTACGCGTCGCCCTGCTTGCGCACCACCATGTGCCCGAAGCCGAAGCCGCCCTGGAGCGACAGCGTGGGGGACTCGGCGAGCACCTCCACGCCAGCGGGCTGGCGACCGTTGTTCACCAGCTGATCCACTTCGTAGCCGTTGGCCATCCACAGCGTGTCGCCCGCCTTGAGCCCCGTGCCCGCGAAGGCCCAGTGGTCCGGCGCGGTGATGACCATCGGGAAGGGCCACTGGTGCCAGCGCGCCGCGAACTGCACGCCCAGGAGCGCGTTCTCCGGCCGGGGCGCGGGCAGGTCGCGGAACTTCACCGTCCTGCGCTGATCCTTGTACGGATCCGCCGCGTGGCCCTTGTAGCAGGTGACGACGCGGCGCTCGCGGCCGTCCGCGGCCGGCTCGTAGCGCACCTGCCAGTAGGCGTTGTTCGCGCCCAGGTTCAGCAGCGACCGCCCCTCCGACAGCGCGCGGTCCGCGTGGTCCCGCTGCTTGGAGGACCAGTACTCGTCATGGCCGGAGAGCACCAACGCCTTCGCACCACGCAGGAAGTCGTAGCTTGCGTCCATGTCCTCGTCGGTGAAGTAGCCCACGTCCAGGTCCTGCGCCTCCAGCCACATCACGAGGCTCAGGTCGTCCAGCATCAGGTGCCCGGAGCCCTGCCCCCGGTAGTAGGGCCGGTCGTACGAGGACTTGAAGGCGCGCGCCACGCCGTGCGCCTTCATCACGCCCTTCTGGTCGTCGTACAGGCTGGTGCCGCCCCAGGTGTTGTAGGCCGCCCAGTTCGACGTCGGGATGAGCACCGCCACCTCGGAGCGGGGGTTGGCGTCGCGCACGAAGAAGGGCACGTAGCGCGAGGGCTGGTCCTCGCGCACCAGCTTCACCACGTACACCCCGCGCACCCAGTCCTTCTGCACGGGGATGTCCAGCGTGGGCGACCAGCCGCAGGCGATGACGCCCGTCGTTGGATCCGCCGGGCAGTCCGCCTGACGCGTGCCCTTCACCGGGCCGCCCCGCGCGACCTCCCTGGCCCCCACGCCGCCGTAGTAGCCCAGGCGGTAGATGAACCACGTGAAGCTCTTCGCCTCCGACAGGGACACCGCCACGCGCAGCGACTCGCCGTGGGTGAGGGTGGCCTGGAGGGGGTAGCCCTCGATTTCGCGCTGGTTGGCGTTCTTGGTGATGCGCCAGTTGGCGGTGCCCTTCTTCTGGTTCTCCTTGCGCACCGCGTCCGCGTCTCGCGCGGGCAGCGAGGAGCCGCCGTCGGGCAGCGTGCCCGCGTCCGGTTCGGCGTCCGGGGTGCCCGCGTCGTATTCGGGCACGACGACGCCACCGTCCGGCCCGGTCGTCACGCCACCGTCATCGGTGTTGAGGGGCGGCTCGTCGTGGCGGTCGCCGGGAGGCGGCGTGCCCGGAGCAGGACCTGAGTCCTTGCACCCCATGCCTCCCGTCACCAGGAGCGCCAACACCACCCCCAGGCCCATCCACCGACGACCTTGTCGCATTCCCTACCCTCCCACCCGGGTGTTCAGGAGCGGAGGGTAGGCATCGACTTCGGGGAGGGAAGCGCCCTTCCCTTCATGGGTACGGAAGTTCGACAGTTCTTCCCCTCCGATACCCCTCGGGTCGGGCAAGCCACCGGATCAACAGAGGATCACCGCGTCAGCCGTCTGTCAGCCACCCAGCAGTTCCCGGTGCAGGCGCGCCGTCAGCGGCTTGAGGTGGGCCTTGTCCACCCACAGCGTCACCTGCAGCGGCGAGGTGCTCACGGCATGCACCCGGGCAGACAAGGCCTCGGCTGCCGCCAGGGCCTTTCGCAGCGGCACCCAGTCCGCGTTGAGGCCCACGCCGACGCAGGTGACGGTGCCCCACCCGTCCTGCCAGGACACCTCCGCGCCAAAGCGCGTGGTCAGCTCGCGCTGGAGGGCCTCCGGGCCATGCACGTCCGCGAGCGGGACCGCCAGGAACGTGCGCCCCGGGGCGCCCGGCAGCCCGTCGTGCGCGAGCGTGCGGCCCCTCACGGCGCGCGCGTCCAGGAACTCCAGCAGCTCCTGAAGGGACACGCTGGAGGTGGCGACGAGCACCGCCATCTCCGCGTCGGCCGTCACGCCCTTGATGCGGCTGTCGGTGGGTACGGCCAGCTCCTGCACGGCGGTGCCGGTGCCCTGGCCGTGGGCGGTGCGCGCGAGGATGGTGATGCCGCGCGCCTTGGCCCACTCCACCGCCTGGGCGTTGAGCACCTTGGCGCCAGCGCTCGCCAGCTCCTGCATCTCGTCGTAGCTCAGGGACTCCAGCTTGCGGGCGTCCGGCACCACGCGGGGATCCGCGCTGAAGACGCCATCCACGTCCGAATAGATTTCACACGCCTCCGCCTCCAGCGCCGCCGCCAGCGCGACCGCGGTGGTGTCCGAGCCGCCGCGCCCCAGCGTGGTGACCTCCTTCTTGTAGGACACCCCCTGGTAGCCCGCGACGATGACGACCTTGCCGTTCGCCAGCTCGTCCTGGATGCGGTAGGGGCGCACCTCCACGATGCGCGCCTGCGCGTGCGCGTCGTTGGTGATGATGCCGCTCTGGCTGCCGGTGAAGCTGATGGCCGGCACGCCGTGCTCCTGGAGCGCCATGGACAGGAGCGCCATGGAGATGCGCTCGCCACAGGTGAGGAGCATGTCCAGCTCACGCCGGGGCGGGTCCGCCGACACGCCCTTGGCGAGCGCCAGCAGGTCGTCCGTGGTGTCGCCCATGGCGCTGACCACCACGACCACCTGATACCCCGCGTCCCGCTTCTCCTTCACGCGACGGGCGACCTTGCCGAGCTTCTCCGCGTCGGCGACCGATGAGCCGCCGTACTTCTGAACCACGATTGGCATCCACGCCTCGCTTCCCGGGCAGTGTAAAGTCCGCCCCCGCGCATGCCAATCACCGAGAACCCCATCATCGAGGTGCGCAACCTCACCCGGCGCTACCGCGATCGCGTGGCCGTCCAGGACCTGTCCTTCACCGTGGGTGAGGGGGAGATCCTCGGCTTCCTCGGGCCCAACGGCGCGGGCAAGTCCACCACGATGAAGATCCTCACCGGCTTCCTGCCCCCTTCCGAGGGCAGCGCGAAGGTGGCCGGCTTCGACGTGTCCACCCACCCGATGGAGGTCAAACGGCGCATCGGGTACCTGCCGGAGACGCCGCCGCTGTACCCGGAGCTGACGGTGCACGGCTACCTGACGTTCGTCGCGGCGCTCAAGCAGTTGCCCGGCCGCGCCGTGCGTGCGGAGGTGGAGCGCGTGGCGGGCCTCACCGGCGTGAGCGACGTGCTGGGCCGCGTGCTCCAGAACCTGTCCAAGGGCTTCCAGCAGCGCGTGGGCATCGCGCAGGCGCTGCTCGGCTCGCCGCCGGTGCTCATCCTGGACGAGCCCACGGAGGGCCTGGACCCGGCCCAGCGCGCGGAGCTGCGCGCGTTGATCCGCGGCCTCGCGGGCAGGCACACGGTGCTCCTGTCCACGCACATCCTCCCGGAGGTCACCGTGACGTGCCAGACGGTGCTCATCCTCCACCAGGGCCGCGTGGTGGCCCACGACGCCATCGACGCGCTCGCGAAGTCCCACGGCCAGGCGGAGCACGCCTCGCTGGAAGAAGTCTTCATCAAGCTGACCGCCGCCTGAAGCGCGCCACTCCCCTTCCCCCTTCGAGGACTCACCGCGCATGCGCACCGCCCTGGCCATCGCCCGCAAGGAGCTGGCCGTCGCCTTCACCACCCCCTGGGCCTACGCCGTGTTCACCGCGATGGCGGCGCTCTCGTCGTTCTTCTTCGTCAGCCTGCTGGAGCAGTTCCAGCAGGTGCAGTCGCTGGCGCGTGAGCACGGCTGGAGCCGGCTGCCCCCGGACTCGGTCGTCTACCGCAACCTCACGGACGGCGTGGTGGTGCAGCTGTGGGGCGTGGTGCTCATCATCACGCTCTTCGTCGCGCCCTTCCTGTCCATGCGGCTGTTCGCGGAGGAGAAGCGCCAGAAGACGTTCGCGCTGCTGCTGACGACGCCGGTGCGCCCGGTGGACATCGTGCTGGGCAAGTACCTGGGCGGCCTGGGCCTCATCTTCGTCACGCTGGGGCTGACGCTGGTGTTCCCGGTGCTGCTGTCGGTGGTGGGCTCGGGCGCGTCCGGGCCCGCGCTGGAGTGGCCCACGGTACTGCTGGGGTACGGGGCGGTGCTCCTCTGGGGCGCGACCTGCATGGCGGTGGGCCTGTTCATCTCCGCGCTGACGGAGAGCCAGATGCTGGCCGCCTTCCTCACCTTCACCGTGCTCCTGCCCTGGATGTTGCTGCGCGGCGTGGCGCAGTCCACGGCGGAGCCCGCGCGCTCCTTCCTGAACTACCTGTCCTTCGACACCCAGTTGCACGGGATGATCCAGGGCGTCCTGGAAGTGCAGGCCCTGGTGTTCTTCGCGTCCGTCATCCTGTTCTCCCTCCTGCTCACCCACCGCGCGGTGGAAGCGCAGCGTTACGCGTGACCATGAGAGCGACCCACGCCACCCGGGTGCTGGGGCCCTTCGGCCTGCTGCTCCTGCTGTCCAGTCCCTTCACCCTGTTCCTCACCTCCGGCAGCGTGGGGCTCGCCGTGGGCAAGGCGGTACTCGGCGCGGCGATGCTCGCGGCCTACGTGGCCGCGCACCACCGGGAGCTGGGCCGCGCGGGTTCACGCCGCACGGGGCGCTTCCTCGCGTCCACCGTGCTCACCACGCTGGCCGTGCTGGGCGTGCTCGTGGCGCTCAACGTGCTCGCGTTCCGGAAGAACCAGCGCTGGGACCTGACACGGGCGCGCATCTTCTCGCTCGCGCCGCAGACGCTGGAGACGCTCGCGGGCCTGAAGGAGCAGGTGCACGTCCTGGCGCTCATCCCGCCCACGCACCCGGCCTACGGGGACCTGGAGGAGCTGTTCCGGCGCTACCATGAAGCGGCGCCCCAGAAGTTCGACGCCGCCTTCGTGGATCCCCGCCGCGAACCCGCGCTGGCCGCGAAGTACCAGCTCAAGGACGGCCAGACGCTGGTGGTCGTCTCCCGTGGGGAGGGCGAGTCCGCGCCCCACACCACCCTGCCGGTTCCCGCCGAACAGGAGCTGACCAACGCCCTGCTCCAGCTGGGCGCGGCGGGCGCGCAGAGGGTGTACTTCCTCGAAGGCCACGGCGAGTGGCCCCTGGAGACGCCGCACGGGCCCCAGGGCCCCGGCGACGGGCTGTCGGAGTTCCGCCGGCAGCTGCTCCGCGAGGGCTACCGCCCCGAACCCCTCAACCTGCTGGGCAAGCAGGAGGTGCCTCGCGACGCGGGGCTGTTGATCATCGCGGGCGCGAAGGAGGACTACACCGCTCCGGAGGTGGCGGCCCTGCGCACCTACCTGGGCGAGGGCGGGCGCCTGCTGTACTTCACCGACGTGGGCGCGGCGGACGGGCTGGGCCTGCTGCTCGCGGACTACGGCGTGCAGGTGGACGAGGGCGTGGCGGCGGACTCGCAGTTCAACGCGGGCAACCCGTTCGTGCTCGTGTCGAACTTCTTCGGCAAGCACGTCATCACCCGCCCCTTGCAGGAGCGCGCGTTCAACGTGCAGCTGCCCACCGCGCGCAGCCTCACGCTGCTGCGCGAGGGCTTCCTTCCCGGCGTCACGGTGGAGCCCGTGCTGCTCACGTCCCCCTATGCGTGGGTGGAGACCCGGCCCCAGGAGGACACCACCCCGTCCGACGGCGAGAAGATGGGGCAGCTCACGCTGGTGGCCGCCGCTTCGCGGGACGCGCGCGGCGCGCAGGCCCGACGCTTCGACGAGGCACGGCTGGTGGTCCTGGGGGAATCGGAGCTGCTGCTGGATCCGAACTGGGGGCATGAGGCCAACCGCAACCTGGCGATGAACGCCCTGGGCTGGGCGTCCCATCAGGTGGAGAAGATCACCCTGCGCCCTCCGGACCGCGAGACGTCCACCGTGGAGTTGAGCGACGGGCAGATGCGGACGCTGCGCTTCGTCTCCACCGACCTGCTCCCGCTGTCGCTGCTGGGCGTGGGGCTCGCCGTCTGGCTGTCCCGGAGGAACCGGTGAGGGCTTCGGCGTTCGTGGTGCTCGGGCTCGCGGCGCTGGGGCCGTGGGCGTGTTCGCGTGAGTCGGAGAAGCCGCCCGCGCCTCCCCGGCTCTTCGCGACGGAGGCCGCGGAGCCGGTGCGTGGCGCCCCGGCCCCGGCGGCGCCCGTCTTCACCCACCTGACGGTGAAGGCCCGGGGCGCCACCACGGAGCTGGAGCGGACCGCCGAGGGGTGGCGGCTCACCTCGCCCGTGGAGGCGAAGGCGGACCCCTATGCTGTCGACGCGATGGTGCAGCAGCTCACCACCGCGAAGTTCAAGGCCACGGTGACGGCGTCGCCAACGGACGCGGAGCTGAAGAAGTTCGGCCTCACCTCCCCCTCCTTCACCGTGACGGCGCGGGCCTATGTCCCGGACGTGAATGGCGGCGGCGCGCAGGACCCTTCGCGCCAGCGCACCGTGACGCTGTCGGGTGGAGACGAGAACCCCTTCGACGGCTCCGTGTACGTGCGCCGCGACGGCGACGCGGCCGTCTACGCCGCCGAGGGCGTCGTGCGCTGGTCGCTCGACAAGGGCCCCTTCGAGCTGCGGGCCAAGGAGTTCCTGGGGCCGCTGGACACGGCGGCGCTCCAGTCCATCGAGGTCACCGCGAAGGAACACGCGTACGTGCTGACGCGCGACCCCGACGGCAAGACGTGGCGGATGGTGAAGCCGGAGCCCACGCGCGCGAACGCCAGCCGCGTGACGGAGCTGCTCACCGCGTTCACCGGGCAGCAGGCCCTGTCCTTCCCCGAGGACACCCCCGCCGCGCGGAAGGCCCTGGGCCTGGATGCCCCCGCCGTGGATGCGCGCTTCGTGCCTTCAACGGGAGAGCCCATCCGGGTGCGGCTGGCCCAGGTGACCCGGGACGGCGCTCCCGTGGTCCATGCCCTGCGGGAGCAGGGGGGGCGCGCCACGCTCGCGGAGGTGGATGCGCGCGCGCTGACGACGCTGGACGTGGGCGTACCGGAGCTGAAGGACCGGCGCGTGCTCAACTTCCCGCGCGAGGCCGTGCGGCGCCTGGAGTTCCATCCCGGCGGCAAGGCCGCGCCCCTGGTCGTGGCGCGCGGCGCGTCCCCGGAGGGCGGCTCCGACGCGTGGCGCATCGAGGGTCCCGACGGCGGCCCCGCGCGGCACTTCCGCGTGGTGAAGCTGCTGGGGTCGTTGGAGTCGCTGAAGGCCGCCGCGTTCGGTGAGGCGAACGTGAAGCGCTGGGAGCGCTACGGCATTGGCGCCGCGTCCCGGAGCGTGGTGCTGCGCGACGCGGACGGGCGAGAGCTGGCGCGGCTGTGGCTGGGGAATGCCGTTCCGGAGCAGGACGAGCGGCTCTATGCGCGGGGCTCCGGACCGGACCTGCTGGAGGTCTCCGCGAGCGCCGTGGCGGGGCTGCCCACGAGCGCCGCGGACCTGAAGGACGCGCCCCCCGGAGGTCCGGACGGCGGCGCCGCCACGCCTTGAAGCGCTACACCTCCATCAAGGCGAAGCGCTGCTCGGGCGTGAACTTGGTGAGCAGCGGCATGGCCACGTTGAACACGGGGATGCCGCTCTTGGTCTTGCCTTCGCGTGCGCCGTGGTGCGCGTGCCCGTGGAAGACGTAGGCCGCGCCGTAGTGGTCAATGGGCATCGACAGGCGGCTCGTCCCGAGGAAGGGGCGGATCTCGATGTTCTCCCCCTCCAGCGTGTCCGGGATGGGGGCGTAGTGCATGATCACGACCTTCTTCTCCGTGTCCAGGTGGCTGAGCGCCGCCTCCAGCTTGAGCGACTCCGTGACGGCCTCCTGTACGAAGGACTTCGTCTGGCCCTCGCCGAACGCCTGCAACGTCGCGTTGCCGAAGCCTCCGCCGAAGCCCTTCACGCCCGCCACGCCGAGGACCTTCTCGAAGATGAAGTGGTCCCCGTCGAGGATGTGCACCCCCACCTTCGACAGCTCCGCGCAGATGTCCTTCACCTGCCCGTGCTCGTAGTCGTGGTTGCCCAGCACCGCGGCGCAGGGAACGCGCAGGGCCGACAGCTCCTCGGCCAGCACCTTCCCCTCCTCCAGCATGCCCCGATCCGTCAGGTCCCCGCACAACAGCAGCAGGTCCGCTGAAGCGTTCACCTGCTTGACGAGGTGACGGAAGCGGCCGTGCTGGTCGTCCCGACAGTGAAGGTCACCGACCGCTGCCAGCCGTATTTTCGAGCTCGGATCTCGCGCCACGCACGTCCCCCTCGGGTCGTTCTTGTTCGTCCCACGCCCTGCCGTCCCCAAAGCCCCAGTGGTGGATGTCCACGTGGTAGTTCACCTTGGACACCAGGTTGCCGCGGCACAGGCGCTCGTCCCAGCTGCCGTCGCGCACCGTCTGGAGCGTGCGGCTCATCAGCTCCGTCATGACGTAGTTGGGGATGATGTCGCGCTCGCTGGGATAGGCGAAGCGGAACATCATCAGGTGGCTGAGCAGCACCTCCCAGTAGCGATCAAAGCGCCGGAGGATGCGGTCCCAGTCCATCTCCCGCCCCGCCTTGAGGATGAGGTGGTTGATGTCCGCGCCGTCATAGCGCTCGCGCTCGGTGACGAAGGCCTTGGACCAGATCATCTCCTCGGCCGGAGCGATGAGGCACTCGTAGCCGAAGATGGTGGCCTTCTTGGCGTTGGTGAACCACTCGTCGTCCACCGTCGCCACGCCGTTGCCGGAGGAGAAGATGAAGTCGACGAAGTAGTCGCCCTTGTACGCCTTGTAGATCCACACCTCGTCGTGGTGCTCGGTGCGCCACCCATCCTTCTCCAGGACCTCCAGCGCGCGGATGGCGTCCGCCTTGCGCGGGAACAGGTCCAGGTCCTTGGTGTCGCGGTAGATGCCGGTATAGGTGGCGTAGGCATAGGCACCGCCCACCACGAAGGGCACCCCGGCCTCATGGAGCAGGCCGACGGCTCTGGCGCGGGCGTTGATTTCGTCCGGCGCGCGCTCACGCTCAGCCAGCGCGGCGTCCGTACCCATGTCCCCGGGATGGTTCGGGTGTCGTTTTTCCATGGGCGAAATCTAGGGATGCACCCTTTCAGCTGTCGGGCAGGCGGGCGTGGGCGGCCGGAGAGCAGGCGAGCAGGTTCCAAGCAGCGGGTTTCATTGAAACTTTTCGCTTCAAGCGAGCGCTCTTTCTGTTTTTCGCACGGCCTGTGTCCATGGGAGCGAAGTCCCTGCCGCACGGCCCGCACGCCGGGCCCTGAAAGGACACCCCACCATGCTGCGCAAGAGCCTGCTGTGTGCCGCCTCCCTGCTGTTCGCCTCCGGTTGCGGCGACGACGCCGGGTCCTCCGAGGACACGTTCCGGGACGGCCTTCCCTCCAAGGAGATGATGCAGGTGAAGGCGCCGAAGGAGGACGGTCAGGGCCTGACGTCGAGCGGCCCCTCCGCGATGTTCGGCCAGGGACAGAAGTCCGAGTACTACCAGGCGACGGTGAACGCGGCGGTGACGGTCAATGGCGGCACGGCATGGGTGCTCACCCTCATCGAGCAGATCGTCAAGCACCCGCCGACGACGCTGGAGGAGAACAAGGCCGTGTGGGGGCCGCACACGGACGCGCTGAGTCCCACGACGTGGCGCCTGACGGTGACGAAGTCAGGGGACGCGTCGTTCTCCTGGGTGCTGGACGGCAAGGCGAAGGTGGACCCGGACAGCGCCTTCAAGGCGGTGCTGTCCGGCGCGCAGACGGTGACGGTGGACGCGGACGGCGAGCGTCAGCGGGGCTACGGCTCCGGCGAGCTGTTCATCGACTGGGACGCGGCGCACGGCCTGCCGGATGCGGACCCGAAGACCGTGGGCACGGCGGAGATCCGCTACTCGCGCCTGAACGCCACGGCGGAGACGACGGTGGAGGCGGACTTCCGCCAGGTGCGCGACGAGAAGAACCCGGAGCGGCGCATGGACGGGGACTACCGCTACAAGGCCACGTCCACGGGCGGCGAGCTCGACTTCGCGTTCCGTCAGGACATCGACAAGGACTCGCAGCGCACCGCGCTGGAGCGGGTGAGCATCAAGAGCCGCTGGACGGCGACGGGCGCGGGCCGCGCGGACGTCCGGGTGTCGGAGGGCGACCTGAAGGCTCCGGCCACCTTCAACGAGTGCTGGGACGCCAACTTCCTGAGCACCTACTTCCAGTTCGCCGCGGACGTGCCCCTGGGGTACGGCCGCGAGGAGACGGCCTGCGGCAGCTTCACCTCGGCGGTGTACTCGTCGCTGTGAGGCGCCTCGCGGTAGACTCCCGCCGCACGTGACCGGACCAACCCCGCTGGCCCTGAAGGTGGTGCCCCCCCGGCCTGAACAGGACCGGCGGGCCGTCCTGCGCGACTTGTATGTGAAGTACGGCGGCAGCGTGCGGGAGCGCTGCCGCTACCTGCTGAAGGACGCGAGCCGGGCCGAGGACGCGATGCAGGACGTCTTCGCCCGCGCGCTGGTGCACGGGGATTCGTTCCGCGCGGAGGCCTCTCCGCTCACCTGGTTGATGAAGATCGCCACGCACCACTGTCTCAACCAGCTGCGCTCGGAAGGGGCGGCGTGGCGGCGGTGGTTCGCCCGGGACGAGGCGGCCCGTTCGGAGGGCCACGGTGGCGCGGAGGCGATGGAGACGCGGGACCTGGTGCGCAAGCTGCTGGCGCGGGTGGACGCGGAGACGCAGGCGGCGGCCATCCACTACCACGTGGACGGGATGACGCTGGAAGAGGTGGCCGCGGTGCTGGGGCGTTCGGTGCCCACGGTGCGCAAGCGGCTGGAGCAGTTCGCACGGCTGGGTGGAGAGGAGCTGAACGTCCGATGAGCGCGCACGAGTCGAACTGGACATTGCGCCGCCTGCGCGTCGGCGAGCTTCCCGCCCCGGAGGCCCTGCGCGCCCGGGAACATGCCGACGCGTGCGAGGCGTGTGGTGCCGTGCTCCGGTCCTTGTCGGAGGAGCAGACCGCGTTCGAGGCGGAGGTGCCCTTCGAGCGCTTCGAGGCGGGCGTGGAGCGCTCGCTGGCCCGGCAGGCCAGGGCTTCGGCGGAGCCCGGGAAGCGGACCGCATGGGCAAGGCCGCTGATGGTGGTGGCGGCCTCCGTCTTCGTGCTGGTGCTGGCGCGTCCGCTGCTGGAGACCGGTGGGGCGTCCGGCACGGTGGCGCGGCCCGTGACGGGCAACCGGCTCAAGGGCGGCGCGGGCGCGGAGCTTCGCATCGGTGGCGGTGTGGAACCACAGCGCGTGGCGAGCGTGGACGCGCCGGAGGCCCTGCGGCCCGGTGAGCGCGTGCGGCTGGGCTACACGCCAGCGTCGCACCGCTACGTGGCGGCGCTGTCGGTGGATGCGCAAGGCGAGGTGACGCCGCTGTATCCGGAGTCGGGGGACAGCCTCGCGGTGGAGCCGGGCGCGGGGCAGCACTGGTTGCCGGAGAGCGTGGAGTTCACCGGCGCGGGTGCGGAGCGCGTGGTGCTGGTGCTGACGGATGCGCCCGTGTCGATGGACGCCCTGAGCGACGCGGCGCGGAGGTCCTTCGCGGCGGCCGGACGGGATGTCACGCGCATGGCCCCACTGGACGTCGCGGGCGAGCAGACCCAGTGGATCCTGCTCAAGCCATGAGCGACCTGCCCGTGCAGCGTGGCGCTCCCAAGCCAGCACGGCCCGCGGGGCTTCGCGTCCTGGCGCCCGCGGTCCTCGTCCCGGCCCGTGCCTGGGCGGGAGGGCTGGCGCTCGCGTTCGCGCTGCTGTCCACCGCCGCGCACGCGGACACGCTGCGCCGCTTCGCGCTCATCGCCGGCAACGACACGGGGGGCAGTGACACCCGGCCCCTGAGCTACGCGCGTGACGATGCGCGCAAGATGCACGACCTGCTCACGCGACTGGGCGGCGTGGCCCCGTCCGACGCGAAGCTCCTCCTGGACGACGACGCGAAGGACTTCCTCACCGCCCTGTCGGAGCTGGAGCAGCGGGCGCGCGCGGCCCGGACGCGCGGGGAGCGCACCGCGCTGTTCGTCTACTACTCCGGCCACGCGAAGGACGGAGCCCTGCGCCTGGGTGACTCGCGGCTCGCCTTCGACGCGCTCAAGCGCCGGCTGGCGGATGCGGCCGTGGACATCCGCATCGCCATCCTGGATTCGTGCCGCTCCGGCGCGCTCACGCGGACCAAGGGCGCTCGCAGGGCGCCCGCGTTCGACGTGGAGTCCGGCGCCGCCCGCGATGCCCGGGGCGTCGTCATCCTCACCTCCAGCGCGGCGGACGAGGACTCGCAGGAGTCGGACGCGCTGGGCGGCAGCTACTTCTCCCACCACCTGGCGAGCGGCCTGCTCGGCGACGCGGACCGCAGCGGCGACGGTCGGGTGACGCTCTTCGAGGCGTATTCGCACGCCTACGCCCGCACCGTCGCGGACACCGCCGACAGCAGCGCCGGCCCGCAGCACCCCACGTTCAGCTACGACCTGGCGGGCAACGGAGACCTGGTCCTCACCGACCTGCGCGCGAGCGCCGAGGGACTCGTAGTCCCCGGCCATGCGCCCGCGGGCGCCTACTACTTCGTGGATCCGGGCGGACTGGTGGTCGCGGAGCTGGACAAGACCGCGGACACGGAGCGCCGCGTGGCCCTGGCCCCCGGCACCTACCGCGTGAAGCGCCGGCTCAGCGACAGGCTGCGCATCGGTGACGTGGAGGTGGCTCGCGGACGGACCACGGTGCTGGAGGAGCCGCGCCTCAAGGACGCTCCCTTCTCCGACGACCCCGTGAAGGGCGCCGGCAGGGGTCAGGACGCGTGGTGGGCCTTCGGCCTCACGGGCGGCTACCAGTCCTTCTTCGACGCGGCCACGCGCCAGTCGCTCTTCCTCTCCGTGCCGCTGTTCGGCGCGGAGGCCGAGCTGCACGACTACTTCCGGCGCGACTGGGTCTGGGGCTTCGACGCCTCCATGGGCGGCACGCGCAGCGTCCTCGCGCTGCCCACGCTCGCGGGGCCCGCGTACCGCTACTCCGTGGTGAACCTGGGAACGAGCCTCACCACCGAGTGGCCCCTGGGCCGCGTCTCACCGTTCGTGGGCGGCCGGCTGGCGTACCTCATCCTGGGCCGCCAGTTCGAGGACGCGGCGTTCCCGGATCAACGCTTCGCCATGGTGTCACCGGGCCTGGTGGCCGGCGCCAGATTCCAGCTCACGCGCCGGCTCCACCTCACCACCCGGGGTCGGGCGCAGTACCTCCAATACACCGTCGATGCGCAGCGGTCCCTGGGCTACTGGGAACTGGCGGCGCTCCTCACGTACGCGCCATGAGGGAGCACGCGATGCGAAACCGGGTTCTTGCCCTCCTCTGCCTCCTCGCGGTCGCGTGCGGCGGCGACTTCTCCAACGACGACCTGGAGTTCCAGAACGCCCTGCCCCAGCGAAAGGACCTGGCCGCGATGCTGCCGGACTCCGCCACGCGCACCGGCCAGGGAACCGGCACGCGCAGGAACGGACTGGCCTTCCAGGTGCTGGGCGGCACGTCCGCGCTCGCGGTCCAGGCCTACGAAGTGGGCACGCAGTTCAACGCCAGCGTGGACGCCCTGCTCACCCTGCTGGAGCTGTTCCGCGGACTGCCCCCCACCATGCGCGAGACCGACCGCCGCATCTGGGGCCCCTTCCCCGCGGACGACCACCCCGGCCACGAGCTGCGGCTCGTGATGGAGCGCCAGGGCACCGACTTCGCCTACCGCCTCCAGTTCCGCCCCCGGGGCGCGGGCGAGGACGGGTGGTGGACCTACCTGCCCGGCACCTTCAAGGCGGACGGCGGCATCCGCAAGGGCACGGGCGCGCTCGCGCTGGACCTGAAGGCGGCGCGCGCGAACGGCTTCGACACGCGCGAGGCGACCGCGCTGGACCGGCTGGACATCCGCTACCAGACGAAGGCGCGGCCCACGAGCGTGGAGCTGCTCTTCACGGGCGCGGGGGCAGCGCTGCCGCTCACGCGCTATGCGTCGCGCCAGGTGCCGGAGGGGCTGGGGGAGATGGCCTTCCGGCTGCCGGGCCAGGAGCTGATCCCCGGCGGGCCCCTGGAGACGCTGGACATCCTGGCGCGCTGGACGCCGGATGGGCGGGGCAAGCTGGTGCTGACCATCCTGGAGGGCGACGCGAAGGGCGCGAAGTACACCGAGTGCTGGGACGCGGCGACGCGCATCACCTTCCTCCAGCGCAACTGGGACTTCCTCAACCCCACCGAGGGAGACGCGGCCTCCTGCCCGGACGTGTCCGCGCTGGGGCCGTAGCGAAAACCGCCCGGGCCGGTGCCCGGACAGCAGCCGGGCGGACATTCCCTGGCCGTTGGCAGGTGACGCGCGGGACGGATTCTCTATGCTGGCGGCTGTTCTCCCGCGCCCTCCATGCCCAATTCCTCGCTTCTCACCGTCTTGAAGAGCCGGCGCATCTGGCTCCTGATGGCCGTCGGCTTCGCGTCCGGCCTCCCCCTGTGGCTGACCGGGGTCACGCTGTCCGCGTGGATGAAGAACGAGGGGGTGAACCTCAAGACCATCGGCATCTTCAGCCTCGTGGCGCTGCCCTACACGTTCAAGGTGCTGTGGGCGCCGCTGATGGACCGCTACACCCTGCCCTTCCTGGGCCGGCGGCGCGGGTGGATGCTGCTGACGCAGGTGCTGCTCATGGGCGCCATCGCCGCCATGGGGCTCGTCAACCCGAAGGACGCCCCCATCGCGATGGCGTGCATGGCGGTGGTGGTGACGTTCCTGTCCGCCAGCCAGGACATCGTCGCGGACGCGTGGCGCACGGACATCCTCACCCTGGAGGAGCGCGGGCTGGGCAACTCCCTGTACGTCACCGGCTACCGGCTGGGCATGCTCGTCGCGGGTGGACTCGCGTTCGTCCTGTCGGATCAGCTTGGCTGGTCCAGGACGTACTACGTGATGGGCCTGCTCATGGGCGTGGGCGTGGTGGCCACGTTGCTTGCCCCGGAGCCCCAGAGCGTGCGGCCTCCGCGCAACCTGCTGGACGCGGTGGTGAAGCCCTTCGTGGACTACTTCCGGCGCGAGTACGCGCTGGGCGTGCTCGCGTTCCTGGTGCTCTACAAGCTGGGGGACGCCATCGCCGCCAGCATGGTGACGCCGTTCTACATCGAGCTCGGGTTCTCCAACACGGAGATTGGCGCGCTCAGCAAGACGCTGGGCATGCTCGCCACCATCGGCGGCGGCCTGCTGGGCGGCGTGCTGATGGTGAAGCTCAGCATGCGCCGCGCGCTCTTCATCTTCGGCGCCGCGCAGGGCCTCACCAACCTGGCCTTCCTGGCGCTGGCGCTGGTGGGCAAGAACGACCTGATGCTCGCGGCCGCCATCACCGTGGACAACGTGTGCACGGGCCTGGGCGTGACGGCGTTCGCGGCCTTCGTGATGTCGCTGTGCCACAAGAGCTTCAGCGCCACGCAGTACGCGCTGCTGTCCGCGCTGGGCACCATCGCCAACCGGCTCATCGGTTCAGTGTCCGGCTACCTGGCCACGTGGATGGGGTGGCCCACGTTCTTCGCCTTCACCGCGGCGGCGGCCATCCCCGCGCTGGTGCTGCTGACGTTCCTGCCCGAGCACGCGGCCCAACCCGTGGAGGACGAGCCCCCCGCCCCGGAGGCCATGCCGCCCACGGCCCCCACGGCCTCCGTCGCCGTGGCCCGCTGACGGCTACCGGACGCGCGCCCCCCGTCCGGCCGATACGCGCTCCCGCCCGCTATTGGACGAAGCGCGCGGGCCGGGTGCGGGGATGGACAGGGGGCGTGACTTCGCCTCCCCATCCCAGGGCGCGCACGGCTAGTGTGGCCCGGTCATGGCCCATCCCTCCGCTGGCAAGCCCCTTTCGCGTGACCTGCTGATCAACCCCGAGAAGCTGCGCAGGCAGTACGCCTCCGACGTGCCGGACTCGTCCGTCGCCGAGCAGCGCGTCGCCTTCGGCACCTCCGGCCACCGCGGAAGCGCCGCGCGCCGGAGCTTCAACGAAGCGCACATCCTCGCGGTGGCGCAGGCCCTGTGCGAGTACCGCAAGCAGCAGGGCTACGACGGCCCGCTGTTCCTGGCCATGGACACCCACGCCCTCTCCGAGCCCGCCCAGCGCACCACCCTGGAGGTGCTCGCCGCCCACGGCGTCGAGGTGCGCTACACCGACGGCGCCACGCCCACGCCAGTCATCTCCCACGCCATCCTCACGTACAACCGGGGCCGCACGAGCGGGCTCGCGGACGGCATCGTCATCACCCCGTCCCACAACCCGCCGGAGGATGGCGGCATCAAGTACAACCCGCCCAACGGCGGCCCCGCCGACACCACCGTCACGTCCCTGGTGGAGCGCCGCGCCAATGAGCTGATGGCCGCCGGCAACAAGGACGTCCGCCGCGTCACCTACGAGAAGGCGCGCGGCAGCAGCACGGTGAAGGAGCACGACTTCATCACCCCGTACGTCAAGGACCTGGCGAACGTGGTGGACGTGGACGCCATCCGGGACGCGAAGCTGAAGCTGGGCGCGGATCCGCTGGGCGGCTCCAACCTGGACTACTGGGACCCCATCGCGGATCGCTACAAGCTGTCGATCTCCGTGGTGAACCGCAAGGTGGACCCCACGTTCGGCTTCATGCCCGCGGACCATGACGGGAAGATCCGCATGGACTGCTCGTCGCCGTACGCGATGGCGAACCTGGTGCAGCTCAAGGACAAGTACGCGCTGGCGTTCGGCAACGACACGGACTCCGACCGCCACGGCATCGTCACCCGCAGCCAGGGGCTGATGAACCCCAACCACTACCTGGCCGTCTCCATCGGCTACCTGTTCCGCAACCGCCCGGGCTGGAAGCAGGACGCGGCGGTGGGCAAGACGCTGGTGAGCAGCAGCCTCATCGACCGCGTGGCGAAGGACCTGGGCCGCCGCGTGGTGGAGGTGCCGGTGGGCTTCAAGTGGTTCGTGGACGGGCTGCTGGACGGCTCGCTGGGCTTCGGCGGCGAGGAAAGCGCGGGCGCGTCCTTCCTGCGCACCGACGGCACCGTGTGGACCACCGACAAGGACGGCATCATCCTGGACCTGCTCGCGGCCGAAATCCTGGCGCGCACCGGCAAGGACCCCGGCGAGCACTACCAGGAGCTGGCCCAGAAGTTCGGCGCGCCGCTGTACACGCGCATCGACGCGCCGGCCACGCCCGCGCAGAAGGCCGTGCTCAAGAAGCTGTCGCCCGACGCGGTGAAGGCCACGTCGCTGGCGGGCGAGCCCATCACGCAGCGCCTCACGCGCGCCCCGGGCAACGACGCGGACCTGGGCGGCCTCAAGGTGACGACGGAGAACGGCTGGTTCGCCGCGCGCCCCTCCGGCACCGAGGACGTCTACAAAATCTACGCGGAGAGCTTCCGCGACCAGGCGCACCTGGACACCATCGTCCAGGAGGCGCGCGCCATCGTCGGGGAGGCCTTCGCCGGAAAGTAGCCATGACCGTGAAGCTCCTCCTCCAGTTCGTGCTCGCGCTGTTCATGGTCGTCGCGGGGGTGGCCCACTTCCGCAAGCCGCGCATGTTCATGAGCATCATGCCGCCCTACCTCCCGTACCCCCGGGAGCTGGTGCTGCTCAGCGGCGTGGCGGAGGTGCTGCTCGGCGTGCTGCTGGTGGTGCCCCAGACGACGCGGCTGGCCGCCTGGGGGCTCGTCGCGCTGTTCGTGGCGGTGTTCCCCGCGAACCTGCACATGGCGCTGCACCCGGAGCAGTTCCGGAAGATTCCCAGGGCGCTGCTCTGGCTGCGGCTGCCGCTGCAGGGCGCCCTCATCCTGTGGGCGCTCTGGTACACCTGACGCGGCTCAGCGCCACAGCGGTGCGTGGTCCTCGATGTACTGGCGCACCGTGCGCGTGGGGCGCCCCAGGAGGTTCGTGAGCGTGGGGTCCACCTGCTCCGCCTTGCCGAAGCGCAGCCCCACGTGCATCAGCGTCTGCATGCCCAGCTGGCCCCAGGACAGCCGCCGCTGGTGCAGGTGGCGCACGTAGCCGGGCACCGACGCGGGCACGTAGCGGATGGGCCGGCCCAGCACCTCCGACAGCACCGACGCCACCTCGTCGAACGTCACCGCCTCCAGGCCGGTGAGCGTGAACGCGCGGTTTCGCAGGGACGTGTCCAGCATCGCCCGCGCCGCCACCTCGCCCACGTCGCGCACGTCCACGAAGGCCACCTTGCCGTGGCCCGCGGGCATGTAGAGCCGGCCGTCCTGGCGGATGTCCTCGCGGTACGCGTCCCCCAGGTTCTGCGCGAAGAAGGCCGGGCGCAGGAGCGTCCACCCCAGCGCCGAGCGCTTCAGGTGCTCCTCCACCGCGTGGTGCGGCGCCCACGCGCTGCGCTCCGCGCCCGCCATGGACAGGAACACCACCTGCTTCACGCCCTGCGTGACGGCCGCGTCCACGAAGGCGTTGAGGGTGCCTTCCGCGTGGGCGATGGCCGGCGGACGCATCAGGAACACGCCGCGCACGCCCTCCAGCGCGGGCAGGAACGTCTCCGGGCGCAGGAAGTCCAGCGGCACCGGCGTCACGTCCCCGTCCATCTCCTTGAGGAGCGCCACGGTGTGCTCCGGCGACTTCACCGCCGCCCGCACCGCCACCCCCTCCGCCAGGAGCGCCCGCACCACCGCCCGCCCCACGTTGCCCGTGGGCCCCGTCACCAGCACCGGCCCGTTCACGGCCTCCCCCTCCATGACGCCCCCCACCCGCCCGACACGCACCGGGGATGGCCGGCGCCGCAGGACTCCACTGCGCTCATGCGGGACCTCCTCTCGTGAACCCCACCCCCGGGAATCCCGGGGCACATGGGGGCGACCGGGACCCACCCTGGCGTCCCATTCCTCCCTCGGAAAACGCACCTCCGGCGATCCGTTGAGGGCTCCCATCTCAAATTCCGGAAGTTGAGAATCAGACGTGGGTTAGCGAACAACAGGGGGCTGGGAGCGTCGGCTGGTGGGCGGCGGAGGGGCGCACCATCCTTCCTTGACTCGCCCGGGGGTGCTCTTTAGGTTCAGAGGCTTCCACCGGCTCCCACGCCAAGAAGGATGTTCCATGGCTCGCGTTACCGTTGAAGACTGCCTCCCGTACGTGGACAACCGGTTCGCGCTGGTGCTGCTGGGCGCCAAGCGCGCGCGCCAGCTGATGGCCGGCGCCCGGCCCATCCTGGAGACGTCCAAGAACAAGCCGCCCGTGCTCGCGCTGCGCGAGGTCGCCACCCAGCGCGTGAAGTTCGACCGCGACGTGCGCGAGGCGCTCTCCGGCAAGTACACCGCCGAGGAAGCCAAGAAGTAGGCTTCAGCCTTCCCGCTTCACCCCGGTTCCCTCCCCCGTCAGGGGAGGGGCTCCGGGCGCGGAAGAGGCCGAGGACGCCAGGCCCTGGGCGCGCATCCAGCGCAGCGCCCGGCCGGCGACGGCCTTCTCCCCCTTGTAGCCCAGCGCGGGGATGAGCCCTTCCAGGGGCAGCCAGCGCACCTCGTCCACCTCCACGCGCGGCCCCGGCAGCGGCCCCAGTTCCCCCGCCTCGTAGCGGAAGAGGAAGAAGTGGACGCGCTTGAAGATGCGCTGCCCCCGGAACTGGTAGACGTAGCGGATCTCCCCCAGCGGCGCGAGCAGCGCCACGGACAGGCCCGTCTCCTCCCGCACCTCGCGGTGGGCCGTCTGCTCCGGCGTCTCCCCCGGGTCCACGTGTCCCTTGGGCAGCGCCCACAGGTGACGTCCGTGCGGACGGATGACCACCACCTCCCAGGTGCCGGCGCTGCTGGCCCGGATGACGATGCCTCCTGAGGATGCCTCGCGCGGCATGGCCCCACCCTACCCGAAGCGGACGGCGGCCGGGCCATCAACCGCCGTGCGCGAAGTGGCGCAGCTTGGCCTCCGCGCCCAGACGGTACGCATAACGCAGGTCGCCGAGGAGCCGATCCAACCGCCGGCCCACGACGTGCTCCATCAGCCGCGCGCAGAAGCGGCGGGACACGCGGTTCGCCTCCTCGTAGCGCCAGCGCTCCTCCGCCGACAGCCGGGGCTGGTACGCCACGCGATCAAAGAGGCGCTGGAGCAGCTCCCGGGCCCACCCGACGACGCCCTCGCCCCAGCGGTGCAGCAGGCACACCACGAACTTGTCCACCTCCGCCTGGGCCTCCAGCTCCAGCAGCGACACCGTGCGCTCGTAGTGCGCCGTGTGCGCGACGTAGAGGAAGTGGCTGACCCCCTCCGTCACCTGGCAGTAGCCGTCCAGGTCGCCATCCAGCACGGAGCCCACGGGGCTCGCGTCGTAGCGCTCCAGGCGGGCCAGCAGCGCCGGGGACAGGTAGAGCGCCAGCTCCAGGCCGCCCTGGGCCTCCAGCACCAGCAGCTCCTCCGGCGCGCGCCCGGTGCCGCCCAGGAGCGCGGCGGCCTCCGAGCCCACCACGAAGGACTCCGCGCGGGCCTCGCACCGGAAGCCGTAGATGGCCTCCAGGTGCGCCTGCAGCCGCCCCACCAGCACGGGGGGTTGCTCCGCGTCAGTTCGCAAGCGGCCCCTTGCGCGGCACCCAGCCGGCGTCCACCAGCACGCGCTCCAGCTTGTCGCTGCCGGTGCGCACCCAGGACTCGTAGACGCGCAGCGCCCCCGCGGGCCCCGCGCTCACCAGCCCCCGGGCGCTGATCTCCTCCAGCACCTCCGCCAGCGAACGGAACTTGTCGCACAGCTCCCGGTACACGCCGGTGAAGCCGCCCGCGGGCACCAGCTCCGCCACCTGGCCATACGCGGCCCCGCCCATCTGGATGTAGTAGTCCGGGCCCACCATCCCCTGCTGCAGCGCGCCGGAGAAGAAGCCCACCTTGTAGAGCGACACGTCGCCCAGCCGCCGCAGCGTGCGGATGCGCTCCTCGCGCTCCTGCTGCAGCGCGCGGTGGTACAGCTCCGCCAGGGGCTCATGCTCCCGCCGGCCTTCCGCGTCACGGCTGAACAGCTTGTCCGAGGCCGCGAACTCCGCCAGCAGGTTCACCAGGTAGAACTCGGTGGACGCGTTCAGGGCCACCCGCTGCCGGGCCGTGACTTCCAGCAGCAGGTCCCGGAAGAACTCCTTCAGCGAGGAAGAGGACGTCACCAGTCCGCTCATCGACCACACCTCCCGAGGGTGCCTGGAAGTCGCCCACGACCTCCAGGGGGCTCTGCGAGCAAGCGTAGTCACGTCGTCCCGCGCCGGCAAAGCGTCCCCAAGTCTTATCAAGGACTTACGCTGGCACTCGGCCCAGGCGAGTGCCAACCCGACGACAGCGGAGGTGCCCTGCCGGGCAGGCGTGGCGGGTGGGGAATCTTCCGGGAAAAGTGCAGGCGGGACGGGTGTTTAGCGGCACACCCACCCAAGGACCGACGTCGCTTGACGAGGTGAAGTCCCTGGTTATTATCCGCCGCGACCTGGCGTTAGCACTCACGAGGTGCGAGTGCCAAAGCCGGCGGCCATCAGGCCCTTTTTCAACCCCAGCGGCCTCCCGGACCGGACCCCATCCGGCCCGCCAGACCGTGGTTCACAGGAGCAAGCCATGAAGATTCGTCCCCTGCAGGATCGGCTCATCATCAAGCGCGTCGCCGAGGAGAACAAGACCAAGGGCGGCCTCTTCATCCCCGACACGGCCAAGGAGAAGCCCCTCGAGGGCAAGGTCGTCGCCGTCGGTAACGGCAAGGTGCTGGAGGACGGCAAGGTGCGCGCCATGGACATCAAGGCCGGCGACACCATCCTCTTCAGCAAGTACGCGGGCACGGAGATCAAGCTGGACGGCGAGGATCACCTGATCCTCCGCGAAGAGGACGTGCTGGGCATCATCGAGAAGTGAAGCCCGCCGCACCCTTTTCCACCTTCCACTTCTAGAGGATTCAGACCATGGCGAAAGACATCATTTTTGAAGTGCGCGCGCGCGACGCCATTTTGCGCGGCGTGAACATCCTGGCCGACGCGGTCAAGGTGACCCTGGGGCCCAAGGGCCGCAACGTCGTCATCGAGAAGAGCTTCGGCTCCCCCACCATCACGAAGGACGGCGTGACGGTGGCGAAGGAAATCGAACTGGAGAACAAGTTCGAGAACATGGGCGCGCAGATGGTCAAGGAGGTCGCGTCCAAGACCTCCGACGTGGCCGGTGACGGCACCACGACGGCCACCGTGCTGGCGCAGGCCATCTTCCGCGAGGGCGCGAAGCTGGTCGCCGCGGGCCACAACCCGATGGACATCAAGCGCGGCATCGACAAGGCCGTCGCGGCCATCACGGCCGAGCTGAAGGTCCTGGCGAAGCCGACCAAGGGCAACAAGGAGATCGCCCAGGTCGGCACCATCTCCGCGAACGGTGACACCACCATCGGCCAGATCATCGCGGACGCGATGGAGAAGGTCGGCAAGGAGGGCGTCATCACGGTCGAAGAGGCCAAGGGCCTGGAGACCACCCTGGACGTCGTCGAGGGCATGCAGTTCGACCGTGGCTACCTGTCCCCGTACTTCGTGACGGATCCGGAGCGCATGGAAGTCGTCCTGCAGGACCCGCTCATCCTCATCCACGAGAAGAAGATCTCGTCGATGAAGGACCTGCTCCCCATCCTGGAGCAGGTGGCGCGCGCCGGTAAGCCCCTGCTGATCATCGCCGAGGAAGTGGAGGGCGAGGCCCTGGCCACCCTGGTGGTGAACAAGATCCGCGGCGTGCTGAACGTGGCCGCCGTGAAGGCGCCGGGCTTCGGCGACCGCCGCAAGGCCATGCTCGAGGACATCGCGACGCTCACCGGCGGTGAGATGATCGCCGAGGACCTGGGCATCAAGCTGGACACGCTGACCATCAACCAGCTGGGCCGCGCCAAGCGCATCACCATCGACAAGGACAACACCACCATCGTCGACGGCGCGGGCAAGCAGGAGACCATCGAAGCGCGCGTGAAGCAGATCCGCACGCAGGTGGAGGACACCTCCAGCGACTACGACCGCGAGAAGCTCCAGGAGCGCCTGGCGAAGCTCGTGGGCGGCGTGGCCGTCATCAACGTGGGCGCCGCGACCGAGACGGAGATGAAGGAGAAGAAGGCCCGCGTGGAGGACGCGCTCAACGCGACCCGCGCGGCCGTCGAGGAGGGCGTGGTGCCCGGCGGCGGCGTCGCCTACATCCGCTGCCTCAAGGCGCTGGACGGCCTGAAGCTGCTGGACGGTGAGAAGTCCGGCGTGGACATCATCCGCCGCTCCGTCGAGGAGCCCCTGCGTCAGATCGTCGGCAACGGCGGCCTGGAGGGCAGCGTGGTGGTGAACAAGGTCAAGGAGGGCACGGGCGCCTACGGCTTCAACGCCGCGACCGGGACCTACGAGGACCTGCTGGCCGCGGGCGTCATCGACCCGGCCAAGGTGAGCCGCACCGCGCTGCAGAACGCCGCGTCGGTCGCCTCGCTGATGCTGACCACGGAGGCCATGGTCGCCGAGCGTCCGAAGGCGGACGACGACAAGGGCGGCGGCGGCGGTGGCGGCATGGGCGGCATGGGCGGCATGGGCGGTATGGGCGGCATGGGCATGTAGTCGCCCTCCCCTCCCCTTCGTTCCACGGGGATGGGAATCGGTTGAGCCCGGTGGCCTCCGGCACCCTTTTCGGGTTCCGGGGGCCGTCGTGTTTCAAGGGGCCAGGCACGCCCCGCTGGCGTGGCGTGCCGCGCAACCGGCCCTTACTTTTGGCATCTGGAACGACGTAGGACTCACAGCCCTTGAAGGAGGATTCCGTGAAGCCCGTGAAGATCTACACGACGACCTATTGTGGCTTTTGCGTGCGCGCGAAGGACCTGCTCAAGCGCAAGGGCGTGGACTACACCGAGGTGGACGTCACCGGGGACGACGACGCGCGCGCGAAGCTGGTGGAGATGAGCGGCGGCCAGCGCACCGTGCCGCAGATCTTCATCGGGGACACGCACGTGGGCGGGTACTCCGACCTGGCGGAGCTGGACAAGCAGAAGAAGCTGGACCCGATGCTGAGCGCCTGAGGGCAGGCGGGCGACCGGGCCCCGGCTTGGGGGCGTCGTCGCCCGCCGCCGTGCCTACCTTCCCGCCATGGAGCATCCACCCATCTCACGGGAGGAACACATGGCGGGCGGACAGGAAACCACGGGCACCCGGGACGAGCACCACGACCTCATCAGCACGCTCTACCACCTGCTCAAGGGCGCGTCGGTGAGCGAGCAGTACCTGCGCGACGCGGAGGCCGCGGGCGACCAGGAGCTGGCGCAGCTGTTCCGCGACTGGCAGGACGAGCAGCGCAACCTGGCCGAGCGCGCCAAGAACCTGCTGGGCGCGCGCATGGTGAACGCGCAGGCCGGCACCGGCCGCGCGCCCGCGAAGGGCAAGGGCAAGGCGGGCTCGGCGCGCGAGGTGCGGAGCCCGACGAACGCCAGCGTCAGGTCCGGCGGCGGCCCGGATGACGACTCCGTGGATGAGCAGTCCAAGGAGTCGTTCCCCGCGAGCGACGCACCCGCGAAGTACTGACGCGCACGGGCACGGAGGGAGGCGACACGACGTCCCCGGTGGGGCGCGGGGCCGCCGCCCTTCTGTCTTCACCTTCAACGGACGATTCCGAGGCCACTTCTTCCTCTTGCCCCCTGTGTCCAGTCCCCCCTAAACAGGCGGGACGAGGGCGGGGAGGGGTGCTTCTGCCCCCCGCGACCCGTGCGACGAGGGGTCAGGGATCATGATTGACAGACCGGATGTCACGGAAACCGTCCAGGCGGAGCGCGAAGGGCAGTCCACGCGCGTTCCCCTCCATGAGTGGACGGTGGAGGTGGTGGGGGGTCCGGACAAGGGCAAGAAGGTCACCACCCGGGACTCCCTGGTCCGCGTGGGCTCCGACGCCGCGGGGGACCTGGTGCTGAGCGACCCGACGGTGAGCCGCCGTCACCTGGAGGTGGAGCGGCTGCCGCAGGGCCTGCTGCTGCGCGACCTGGGCAGCCGCAACGGCACGTTCCTCGATGGCCGCCGGGTGCTCCAGGCCTTCGTCACCAGCGGCGACAAGATGGAGCTGGGCAAGACGAAGCTCGCGGTGAAGCTGGCCGCCCGCGCGACGGAGGTGGAGGTCACCGGCACGGAGTCCTTCGGGCAGCTGGTGGGCAGCTCGGAGAAGATGCGCTGGGTGTTCACGGAGCTGCGCCGCATCGCGCGCGAGGACATGAACCTGCTGCTCGAAGGCGAGACGGGCACCGGCAAGGAGCTGGCCGCCCGCGCGGTGCACCAGCACTCGCTGCGCCGCCACGGGGCCTTCAAGGTCGTCGACTGCAACCTCATCTCCGAGGAGAAGGCGGAGCGCGAGCTGTTCGGCGGGCTGCGCGCCGGGGAGCACGAGGACAAGGGCGCGCGCGGCATCTTCGAGGCGGCGCGCGGCGGCACCCTCTTCCTGGATGAAGTGGGCGAGCTGCCCCTGTCCGTGCAGGGCAAGCTGCTGCGCGTGCTGGAGACACGCGAGGTGCCGTCGCTGGACGGCCAGCCCGTGGCGGTGGACGTGCGCGTCATCGCCTCCACGCACCGCAACCTGGAGGAGGACGTGCGCCAGGGCCGCTTCCGCGCGGACCTCTACTTCCGGCTCGCGGTGGCGCGCGTGCGGCTGCCGCCCCTGCGCACCCGGCGCGACGACATCCCCACCCTGTCGCAGGCCCTGTCGCGCGGCATGAAGGCGGCGCTGGAGCTGACGCCGCAGACGCTCGCGCTCTTCGAAGGCTACGACTGGCCGGGCAACGTGCGCGAGCTGCGCAACGTGCTGGAGCGCGGCGCCCTCATGCAGGAGACGGGCAACACCAGCTGGCTGGACTTCCTGGCGCACACGCCCAAGCGCGCGGAGGGGGCCGAGCCCGCCACCAACGTGGCCGCCATCGTCAGCGGCATGCCGTACCACGAGGCGAAGGACCGGGTGCTCGCGGACTTCGAGCGCCTGTACTTCGCGGAGATCATGCGCGAGGTGGCCTTCGACATGAAGGCCGCCGAGCAGCGCACGGGCCTCTCCATGCAGAGTCTCTACCGTCTGTTGAAGAAGAACGGGCTTCGTCTCAAGGACCTCAAGAACGCCGAGGGCCTGGAGAAGTGAGTGCCCCTGCGCAGTCCCAGTCCCCACACGCTCCAAACCGGGAGAACCCCTCACCATGATGCGACGTCTCGCCGTTGCCTCCGTCATCCTCACCGCCGCCTGTGCCGGTACGCAGAAGACCGGTGACGCCCCCGCCGATGGTCAGAAGCCGCTGTCGAAGGAGGAGCGCCTGCGCATCACCAACCAGCCTCCGTTCGACCTGGCGTCCTGCTTCCCGCGCGACCAGGAGCTGCCCTCCCCCGCGAACGAGGGCGTCCTCGTGGGCGCGCTCCTGAGCGTCCGCCCGAACGTGCTGGAGTGCCTGGTGGACCCCGCGAACCGCGGCCCCGCGGCCAGCACCAAGGTGACGGTGAAGACGACCGTCAACGCCCAGGGCGGCACGCACGCCATCACCGGGGAGAACCTCAGCCCGGCCGGCCAGCAGTGCATCCAGCAGGTGCTGGACACGCGCGTGAAGCCCGCGCCGCTGGCGGCGGACGCCAAGCCGGTGGAGGCCACGTACGACTTCGACCACTCCAACGCCAACAACCCCTCCGTCACGATGGGCATCAACGACGGCTCTGACTTCTCCGGCACGGTGCGCCTGGCGGAGAAGAGCTGGTGCGAGTGCTTCAACGGCTTCAAGGCCTCCACGCCGCCGGTGCTGGCCGCCGACATCCACATCATGAAGGGCCAGGGCAACCCCGCGGAGGTCGTCTTCAAGCCCTCCGGCAGCACCGAGGGCGACCAGCTCGCCTCGTGCCTGCAGGCGAAGGTCGCGGCGACGCCCGCGAAGTCCAGCACCGAGCTGAAGTTCCCCTACCGCTTCGTGTTCTTCAACTCCCAGGCCCCGGTGGAGGCCTCCGCCAGCCTGCCGCCGGAGCTGCGCTTCTTCCAGTTGGAGCTGGCGCGCACCCAGTCCGCCGCCGCGTCCGCCATCTCCTTCGGCGCGCGCACCAACGCGGCGGATACGTATGACGCCGTCGTGCAGAAGTACTCGAAGACGAAGGACTACCGGCTCTTCGACGAGCTGTCCGCCAAGTGCAACGCGCTGGTGGAGTCCGCCACCGCCTGGGTGTCCGCGCTCAAGGCGCAGGAGACGGTGGACCAGACGACGCTCGCGCTGGTGCAGGAGCTGAAGGCCAAGGAGGAGGGCTGGGCCCCGGTGGAGACGGCCAGCCAGGAGGCCCTCAGCAACACCCAGAAGGACCTGTCGGCCGCCCAGCAGCGTCTGGCCGCGGACCAGGGTGCGTGCCCGAAGAAGAGCTACAACGCCCCCGCCAAGAAGAAGTAGGCGCAGGGCATGGCCGCCCGCGTGAAGCGGGCGGCTGGAAATGAAACGGGCGCTCCGGGGAACTTCCCGGGGCGCCCGTCTTCTTTCCAGCTTCACCTGCCCCGCGCTACGAGGCGGCGGGGACCTTGTCGTCGTTGTGCGCGGAGGCCTCGCGCATCTTCACGCTGACGAGCTTGGAGATGCCGGGCTCCTCCATGGTGACGCCGTACAGCGTGTCGGCGATCTCCATGGTGCGCTTGTTGTGGGTGATGAGGATGAACTGCGACTGGCTGCTCATCTCCTTCACCATGTCGTTGTAGCGGCCCACGTTGCCTTCATCCAACGGGGCGTCGACCTCGTCCAGGAGGCAGAAGGGCGTCGGCTTGATGAGGAAGATGCCGAAGATGAGCGCCACGGCGGTGAGCGCCTTCTCGCCGCCGGACAGCAGGTTCACGCTCTGGAGCTTCTTGCCCGGCGGCTGGGCGACGATCTCCACGCCCGGCTCGCCGTTGGGCCCTTCCTGGGTGAGCACGAGGCTGGCCCGGCCGCCGCCGAACAGGCGCGGGAAGATGGCCTGGAACTTGTCGTTCACCACGTCGAAGGTCTGCTTGAAGCGCTCGCGGCTCGTCGCGTCGATGCGGACGATGGCCTCGCGCAACTGGCTGATGGACGCCTGGAGGTCCTGGCGCTGCGCGGACAGGAAGTCGAAGCGCTTGGACAGCTCCGCGTGCTCGTCGATGGCGGTGAGGTTGATCTCCCCCATCTTCTCCACCTGCGCGCGCAGGTCCTTGAGCTCCCCCTCCACCTCCGCGGAGAGCGTGGGCAGCAGGTGGTACTGGTGCAGCTCCGTCGCCAGCTCCAGTTGGTAGCGCTCGCGGATGCCGGCGGCCAGGTGCTCCAGCTCCAGGGCGATTTCGCGCTCGCGCAGCGAAATCTGGGACAGGCCCTGCATCAGCTCATCCAGCCGGCCGCGCAGCTCGCGGAAGGCCGTGTCCTGCTCGCGCACCTCCGCGGTGGCGCTGGTGTACGCCGCGCGGCGCGTCTCCAGGGCCTCCGCGGCCACGCGGTGCTCCTCCGCCCGCTGCTCCCGGGTGGCCTCCAGCTCCGCCAGGCGGCGCTCCAGCGCCTCCACCTTGGCGCGGCCCTCCGTGGACGCACCCTGCAGGCGGCTGGTGCGCGCCTCCATGTCCCGGCGCTGCGCCACCAGGCTCTCCAGCTCCTTGCGCGCGGACTCGCCGCGCTCGCTGCCGGCGGCCACCTTCACGCGCAGGCCCATCAGGTCCGAGGCCGCCGTGTCCGCGCGCTGGCGCAGGCCCTCCAGCTCCCCGGCGTACTGGCGCACGCGCTCCTCGCGCGCCTCGCGGTCCGCCTGGCCGTGGGCCACCTCGCCCCGGCTGGACTCCTCCTCGTTGGTGAGCGCGGTGTGGCTCTGGGCGAGCTGCCCCTCCTCGCCCTCCAGCGCGCGCAGCCGCTCGCGCACCTTGGACAGGTCCTCGCTCGCCTTGTGGAGGTCCTTCTCCTGGCTGGCCAGGTTGACCTCCTCCGCGTGCTGCTCCTTGCCCAGGCCCTTGAGGACGGCCTCCGCCTGCCCCATCTGCTTCTGGAGCGTGTAGTGGCGGGTCAAGATCTCGTTGTAGCGCTCCTCCACGCGGGCCACTTCGGACGCCAGCTCCGCGATTTCGCGCTTCTTCTGGAGCGCGCCCACCGCCGCGCCCTCGCGCTCACCGCCGGTGATGGTGCCGTCGGCGCGAAACACCTCGCCCTCCAGCGTCACCAGCGTGCAGGGCACGGGGGTGGCCTCCGCGTACTCGCGGGCGGCGAGCAGGTCCTGGACGATGACCACGTCGCCCAAGAGCAGCCGCATCACCGGCTCCAGGGCGGGCTCGCAGGACACCTCGCGCAGCGCGTGCGCGAGGACGCCCGGGCGCGACAGGTCCGGCTCCACCACGGCGCGGAGCACGTCCCCGGTGGGCACGGGCAGGAAGGTGCCCCGCCCTTCCGCGTGGCCCTTCAGGTACTCCACCAGCTCCAGGCCCTTGTCGCGGCTGTCCACGATGACGTGCTGGAGCCGCTCGCCCAGGGCGGCCTCCACCGCGCGCTCGTAGCGCGGCGACGTCACCGTGAGCACATCCGCCACCAGGCCGAAGATGCCCTGGTCCCGGGCCGCCTCCGCCGCGCGCACCATGACGGCGCGCACGCCCCGGTCGAAGCCGTCGTAGTTCTTCTGGATGTCCTCCAGGGAGGACAGGCGGCTGCGCTTGTCGCTCAGCTCCTCGCGCAGCGCGATGACCTGGACCTCGTTCTCCGTGAAGGCCTCGCGCGTGCGGGTGAGGGCCTCCTCCTCCTGGCCCCGGCGCTCGGCCAGCTCGGACGCCAGGTGGCGGGTGTCCTCCACGTGGCGGGCCGCCTGCGTGCGCACGCCGTCCAGCTCCTGCTCCTGCGCGCGCAGGGCCTCCACCTCACCGGCCAGCTTGGCCCGGCGGGCCTCCAGGTCGGTGCGCTGGCGCGCCAGGTTGGTCAGGTTGCTCTCGTGGTTCGCAAGGCGCGTGGCCACGGCGACCAGCCCGGCCCGCTCCTGCTCCAGGCGCAGCGAGATTTCCGTCTGGAGGACGGAGACGCGGCGCTGCTCCTCCAGGGCCACCGCCATGGCCACTTCGTCTTCCTTGTACGACCCGGCGATGCCCGACAGCTCCGCCTCGCGGGCCGTCATGGTCGCCACCATCTCCGCCTGCCGCGCGAGCAGTCCGTCCAGCTCCGCCTGCGCCTGCGCCACGCGGGTGCTGGTCTCCTCGAAGTCGCGCCGGCCGTACGCCAGCTCCTGCGCGTCGCGCTGCGCGGCGCTCTCCAGCGCGTGCACCTCTCCGGAGAACTGCTGGAGCGCCGCCCCTTCCGCGTCCAGCTCCACGCGGCGCCGGGTGATGACCTCCTCCAGCTCCTTCACCCGGTCCAGGCCCTCGCGCTCCTCGCCGCCCAGGTTCTCCAGCCGCGACTGGAGCACGCGCTTCTCCGCCATCAGCTCCAGCGAGCGGTGGCTGGCCGAGTGCAGATCAATCTCCCGCATGCGCGCCTTGAGCTTGCGGTACTTCTCCGCCTTCTTCGCCTGCTTCGACAGCGTGTCGAGCCGCTTCTCCAGCTCGCCCGTGATGTCGTTGACGCGCAGGAGGTTGGCCTCGGTGGCCTCCATCTTGCGCTCGGCGGCCTTGCGGCGGGCCTTGTACTTGGTGACGCCCGCGGCCTCCTCCAGCAGGTGCCGGCGGTCCTCCGGCTTGCTGGAGACGATGAGGCCCACGCGGCCCTGCTCGATGATGGAGTAGGCCTTGGTGCCCACGCCCGTGCCGAGGAACAGCTCCGTGATGTCCAGCAGGCGGCAGACCGTCTTGTTGATGAGGTACTCGGAGTCGCCGTTGCGGAACAGGCGCCGCGTGACGGTGATCTCCGAGTAGCCCTGGTACTGCGGCGACAGCGTGTCCGTGTCGTCCACCAGGAAGGTGAGCGACACCTCCGCCATGGACAGGGGCGGCTTGTTCTCCGAGCCGTTGAAGATGACGTCCTCCATCCCCCGGCCGCGCAGGTTCTTCGCGCTCTGCTCACCCATCACCCAGCGGATGGCGTCCACGACGTTGGATTTGCCACACCCGTTGGGGCCGACGACGCCCGTGACGCCTTCGTCGAACGAGAAGACGCTCCGCTCCATGAACGACTTGAAGCCGGTGATGTCCAGGCGCTTGATTCGCATGCCAGCGGGCTCCCTACGAGGCGACGGTGAGGCGGATGGAAAACACGCGCGGGGCCGGAAAATCGGCCTCGCAGCGATCGGCAGGAGTACCAGCCACCCCACCGGTGATCAAGGGTGACACTGCACCGCGTGACCCTACGTCCAGTGCTACAGGTTGGTGTGCGAGCAGGCTCGCACCACCCTTGCAAAGCAGCCGACCCACCCTACCTTTCATTCCATCTTTCCGGAGGCGTCCTACGTTTCAGCCCTTGCTAGCCCTGTCGCTCCTCGTGGGCGCGTCCCCGACGTCCCAGGTAGCACCCCGGTCTGACATGGTGGTGGCGGCCACGCCGGCCCCCTGTCCGAACCCCTGGTTCCCCATGGAGGAGGGTCTGGCGCTGACGTACCGCGCCGGCCGGTCCTCGGAGCTCGTCCTGACGACGAAGGACGTCGTGCCGGCGCCGGACGGGACGGTGAAGGCCACGCTGGCGGTGAGCCTCAAGGGGCGCAGCGGCCAGACGGACCTCACCTGCGACGCCACGGGCGTGCGCACGGGCCTGGGCGGCCTGGAGGGCACGCTGCTGTCCGCGTCCGGCATGGACGTGCAGGTGGTGAACGCGGAGGGCGCCGCGGTGCCGGCCCCGTCCGTGATGGTGCCGGGCGGGACGTGGAAGAACAGCCTGTCGGTGAAGCTCCAGCCGCCGGCGAAGAAGGGCGGCCTGCGCCCCACCATCGCCACGACCTTCGACAAGGAGGCCACGGTGCTGGGCGAGGAGGAGATCACCGTCCAGGGGGGCACCTTCAAGGCGCTGAAGATCAAGAACATCACCACGGCCCGCGCAAGCCGCCCCGGTTCGGAGGGGCGCTCCATGGAGAGCCTGATGTGGTTCGCGCCCGACGTCGGCATCATCAAGCTGACGACCGACGGCGAAACCAACCTGGAGCTGCTCAAGGTGGACCGGCCCAAGGCCAAGGTGCAGCCGGCCGCGCTGAAGGGCGGCGCGAAGAAGAAGGCCGGGGCCACCAAGGGCTGAGCCCCGGACAGGGCCGGCCTTCCAGCAGCGCCTACGCCGTCTCGCCGGACGGCACGGGCGGCTCCGCGGGGCGGCTGCCGCCGGGCGCGACGGGGCGCGACTGCGGCTCCACCGTCACGCGCACGACGCGCGGCCCGTCCACCTCCTCCACGAGGATGCGCCACATGTCGAGCTTGAGGTGGTCGCCCTTCTCCGGCACCCGGCCCAGCTTCGTCATCAGGTAGCCGGCGATGGTGGTGACCTCACCCTTCTCGTCGTCGCTCAGGTCGAAGTCCACGTCCAGCTGCGCTTCCAGGTCGTCCAACTGCGCGGTGCCCGGCAGCTCGAAGCGGCCGCCCGGCAGCGCCCGGACCTCCTCCACGCGCCGCCCCAGCTCCGCCACGTCGCCCACCACCTCCGCCACCACGTCCGCGATGGTGACGAGGCCGGACGTGCCGCCGTGCTCGTCCACCACCATGGCGATCTGCCGGCGCCGGCGCCGGAACTCCGCCAATAGCTGCTCCAGCGTCGCGTTCTCCGGGATGAAGAGCACCGGCCGCTGCACCTGCGACAGGCTCCGCAGCTCCCCGCGCGACAGCAGGAAGAACAGGTCCTTCACGTTGACCACGCCCTCGACGTCGTCGAGGTTGCCCCGGCACACCGGCAGCCACGTGTGCCCGGACGCTCTCGCGTCCACCACGTTCTTGTCGAGCGGCTCCTCCACGTCCAGGTAGCGCATCTGGTTGCGGGGGACCATCACCTGCCGCGCCGTCTTCTGCGCCATCTCCAGCGCGCGCTCCAGCAGCTCCGCGCGAGCCGTGGTGATGGCGCCCGCCTGCGCGGACGAGTGCAGGATGAAGCGCAGCTCGTCCTCGCTCGTCGCCTCGTGCGACTCGCCGGCCGAGTGCAGGCCGAAGGCCTTGAGCACCAGCGATGCCAGCCAGTTGAGGAAGCGGATGGCCGGGTAGAACAGGAAGTAGAACGCGCGCATGGGCAGCGCCACCGCGAGCGTCGTCTGCTCCGCGCGCTGGATGGCGAGGCTCTTGGGCGCCAGCTCCCCCAGCACGATGTGCAGGAACGTGATGATGCTGAAGGCGATGACCACCGACGCGCTGTGCGCGAGCGTGGACGCGGCCCCCTCCGGCACCAGGCGCGTCAGCACCGGCTCCAGCAGGTGCGCGAACGCGGGCTCACCCAGCCAGCCCAGGCCCAGCGACGCGAGCGTGATGCCGAACTGCGTGGCGGACAGGTACGCGTCCAGCTCGGTGACCATCTTCAGCGCCATGCCCGCGCCGGGCGTGCCTTCGTCCACCAGGGACTGGAGGCGCGTGGCGCGAATCTTCACGATGGCGAACTCCGTCGCGACGAAGAAGCCGTTCGCGACGACCAGCAGCATCGCCAGCCCCAGGAAAACCCATTCCATGTTGTGCTTCCCTCAGAAGAGGGCTTCGAAGTCCGGATCGCCCTTGAGCACGTCGAACATCGGGTCGGCGGACAGCCAGCCCAGGACCTTCTGACGGTCCGCCGCCAGCGCCTTCTGCAGGTACTGGACGGAGTCCTTCGGACGGCCCCACAGCGCGTACAGCGCCGCCAGGTTGTAGTTGAGCAACAGGTCTTCGGCGTTCAGCGCCCGGGCGCGCTCGTAGGCGCGCTCCGCTTCGGCGTAGAAGCCCTTCTGGGCGTAGCAGATGCCCAGGTCCAGCTGCGCCTCGAAGTTGTCCGGCTCCAGCCGCACCACTTCCTTCAGCTGCGTGATGGAGGAGCGGTAGTCGCCCTCGTCCATCATCAGCGCCGCCAGCTCGTGCCGGGGGAAGGCGTCCTGCGGATCCAGCTCGATGGCGGACTGGAGCTCGCGCATCGCCTCCTCCACCCGCCCCTGGTCCGCGTACGTGAGGCCCAGGTTGAGGTGGGCGTCCGGGTACTCCGGATCCAGCTCGATGGCCTCCTTGTACTCCTCCACCGCCATCTCGCTGGCGTGGGTGGAGAGGAAGCAGGCCAGGTTGTAGTGCGCGGTGGCGCTCTCCGGCTCCAGCTTCAGCGCGGTGAGGTACTCGCCCAGCGCCTCGCGGAACTGCTTCTTCTCCGCGTAGACCGTGGCCAGGTTGTCGTGCGCGTGCGCCGACGTGGGGTCCAGGTCGATGGCCTTCCGGAACTCCTTGATGGCCTCGTCCAGCCAGCCCCGGTCCGCCAGCTCGATGCCGCGGGTGTTGTGCTCATCGGAAAGAGCAATGTTGTCCTTTTCCCGGGCCATGGAGCGCGCGGCAATCTACGCGCCGCGCAATCACCCGTGCAAGGTAGAGTTTCCCCTTGCCCATGCGCCACGCCGCCCTGCTGCTCCTCCTGACGCTCGCCGCCTGTCACCCGCGACCGCTCACCCCCACCTCGCCGCCCCCCGGGCTGCCGACGCCGCCGCCCTCCCCCACGGGCCCCACGCGGGACGAATCCGGCGGGTCCGATACCGGACAGCCCGGCCCGGCCGCCTCCGGCCCCCAGGCCGGCCAACCCGCCGTCCGTGCGCCCGTGCGCCCGGTGACCCTGGTCGTCGGCGGCGACGTGACGGTGGGCCACCACTACCAGACGTACTTCGACGAACAGGTGGGCAAGGGCCGCTCGCGCGAGGAGATGTACGCCTACGGCTTCCGCGAGGTGCGGCCCATCGCGGACTCGGGCGACCTGTTCGTCGTGAACCTGGAGTGCCCGTACACGGACTCCACGCAGAAGCTGCCCAAGAACTTCAACTTCAAGGCGCGGCCAGAGCTGGTGAACGTGCTCAAGGCCGGCAACGTGGGCGTGGTGAGCCTGGCCAACAACCACCTGATGGACTACGGCGAGCAGGGGCTGCTGGACACGCTCACCACGCTGGAGGCCGCGGGCATCCCCTTCTTCGGCGCGGGGCGGAACCTGGCGGAGGCACGCCGCCCGGCCATCCTCACCGTGGGCGGCCTGCGCGTCGCGTTCCTGGGCTACTTCTTCCTGGGCACGCGCAACATCGAGCCGCCCCAGGTCTACGCCACGGACACCACGCCGGGCGTGGCCGGCCACTTCTCCGACGTGGAGGTGATGGAGCGGATGATGGTGGAGGACATCACCGCCGCGAAGGCGCAGGCGGACCTGGTGCTGCCCTTCTTCCACTGGGGCATTGAAGGCCGCACCACCCCGGAGCCGTACCAGGTGCGGCTGGCGCACGCGGCCATCGACGCGGGCGCGGCGGGCGTGCTCGGCAGCCACCCGCACGTGCTCCAGTCCATGGAGCTGTACCGGGGCGCCCCGGTGGTCTACTCGCTGGGCAACTTCGTGTTCGGCGGGAACTGGAACCCCCGGGACAAGCGCAGCGTCCTGTGGCGGGCGCGCTTCGGGTCCACGGGCTATCTGTCCAGTGACGTGCTGCCGCTCAGGACCGACCGCTATCCGGAGTTTCCCGTCCAGCCGGTGCCCGTGACGGGTGCCGAGGCCGAAGGGGTGATGACGCTGCTGCGCACCGCGTCCCAGGCGCCGGGCCTGGAGCGGATGCTGCCCGCGCTCGACCCCGACGACGCCGGGGGAGCAGGGGCCCGGCCGCTCCCCTCCTCCAATGTCCGAGGGGGGGAGTAGCCTGGGTGCTACTTGTTGTTGCGCTGGCCGCGCTTGAAACGGTTGCGGCGGCGCTTCAGCTGCGCCTTCCGCGTCTTGGCGCGGTTGGCGAGCTTCTTCTTGGAACGATTTCCCTTCTGTGCAGGCATGATCGAAGGCTCCGTGTTGGGCGTGAATCGGGCCGCACCGGGCGGCGACGGGGGGCGTTCTTACATGCCCATGCCCAGACGGCCAAGGTTTTCCTTGACGCCCACGGCCCTTGCCACGGGGCGGCCAAAGGGGCAAGACGCCCCGGGACCCACGCATGATTGACAAATTGGAAGAGGTCGAGCGCCGCTTCGAGCGGCTCACGGCCGACCTGTCGAACCCCGAAATCCTCGCCGACACGGCGAAGCTCCAGAAGGTCTCCAAGGAGCGCGCCGCCCTGGAGCGGCTGGTGGAGACGTTCCGGGCCTACCGCAAGGTGCTGGCGGACCTGTCGGAGGTGGAGACCTGGCTGTCCAGCTCCGACCCCGACGAGAAGGCCTACGCGCGCGAGGCCCTGCCCGGCCTGAAGGAGCAGCGCGAGGTGCAGGAGTCCGCGCTGAAGATCCTCCTGCTGCCCAAGGACCCCAATGACGAGAAGAACGTCATCCTGGAGATCCGCGCGGGCGCGGGCGGCGACGAGGCGGCCCTCTTCGCCGAAGAGGTGATGCAGATGTACCTGCGCTACGCGGACCGCAAGGGCTGGAAGGCGGACATCCTGGACATGAGCGCGGGCAATGCGGGCGGCGTGAAGGACGCCACCGTGACGCTGTCCGGCGACGCCGTGTTCAGCCAGCTCAAGTACGAGTCCGGCGTGCACCGCGTCCAGCGCGTGCCGGCCACGGAGACACAAGGGCGCATCCACACCTCCACCATCACCGTGTCGGTGATGCCGGAGGCGGAGGACGTGGACGTGCAGATCAACCCGGCGGACATCGAGATGCAGGTGATGCGCTCCACGGGCGCCGGTGGCCAGAGCGTCAACACCACGGACTCCGCGGTGCGCCTCATCCACAAGCCGTCCGGCATCGTGGTGAAGTGCCAGCAGGAGAAGAGCCAGGGGAAGAACCGCGCCATGGCCCTGCGCATGCTGCGCGCGAAGCTCTACGACATGGAGCAGGAGCGCATCCGCAACGAGCGCGACTCCATGCGCCGGGGCCAGGTGGGCACGGGCGACCGCAGCGAGAAGATCCGCACGTACAACTTCCCGCAGGACCGGCTCACGGACCACCGCATCGGCCTCACCGTGCACAACCTGCCGGCCATCATGGTGGGCAACGTGGACGAAGTGATTACCGCCTGCCGCACGCACTACCAGGCGGAGGCCCTCAAGGCGCAGACGGGCAGCGGGCGCCCCTCCGGCGAAGCATGAGCGACGTCTGGACCATCCGCCGGGTCCTCACCTGGACGACGCAGCACTTCGAGAAGCGTCAGGTGGACGCGCCCCGGCTCACGACCGAAATCCTGCTGGCGCACGTGCTCAAGACGGGCCGCGTGCGCCTATACGTGGACCTGGACCGGCCCCTGGCGAAGGAGGAGCTCACCGCGTTCCGGGCGCTCATCGAGCGCAGGCTCGCGGGCGAGCCCACCAACTACCTGACGGGCACGAAGGAGTTCTACAACCGCCCCTTCAAGGTGGACGCGCGCGTGCTCATCCCCCGGCCGGAGACGGAGCTGCTGGTGGAGGCCCTGCTCCACGCGGTGCCCCGGGACGCGCCGTCGCGGGTGCTGGACGTGTGCACGGGCTCCGGCTGCATCGCCATCAGCGTCGCGGCCGAGCGCCCCCAGGCCACCGTGCTCGCCACCGACCTGTCCCCGGACGCGTGCGCGCTGGCCACGGAGAACGCCCAGGCGCTGGGCGTGGCCGACCGCGTCACCGTGCTCCAGGGCGACCTGTTCAGCCCCCTGCCCCCGGACGCGCGGTTCCAGGTGGTGGTGTCGAACCCGCCGTACATCGACTCGGGGGACATCGCCGGCCTGTCGGCGGAGGTGCGCCGCGAGCCCCGGCTGGCGCTGGATGGCGGGCCGGATGGCCTGGTCGCGTTGCGGCGGGTCATCCAGGGCGCGCGGCGGGTGCTGGAGCCTGGCGGACTGCTTGCATTGGAGATGGGGGACACCCAGGGCAGCGCCGTCCTGGAGCTCCTGCGGGCCGCGGGGTACGCGGACGCGCGCGTGGAGAAGGACCTGGAGCGGCGTGAGCGCATGGCGTTCGGGACACAGCCCGCGGCCTGAGGGCCACAGGGCCGAGGCCCGGAAGAGACACGGGAAGACATGGACAAGATCGTTCTGAAGGGTGGCACCCCGCTGCACGGTGAGGTGGAGGTGTCCGGCGCGAAGAACGCGGCGCTGCCCATCCTCGCCTCCGCGCTCCTGGCGGATGGCACCACCACCTTCCGCAACGTCCCGGACCTGGCGGACGTGAAGACGATGCTGGCGGTGCTGCGCACGATGGGGTGCGAGGCCGAGCGGCTGACGGGCAAGAAGGCCGACACCTGTGAAATCAGCATCACCGGGGACATCACCCCGGAGGCCCCCTACGACCTGGTGAAGACCATGCGCGCCAGCGTCCTGGTGCTGGGGCCGCTCGTCGCGCGCTTCGGCCGGGCGCGGGTGTCCATGCCGGGCGGGTGCGCCATTGGCGCGCGGCCCATCGACCAGCACCTCAAGGGGCTGAAGGCGCTGGGCGCGGACATCCACCTGACCGAAGGCTACGTGGAGGCCCGGGCGAAGCAGCTCAAGGGCGGCATGGTCAACTTCGACGTCATCACCGTCACCGGCACGGAGAACGTGATGATGGCGGCGGTGCTCGCGAAGGGCCGCACGGTGATGGAGAACTGCGCGCGCGAGCCGGAGGTGGAGGAGCTGGCGCGGGTGCTCAACAAGATGGGCGCGAAGGTGGAGGGCGCGGGCTCGTCCGTCATCACCATCGAGGGCGTGGAGTCCCTGAACCCGGTGGACCACGCCATCCTGCCGGACCGCATCGAGGCGGGCACGCTGCTGGTCGCGGCGGCCATCAGCGGGGGCAACGTGCTGGTGAAGCACGCCCGGCCGGAGCACCTGGACGCGGTCATCGACAAGCTGCGCGAGTCGGGCTGCACGATTACCGCGGAGGGCGGCGGCCTGCGCTGCAAGGCGCCCAGATCCCTCAAGTCGGTGAACATCACCACCACGGAGCACCCGGGCTTCCCCACCGACATGCAGGCGCAGTTGATGGCGCTCATGACGGTGAGCCACGGCACGTCGGTCATCTCCGAGAACATCTTCGAGAACCGCTTCATGCACGTGCCGGAGCTGCACCGGCTGGGTGCCGACATCACCATCCAGGGGCACACCGCGGTGGTGAAGGGCGTGAAGGGCCTGAGCGGGGCCCAGGTCATGGCCACCGACCTCCGGGCCAGCGCGTCCCTCATCCTGGCGGGCCTGCGGGCCGAGGGGCAGACCGAGGTCAGCCGCGTCTACCACCTGGACCGGGGGTACGAGCGCCTGGAGCGCAAGCTGCGCGGCCTGGGGGCGGACATCCGACGGGTGAAGGAGCGGGCCTGAGCCCTGGGGGCTGGTCGAACGCCCATTGCCAACAGAAGCAGCCGCATGGGTTGCATCCGAATTTTCGGGCGACCTATCATTCTCCATTCACCGGGGAGCACCGCTCCCCTTTTCCGGAGAATGAGCCGCCCCATGGATTGCCCCGCTGGTTGCGACGTCGAAATGACTGATCTCGAGGGAGATCACGAGACGTTGCGGGAATGTAAAGAATGCGGCGGGCTGTGGATCAACGTCGCGGACCTCAACCGGATCCTCCTGCACAACAACCTGCTCGGGCTCGAAGGCCAGGGCGGCAAGGTGGACGCCGAGGCACTGACCGGGAACTGCCCCGACTGCAAGGTGGACCTGGTGCGCGTCGACGGCGGCGACCGGGCACACCCCCTGCATTTCGACTCCTGCGAGTCGTGCGGCGGCATCTTCCTGGAGTCGGAGTTCGCGGACGCGGCCGACGCCAAGCAGGCCGAAGCGAAGATCATCACCTTCTTCCGCAACTTCGACTCGAAGCGGAAGACCCGGGCCGCCATCTAACCGGCCGGCGCCCGGGCCCTGTCCCGGACGTCGTCAGGGATGGCTGCGGAAGTCGCTCCCCCACTCGGCGGGGAGCGCTCCCTCCAGCGCCAGCGAGGCGGACGCCTTCGGCCCCTCGCCGGCCTGGCTGCGCTCGAAGGCCACCGGCACCCGGCCCTTCTTGGGGATGTCCAGCGTCACGCGGCTGCCGGACACGGTGTAGGTGCCGGTGACGACCGTGGTGGGCTCCGGCGTCTCCAGGGGCTCCAGCGAGAAGCGCCAGGTGCCGTCCACGAAGAAGGACAGGAAGCGCTCCGGGGCGCCCTCGTGGCCACCGAACCAGGTGCCCAGGAGCGGCGCCACGCGCGCGTCGTACTTGAAGCGGGTGGCGAGCGCGGGCGCGTTGAGGGGCTTGCCGCCCGAATAGAGGACCAGGTCGGTGATGCACACCGGCGCGCCCTCCTTCGTGCCGGGGAAGCGGTCGGCGACCTCCAGGATGAAGCGCGCGCCGAACAGCGGCTGCGTCAGGGGCACCGCCTGCAGGCCGCGCTTGTCCTGCACCGTGACGCTGCGCGAGGCCTCCACGCTGGTGAGGGTGAACTTGCGCACCCGGCCGTTGGCCTTGAAGGCGTCGCGGGACGTGCCGTCGCCCGTGTAGACGCGCACCTCGTCCAGGGTGACGGGCTCCTTGAAGCCGATGATGACGTGGGCGGGCTTCTCTCCTTCCGCGCACCACGCGGTGGTGTCGCGGCCGTCCAGCAGGTTCAGGGGCGAGTAGTGGGCCGGACGCGCGTCCTTCTCCACGTAGGCTTCCGCCTGGGCATAGCCGGGGGCGACCGGCGCGGCGGCGAGGACGGAGGGGGCGGCGAGCAGCAGGGAGGCCACGGACAGGCTTCGCATGGGGCGCATTCTGGATCGTCCCCACCCCGGGGCTCCAGTCCGGGTGCGCACCTTCCGCCACCATCGGACCGGAAGCGTCCGGAAGGCTTCGGCGGGGGCCCGGATGAAAGCGCCCCGGCGGGGGTTGGGGGTGCTTGACACCCGGACACCCCCGGGCCGACAAGGCGATGCGACCTGAGGAGGAAGACGTGATGCGACGTTGGGGCTGGGTCTGTGTGCTGGGGCTGGGTCTGGGGGTGGCCGCCTGCAAGAAGGACGTTCCGCAGGAGGTGGACGCGGGCGTCGTGGAGACGGGCCCCACGGCCCTCACCGAACAGGAGCCCAACGAGCGTCCGGACCAGTCGCAGGCCCTCACGCGCGACAGCGTGGTGACGGGGGGCCTGACGGCGGAGCCCAACAAGCTGGACGAGGACTGGTACCGGCTGGCCCCGGGCACGGCGCGCATCGCGGACGTGACGGTGTCCGGCCTCCCGGGCGGGGACATCAAGCTGGACGTCTACGACCAGGACCGCAACCGGCTGGTGGGCGTCAACAGCGACGGCGAGGGCAAGGGCGAGCGCCTCCCCAACCTCTTCGTGGAGAAGGAGCGCTGGGTGGTGGTGTCGCCCGCGCGCAAGGGGATGGGCGGGGCCTACACCCTGGAAGTGAAGTACCGCGCCCCCAACGACGGCGAGGAGCGCGAGCCCAACGACCGCGCCGTGGACGCCGCCGCCCTGCCGCTGGGACAGACGGTGACGGCGTTCCTGGGGCACTCCGGAGACGAGGACTGGTACCGGGTGGAGCTGCCCGACACCGGCACGCCGGGCGGTGAGGCCCCCGCGCAGGCCCCCGGGGCGCCCGCTCCGGCGCCGACGCCCCCCGGCGCACCGGCCCCCACGGGCGCGGCCGTGCCGCCTCCGTCCGCGCCGGACGAGACGCCGGTCATCGACGACGGCACGGCGCCCTCCCCCACCCCGGAGGGCACCTTCGGGGGCAGTGAGCCGCCGGCCTCGCCCCCGGAGCAGCCCGCGGGGGAGATCGCCAGCGAGGCGGCCGCCTCCGCGGTGGTGGACGCGGGCGTCGCGCTTCCGCCCGAGGTGCCGTCGGTCGCGCTGAAGATTGAGCTGTCCGCCGTGGAGGGCGTGCGGCCGGAGATCTCCGTGCTGTCCGCCGCGGAGGCGCCGCTGTTCACGCTCCAGGGCAAGGAGGGCGAGCCGCTGGCGCTGCGCAACATCGGCGTGCGCGCGACGGACCGGGTCGTCTACCTGGTGGTGAAGGGCGGCTGGGTGGGCGCGGGCAAGGCGCAGCGGCGCACGTTCAACGCGCAGGTGCCCTACACGCTGACCGTGTCGCAGGAGGAGGCGGGCGCGCACGCGGAGCTGGAGCCCAACGACGAGCTGCTCAAGGCCACGCCGCTGACGGGCGCGGGCTACCGCGAGGGCTTCCTGTCGCCCAAGTCGGACGTGGACCACTACGTGCTGACGACGCGCGAGCCCATGCTGGCCCGGGTGGAGCTGACGGGCGTGGACCGCCTGGACCTCACGCTGTCCATGGTGGAGCCGCCGCAGGGGGACGGCCAGAAGGAGACGGTCCTGCTGAAGGCGAACGACGGCGCGCTCAAGGAGCCGGAGCGGCTGAACAACGTCGCGTGCAACGGCACCTGCTACTTCCGGGTGGAGGGCTCCTTCCGCAAGGTGGGCGGCAAGTTCGTGAAGGACTTCGAGAACGCGGAGCAGCCCTACCGCATCACCGTCACCACGGTGCCGGACAACGGCAGCGAAGAGCGCGAGCCCAACAACACCGGCGAACGCGCGCAGGACCTGGAGCCAGGCAAGGCGGTGCGCGGCACGGTGTACCCGGCGAAGGACGTGGACTACTTCCGGGTGGACCTGTCCGACCGGCCGGTGCGCACCTCCCTCACCGCCACCCTGCTGGGCATCCTCAAGGTGGACGTGGGGCTGTACCTGCACCGCGTCCAGCCGGACGGGAAGCTGTCGCTCGTGCAGACGTCCGACCGGGCCAAGGGCGACCAGCCGGAGACCATCCGCTACAGCGCCGAGCCGGGCGTCTACCTCTTCGAGGTGCGCGACGCGCGCAACCGCGAGGCCAACTTCCAGGACTCGTACCAGCTGACTGTTGAAGAGGGGGAGTAGCGCCCACTTCTGATTGACAACCTCGAAGCGCGCCCCTACTTTGGGTCTCGCTTCGCCTGCGGTGGTAGCTCAGTTGGTAGAGCACGAGCTTCCCAAGCTCGGGGTCGAGGGTTCGAATCCCTTCCGCCGCTCACTCGTAAAGGCCGGTAGTTCCTGAGGAAACCCAGGACTACCGGCCTTCGTGTTTCCGGGCCCGGGCTCCTCAGTAGCTCTTGCTGTGCTCGACCTTCAGCGCCCCGTCGTTGAACGGGAAGTTCTTCCCCAGGCCCTTCTTCGCGTCCTTCATGGCGGAGGCCTCGTCGGTGCCAAACCCGACGCCCATGGCGCGCCCGGCGCAGCCCGCCTTGGTGACTCCGGCGGACAGCACCACCAGGTACCGGCCCAACGGCTCCTTGGACTTCTTGAGGTTGTCCTTGTGGTGGAGCCGCTTCAGCGTCGGGTACCGCGCCCGGGCCTTCTCCTCGGCGGCAGCGCGGACCTTGTCGCCCTCACCGACCTCCACCACGTAGCCGAGCGCGCTCGCGCAGCTTCCCTCCGTCGTGACCACGACGAGCGTGTGGATGCTGTCCGCGGCAAGGGCCGGTGCGGCGCCGAGAAGCAGCGCGGACACCAGCGCCAGACGCGGTACGGGCTTCAGCATGGACATCGACATGGGTGTTCCTCCTCGGCGGCAAACTGCCGACTGTACCGGCGCCACCGCTCTCACGCCCTGCTCAACGCGCACGCCCTATTTTTTTCACTCTGGCTGACTAATTGTGTTTTCTTTGTATTCCAGTTCGTGGACTGGGAAAGGCTCGTCCACCCCAAGGAGCGTCACGTGAAGCTTTGGAACGTTGGAGCGCTGGTGCTGGTTGGCATCCTCACGGGCTGTGCCCCGCCAGAGCTGGAGGCCCTGCCGGCGGAGCCTGAAGCGGCCCTGGACTCTCAATCCCAGGCGCTGTCCTACCCCAACGGGAGCAGCCGGACGGTGGTGTCGCGGCGCGTCGTCTACAAGAACGCGTCCGGCGGCTACCAGGCGGCGGCGGGCTTCGAGCAGTTCCGCGCGGCCGGCGCCTCCGACGGCACGCTCCACACCATCCGCATCGCCCAGGTGGAGGCCCCCAGCGTGCGTGAGGCCATCGTCTTCATGACCGCCGGGCAGAAGATTTCGAGCAGCGGCCACTCCAGCGGCGTGACGGGCCAGTCCTCCAACTGGGACGCGTCCTGTGACGGCGTCTCCTGCGCCAACGTGGTCCTGGATGGCCGCTCCCTGGCCATGAAGCTCCATGCCCTGGGCTGGTTTCCGCCGGGGAGGACGCACCTGTCCGTGGTCAACGACAACAACTTCGACCACCTGTTCGACAGCGACACGAAGCAGCGCATCGTCAACGGGTTCGTCCACTGGCTCCAGGCCCAGGTCCGGCCCGAGACGCGGTCCATCTACCTGGCGGGCAGCTCCCGCGGCGGGTGTCTGGTGATGCGCATCGCCCAGGCGCTCCGCGCCAACACGGCGCTGGATGGCATCAACGTCTACGTGTCGTCGCTGGATGGCGTGTGCAGGAACAGCCAGGGCGAGCTGGGCACGTTCGACACCAAGGTGAACAACCCCGTGCGCCCCTGGGGCACGTTCTACGGCGCGTGGGCCACCAACCTGTCCGCCCAGTTCCCCCGCCGCGACAGGCTGCACATGTATCAGGTGGTGGGGGGACAGGAGGTCGCGCCGGCCACCGGCATCCGCGCCTTCTCCGGGTACGCGGGCGCCACGCCTCCCTCGACGGGCAGCCACCTGGACTGGGGCTGGTACAAGCAGACCTGGGTGAAGTGGCAGCACAAGGAGATTGGCAACCCGTACACCGACCCGAGCACGTCGGAGCAGCCGCTCGCCGTCTCGGAGACGATTGACGCGCAGCTCACCTGGCTGGACGGCCTGCTGTAATCGAGCGGGTGCTGATACGCCCCAGGGCGGAGGAAGCACCGCGATGAACGAGCACGACATCCACGAAGCATGGCCTGCCCTTCGCGCGGAGCTGGAGGAGATCGGCGCGAAGGGCTGGACCGAGTTGGTCGGGATGAAGGTGGCGTGGGGCCGCGGCACGTATTGGCTGGCGCTGGGGGAGACGTTCGCGCCGGCGCCGGGAACCATCGAGGGGCTGGATGCGTTCCTGGGCTGAAGCACGGGCAGGGAGCCATCAGGCCCGAGGCGAATCACACCCTCCCCTGTCAATCCCCCGCAGGGGTGAGGGACAGGATTTCAGTCCGTACCTATGGATGAGAGGTCGCCACATGCAAAACTGTGGCGTGGCCACAGCCTCGGGAGGGCGGATGTCCGGTTCAATGAATCTCAATACCCACGAGCTCATGCTCAGGGACAGGGTCATCTCGGCGCTCAACAGCTCCCTGTCCTTCCCCCAGGTCCTCGAAGCCGCGCGAGCGCCCCTCCTCGAGCTCGCTCCGTCCGACTCCGTGGCCCTGTGCCTCATGCGGACCACGCCTGTCCTCGACTTCAAATGGCTGGTGCCGGGCCACCCCATCCCCCTGCTCGAGCATTACGCCAGCGTGTCCGACCATGACTTCGTCCGGGCCCCCATCTTCGCCCGGCCCAACGAGGTCATCCTCGATGAGGAGATGCTCCCTCGCAGGGAGTACGAGCACAGCCTCCTGTATCAACGCAGCCGGGAGCTGGGGCTGGGCCTGGAGCACGTCATGGCCGTCCTGCTCCCCATCCGCCCTGACTTCCTCGGCGCCCTCGCGCTCTACCGGACCCGGCGACGCTCCTTCTCCTCCCGGTGCGCCGCCATCCTCTCCAGCCTCAACCCGCACCTGGTGAACGCGGTGCGCAACTGCAGCGACGTCCAGAGCCTGGCCACCGGCGCCCAGCTGCTCGAAGAACTCTACGGCCGCCCCGACACCGCGGTTCTCGTCGTGGAGCCTCCCTCCCGCGTGGTGATGTGCTCCAAGCACGCCGGCTTCCTCCTGGAGCGGTGGTTCACGCCCTCTGACCTCCACTCCTCCGGACTCCCCCTGCCGCTCAAGGAGCGGCTGGATGCCCTGATTCTCCTGGGCGCGGATTCGCGGCTCGAGAAGAACGTCTGGTACTCCCACCAGCCGGATGGCTACCGCACGGTCCGGTTCATCGAGCTGCCCGCCCGCGAGGGGCCGCGGCAATGGGCCCTCCTGATGAACGAGCTCCCCATGTCCATCCCGCTCCCCGTGGACATGAGGCGCAAGCTCACCTCCAGCGAGGCCAACGTCGCGAAGTACCTGCTCCGCAGCTGGTCCAGCGAGCAGATCGCCAGTGAGCTTGGCATCAAGGTCTTTACCGTGGATACCCACGTGCGAAACATCCGCGAGAAGCTGGGCATCGACAGCCGCATGGACCTCCTCTACCTGGCCGCCCGCTTCAACAAACCCGTCTGAGGCCGCAGGCACGCCCCCGCGTCTGGAAGGGGCGGCTTCAATGGAACACATGGGAAGGCGCCTCCCGAAGGCCAGGGGCTGAACGGGAGGTTCTCCCTCTTGCCTGCGGTTGTCTCTACTTCGGGAGCGGGAGGCCGGAGGGGTCCCCCTGCCGGAAGATGCCCGGGTAGATGCTCCGGGTGGCCCGGGCCGAGAAGAGGATCGCCGCCTGCTCCTCCGGGTCCGTCAGCCGCCCCAGGATCTCCGCCATCTCCGCCACGTGGTCTCCGTCCAGCGCCCCATGGCTGCGCAGGAACGTCACCGACTTGTGGATGTTGGGAATGGACGCCACCGCCTGCAGTCGCTCCGCCCCCACGCCCGCCCGAGTCTGCGACAGGTACTCCAGCACGTACGCGGTCCCCAGCACCGCCGTCGGCACGCCCGAGCGCGACGTGAAGAAGTTCCACCCCGTGTAGGCATCCACCGCCGGGCTCCGCGCCGCCGCCTCCACCTGCTCCTGCGAGCACCCCAGGTTCTTCAGGTCCGACAGCAACCACAGCTCGTGCCCCCGCTCCTCCCCGGCCTTCTGGATCAACAACTCCGCCAGCTCCAGGTGCCGTCCCAACCGCTTCAGCCGCTCCCCCGCCTCGCCGAGGATCGGCGTGCTCCAGCGGGCGTAGTGATACGTCTGGATGAGGTAGTGGATGTATCCCGCCGCGTCGATGGTGCCGTTGAAGAGGCGGCTGGCGTCGGGATGCGCATCCACGGCCGCCACCAGCCCTCGCGCCTCCTCGTCCAGCACCGCCACCCACTGCGTCCCCGTCTGACTCTCCGTTTGTGTTTGCACGTACGTCTCCCGTCCGGGGCGCGTTGGGCTCCCGGTTGTTGCGTGTTGAAGGTGAAGGGAAGGAAGAAACCGCCCCGGGCCTAGACGGCGGGGCGCGCGCCGTTCTCCAGCGCGAGGAAGCGCGCGACGGAGTCCGCCGGGATCTCATCGAGCGCGATGACGAGCGGCAGCGTGAACCACTGGAAGTACGTGTCGAAGAGCGGCTGCGCGATGAAGCGCGCCCCCAGCGACCGGGCGAAGAGCGAGGGCGCCCTGGGCAGCCGCAGTCCGTCCAACGCCCCCTGCTCCGCCTGCGCCCGCTCCTGGGGCGTGTAGAAGGGACTGCGGGGCTGCGCCGGGGCCTGCCACGGCTCAGGCACGCCCACCCGCCAGCGCGGACTCAGCCATCCCCGGGAGGCCGCCACCCGCCACGACAGCAGCGCGTCCTCGCGCGAGTCCGTGTCCAGGTTCGCGGACGCGATCCAGTGCGTCACCCCGCGCCGCCGGCTCTCCACGTACATGCCCGCCTGCAACCACGAGACGGCCTCGGAGCGCCGCCACGGCTCCAGCACGCAGAAGCGCGAGGGCTCCGCGATCACCATCTCCGGCTGGATCACCCCGGAGAGGTCCACCCGCTGCTCCATGTCGATCCCCACCGTTCCGCCCTGGCTCGCCGCCATCTCCGGGTTGGGCAACAACAGCCGCAGCGTCGCCACGGGCTCGGCGTCGGCATAGACGAGCAGGTGCACCGTCGTGTCGAGCGTGTCCAGGGACGTCACCTCCCGCCGCGAAGCCGACGGCTGCCCGGACAGCAAGCCCAGCTCTCCGCCGAAGACAGCCCAGCGGACGCGAGCCGCGTCATCGACTTCCCGCTGCGTGGTGGCAACCCGCCAGTGCATGCACGTCATGAATCTTCTCCCGGTAGCGAAGCGGGGCCGGCGTCACGCCGCCCTCCCCCATTCATTCGCCGCGGGTGACCCGAGTTCGAGCACGGCCTGCGCTTTCAAGCCCTCACCGGCGCGGGACCCCGCCAGTCCGAAAGGCTCCCCGGTGGGTCACGGCAAGCGCAACAGCTGGGGACCTTGGGCGTGTCCTTCCCCTGTGCTGGAGCAGCAGTTGGACGCGGGAGTCCCTGGCACGGCATAGACTGACGCCATGAGCACGCAGCGACCGCTTCCGCCCATCGACGCCCCCGCCGCTCCGGAACACCTGGAGGCCCTGCGCCAGCACGAGCGCGCCCTACCCCCGGTCCCCACCGTGGCCATGGCCTGCGTGTTGGTGGGAGCGGCACTGGCGCAAGTCGTGTGCCTCCTCATCGCGGAAGAGAACCTCCGCGTCCTGTACCACCAGTTCACCGTCGACATGCAGATGGGCAAAGGGCCGCTGGCGCCCGCTCAGCTCTCCGGCTGGGAGTCCACGTCCCTCAAGCTTGGGGCCTTCGCACAGCCCGCCATGCCCTGGGTGCAGAACATGGGCGCCCTGTTCTTGTACTTCATCTCCAAGACCTTCTCGGCCACGGCACGGGCGCGCGGGTGGTTCCGGCGCGCCTTCCTGGCCCTGGGCGGGCTGGGACTCGCGGTGGCCCTCCTGCCCATGCGCGACGAGTACCAGTCCTGGGGCATGGTTGCTGCCGCGGTGGGAGCCATCGTGGCGGGCCTGATGCTGTGCGCCCCCAGTGCCCCCGAGCCGTGAGCCGCACGTCCGCGGTGACTGGAGGGTCCAGGCCACGGCGCCGCTGCGGCTGTCGCCCGAACGGATTGAGCGCGCTCCACGGACCGTGGCCTTGAAGCCACGCCCAGGCCTGGTCTGGCCCCTCCCCCAGGAGCTACCAGAGAGAGGGGTTGGCGGGAGGCGCGTCCTCCAGGAAGGGCGTCACCATTGCTTCGAGCACCTTCACCTCCCCTGAGATCCCGATGTGGGAGGTCGCGGGGAGGATCACCAACCGCGCAGCGGGAACCTTCGTGAGCATCCCGGTCGTGGCCGCCTCTTCATCGCCTCCGCCCCGCAGCTTGAACATCGCCACCGCGTGCTCCAGCTTCACGCCGTCCGCGTCCCCCACGATGACCATCGTCCTGGCTGGAATGGCGCGCATCTGGGCGTCGGTGATGTTCTGGTCGTTGATGTTCAACACCTTCATCTTCTCGACGTAGGCCTCGAACGCCTTGGGCTCAGCCGTGTGCTTCTTGAACGCGGCTTCAATCGGAGAGCCCGCGAACGCCTCGGCGCGCAGGCCCTCAATCGCCTTGAGCACCGCGGGGTACCAGCCGTCCTGACGGTAGGTGGCGGACAGCGAGACGAGCTTGTTGACGAGCGTCGGGTGACGCAGCGCCAACTGGAGCGCCACCCCTCCACCCTGGGAGTAGCCCATCACATCCGCGCGCTCCACCTTCAGGGCCCGCAGCAATGCCGCGGCGTCATCGCCGAACTGCTCGTAGGACATCTTCCGCGACGTGTCCGCGGTCCGACCGTGGCCCTGTTGATCAAAGACAATCACCGGGCGCTTCGCGGCGAAGGCCGCCGCCCAGGGCTTCATGGAGTCGGTGGAGAGGAAAGCCCCGGGAATCAAGAGCAGCGGAGGTGTCTTGGACTTGCCCAGCTCTCCGTACACTTCGTAGTAGAGCTTCAGGCCGTTGATGGGCAGGTGGCCACTGCGTGAAGGGGCCGGCCCTTGCGGCTTGGACGGCGGAGGCGACGGCTCCGCGGCCACGGCCGCCATCCCCATGGCAACGAGTCCCATCACCACCATTTGTCGAATCATCCGGCTCGCCTCCTCGAAAGAGAACGCGCCGCTTATGCCCCAGCGGACATGGAGCGTCGACGGGGCGCTTCCGCGATGTGGAGCACTTCACACCGTCAGGAAAAGAAGAAGCCCAGCAACCCGGTGGGGTTGCTGGGCCTCTAAGCGCGCCGTCCGGGAGGACTACCGGACGATGTTCAGCGCGGTGTCATCAAGGAAGAAGCTCGTCTGCAGCGACGAGTCCTCCGTGCCGTTGAAGTAGATGCGCACGGTCTGGCCCTTGTACGCGGCCAGGTCGAACGTCCGCTGCACGTAGGCCGTGCCCTTGTCCAGGTTGCTGTAGGTGGCCAGCGTCGCCAGCACCGTGCCCGCGCTGTTGCGGACCTGGATGGCCAGCTTGTCGTAGGCCGTCGTGCTCGTCGTCTCCGCCGTGGTGATGCGCGCCCAGAAGCTGAACGTGGCGCTGCACGCCGTGGAGGGGATGGCGACGTCCTGGTACGCGAACTCGGTGCGCGTGGCGCCGTAGCCGTTCAGATAGGCCTTGTACGTGCCCGTGCGCGGCGCACTGCCGGACGTGGTGCCGTCGATGACGCCCGACGAGGTGGTCCAGCCCGTGTTGCCGCTCTCGAAGCCCGCGTTGAGCAGGAGCTGCTGGGAGATGGAGCACCCGCCCGTGCCGTTGTTCACCGTCACCGACACCGTGGCGGACGTGCCCACGTTGTTCGCCGCGTCATACGCCTTCGTGGTCAGCGCATAGGTGCCGTTGGCCACCACCGTCGTGTTCCACGCGAAGCTGTACGGCGCGGCCGTCGCCGTGCCCAGCAGCGTGGTGCCCGCGAAGAACTCCACGCGCGACACGCCCACGTTGTCGGAGGCGTTGGCGCTCAGGCTCGCGGTGCCGCTCAGCGTGGCGCCGCCCACGGGGGCGGTGATGGACGTCGTCGGCGGGGTGGTGTCACTGCCGCCGCCGCCGGTGATGAAGAGCGTGTACAGCAGCCGGTTGGGCGAACCCGTCCCCGGGCTGGTGACCTTGTTCGGCGTGGCGTTGTTCACCAGCGCGTCGCGCACCTGCGCGGGCGTCGCGGTGGGGTTGGCGCTCAGGTAGAGCGCCGCCGCGCCGGCCACGTGCGGCGCGGCCATGGACGTGCCGCTCATCGAGGTGCTCGACGAGTTGCCCGAGTTCGAGGTCGAGGTGATGCTCGAGCCCGGCGCGAAGATGTCCAGGCACGTGCCGTAGTTGGAGAACGACGAGCGGCCATCGCTGCTGGTGGTGGAGCCCACGGTGATGGCGTTGGGCGCACGGGCCGGCGAGTAGTTGCAGGCGTTGGCGCTGTCGTTGCCGGCGGCGACCACCGTCGTGACGCCCGCGGCGATCAACCGCTCCGTCGCATCATCAATGGCCTGGATGGCCACGTCGCCCAGGCTCATGTTCGCGACTGCGGGCTTGATGTGGTTGGCGGCCACCCAGTCGATGCCGCCAATGACCTGCGCGTCGTTTCCGTAGCCCGTGCAGTCGAGCACCCGCACGCCGTGGAGGGTGACCTTCTTCGCCACGCCCCAGGTCGTGCCGCCCACCGTGCCCGCCACGTGCGTGCCGTGGCCATGGCAGTCGGAGGGGTTGTTGTCGTTGTCGATGAAGTCGTAGCCGTCACCGGTGCGACCGGTGAAGTCGGTGTGGGTCAGCCGGATGCCGGTGTCGATGACGTACGCGTGCACGCCGCTGCCGTCGACGTTGTAGGTGTAGGAGCTGTTGCGCGGCAGGTCCCGCTGGTCGATGCGGTCGATGCCCCAGGTCGCACCCGTCTGCGTCGCCGACACGTGGATGAGGCCGTTCTCCTGCACGTACGCCACGCGCGGGTCGGACAGGAGGCGCTGGGCCTCGGCCTCGCTCATGTTCGCCAGGAAGCCTTGGATGGTGTGCTCATAGGTCCGCAGCACCCTGCCCCCGTTGAGGGACACCAGCTCCCGGGCGATGTTCGTCGCCCCCTGCTGCCGGACCTCCTGCGTGGAGTCGCGCAGGACGACGATGTACTCGTTGGGGATGGCCCGCTCACGGCGGATCATCTGCGCCGTGTGACCGAACTGCTCGCTGCCGGACTCCTGTCCCTCTGGCATCGGGCCGCATGCCGCGGCCAGCAAGGAGAGGGCACTCACCGCCTGGGTCAGTTTCAGTTTCATTCGGCCTCACCGGAACGTGCGGGCCCCGGAAAGGAGGCCCTCGCACAGCCAGTGGAATTAGCTTTTCTTGAAAAAACGGTCAATCCCGTGAGGACTGTTAGCGTCCTTCTTCGCACGCGTGGGGCGGCCAGCAGGCCGAAGACGTTGGTCCGGTAGCGCCTCTTGACCATCAGGCGGGGGCGCGCCAGTGAATGGTATGACGCGGCATTCCTCGTCATGGAAAGGGCCGCGAATGAGATACCTCCTGCTCCTGCTGCCTTTGCTTTCGGCTTGTGCCTCCACCTCCAGGAGCACACCCGCGCAGGAGGCCGGGGCGCTCTCCGACGCCGACCGGATCGTTCGCGACCTTTGCGACAAGCGGCTGGCCCTGCTTGGCGAGGAATCCCACCACGGCAGTTCCAGGACCCTCACCTTCAAGGTGGAGTTGACCCGCAGGCTCGTGGAGGAGTGCCAGTTCGATGCCTTCTTCATCGAGGCAGGCACCTATGACTTCCTCCGCATCCAGGCGCTGCTGAAGGAGGGCCAGCCCGTCAGCCAGGAGACGGTCGCCGACGCGATCGGCTGGATGTGGGCCAACCAGGAGATGACGCCCCTGATTCCGTTCCTCACCGAGCGGATCAACGCGGGAACGCTCGTCGCTGGAGGGATTGATGATCAGATCAACCGAGGCACCTACGCGCAGCGCGAGATGTGGCGGGACCTCATCCCCTTCCTGGAGGGCCCGAGGCAGGCCGAGTGCGGGACGGCCCTCGAGCGGCACATGACCTGGAAGTACGATGAGGCCCACCCGTACACGCCGGAGTCCGCGCAGTTCATCCTGGGCTGCTGGAAGGAATTGGAGTCCGTGCTCTCCAGGCCCGGAGCGGCGGCGACCCCGAAGGCCCAGGGCCAGTTGCAGATGGCCCGCAACATGGTGCGGTTCTCCGCCCGTGTATCCGCCGAGAAGACCCGGGCCCTGACGCAGACGGCCGGGACCCGGGACTGGCTCGGCTACAATGATCGCGACCATTCCATGTTCATGAACCTGGAATGGCTCCTGTCCCAGTCCCCCACGCCCAGGAAGGCCATTGTCTGGCTCGCCACCATCCATGCGGCAAGGGACCTCACGGGCCTGGATACGGACGACCGCCACGCGATTCCCGTCGGGTCCTATGTCCATGAGAAGTTCGGGGAACAGGCCTTCGTGCTTGGCTTCTCCGCGGGCTCCGGGAGCCATTCGCTGGGCAGCAGCGGTCGCACCTATGCCATTGCGCCCGCGCGCGCCGACTCCATTGAGGGCGAGGCGTTGTCTGGCCACACCTCCGACACCCGGTATCTGGATGGGAGCCAGCTGCGTGCCCTCGGGCCCAGGGTGGCCCGTCCCTTGAGCTACGCGTGGGCGACGGCCTCCTGGGCAACGGTCATGGACGGGCTGCTGATCTTCCGGGAGGAGACCCTCCCGCACCCACTGCCCCGCTGACCCCCATCAGGGAAGCGGCGCGGCAGGGGCCTGCGTCAGAACGGGGGCAGGTCGGAGGCCAGATGCGACGACAGCCCACCGTCCATCACCAGGCTGCTCCCGTTGACATAGCCGCCGAAGGGCCCGACGAGGAACGCCACCTGGCCCGCGACCTCTTCCGGCGTCCCGAAGCGCTTCACGGGGATTCTCTCCAGCAGGCGCTGGCGTGAGTCCGGGGGCGCCTTCGCCAGCATCTCCGTCTCGATGTAGCCAGGACAGACCGCGTTGCAGGTGATGCCGTAGGCCCCCCACTCCGCGGCGATGGCCTTCGAGTAGCCCACGATCGCGTGCTTGGTGGCCGCGTAGGTGGACGACTGCGCCCCCCCGAAGAGCCCCATGATGGACGCGATGTTCACGATGCGGCCGTACCCCGCGGCCTTCATGCGGGGCAGCGCCCAGTGACACAGGTTGCGCACGCCCTCCACGTTCACGCCGAACAGCAGGTCCCATTCAGCGACGCTCACCTCGTCCACGCGATGGAACGGCCCACCCATGCCCGCGTTGTTCACGAGCACCCGGGGCACGCCCAGCCGCGCTTCGAGCTGGTCGAGCGCTGAGGTCACGTCGTCCTTGTTCGCGACGTCGCAGACCAGCGGCCATGCGCGGCCCCCTGCCGCGATCAACCGCTCCTGGAGCTGTGCCAGCGCGAAGGCGTCGCGAGACAGCAGCGCCACCTCGAACCCGTTGCGTGCCAGCACGGTGGCGATGGCCGCGCCAATCCCGCGGCTGGCCCCGGTGACGACGGCGACAGGGGCCTTCGGTTGCGCCTCCATCAGAGGACTCCGCGGGGCGGGAGGAGGCGGACCTCGTCGACCCGCACGTTCAGGGGCTTGATGGAAACCTCCCAGATGCACTGGGCCACGTCTTCCACGGAGAGCATGTCCGCGGGGCTGAACTCCGGCCGGGACTTCCAGAAGGAGGTGTAGACGGCACCGAGGGACAGGAGCGTGGCGCGGATGCCCAGCTCCTTGCCCTCCTCGTTCAGGACGCCGGTCAGCCCACGCACCCCATGCTTGGTCGCGGCGTAGGCTCCGTTCATGGGCAGCGTGAGGTGGTCGCTCACGGACCCGATGTGGATGATGCGGCCACCGCCTCGGGGCTTCATCCGCCGGAAGGCCTCACGCGCGCACAGGAACGTCCCGGTCAGGTTCACGTCGAGGCACCTGTTCCAGTCCTCGAGGGACGTCTCATGGAGGGGCGTGAAGACCCCGACGCCCGTGCAGTTGACCAGGACCGAGAGGGGACCCTCCAGCCCGACCTCCGCCTTGTCGAACAGCGACTTCACGGAGTGCTCGCGGGTGACGTCCACATGCAGCGTGTCCGGGGTCTCCGTCACCACGTCGTTCGCGGCGCACAGCACGCGCAGGCCCTCCGCGCGCAATTTGTGGACGACGGCGCGGCCGATGTCGCCGGTCCCTCCAACGACGATGACGTTCCGGATGCTCAAGCGCCGTGCCCCTTCCCTGAGGTCGCTCTCGCGAGCCCCGTGGGCAGGGTAGTACGGAAAAGCGGGCGACATCCGGAAGTCCTACAGGATGGGGGCGTCCTGGAAGTGCTGGCGCTTGTGTCATGGGCCGTCCTATCCGGATCGCGCGTGGGTCACCCTCCCATTGGCGGCCCGAAAGTCGGGACACGGCCTTGCTGGCGGTGGGTGCGGGCTGCCTCATTTTCAGCCGACAGTGACTGCGGCACTCTGCACACCTCAGCGCTCTGTGGACCCATCCCCACCTACGAGCGCGCGGAGGAACATCCATGCGCAGTCTCAAGACACTTCCCGTCGTTGCCCTTCTCTTGATGGTCGCTGTTGGGTGCGGTTCGGAATCGGCTACGGGCTCGGCCGAGTTCGTCATCGCGATGCAGGAGTTCGCGGCGACGCCGGGTTCCGTCGTTCGTGTCACGGCCACCGTGACGGGCACCGGCTTCGAGCAGAGCCAGGATTTGACCCAGACGAGCGGCACCTGGGGCGGCACCGTCCAGGGCATCCCGGCGGGCACCGGCCGCGTCGTGACGGTGACGGGCTACGACGGCGCGAACAAGAAGCTCTACGAAGGTCAGGCCACGAACGTCACCATCTCCGAGGGCCAGACGACGCTCGTCGCCATCACGCTGCAGGACCTCACGACGCCGCAGAACGTGCCCAACGATGTGCCCATCATCGACGCGGTGACGGCGTCCGACACCACGGTGACGGCCGGCGGCCAGCTCACCCTGAGCGTCAGTGCGCATGACCCCGTGGTCGCCGACACGCTGTCCTACACCTGGACGGCCAGCGCCGGCTCGCTGTCGAGTTCCACCAGCACCACGACCATCTGGACGGCGCCGACCTCGCCGCAGACCGTGACGCTCACCGTGACCGTGCGCGACACGCGCGGCGGCGTCAGCACCGCGCGGCTGACCGTGACGGTGAACGCCGCCATCGTGGGTGGCGGCGTCGACATCCAGGTGAGCTTCAACACCCCGCCGCTCGTCATCTCCGTGACGGCCTCCGAGGGCCGCGTGCGGCTGGGCCAGAGCACCTCGCTGGCGGGCAACGCCTTCGATACGAACTTCGATCCGATGACGTTCGCGTGGACCGCCGCCTGCCCGGGCACCTTCTCCAACCCCACGGGCATGACGACCCAGTTCACCCCGTCCAGCGTGCCTGCGGAGGCTTGCAACAACTGCGGCATCACCTACACCGTCCGGGACAACCACGGCGGCGAGGCCGTGGGCACGCTGTTGCTCTGCGTGGTGCCGGCCGGCTCCTACACGCCGTAACCCCGTCCCGCCTCTCCGCATCCAGGCCGCGCCCGTCCGGACACCGACGCCGGAGGGGCACGTCGCGGACACAAGCGGGGTTACCCGCTATCGCCTTGATTTCCCTCGGGATCATCATCCCCCGAGCCCCTTCTGCTTCGACTCGAGCGCTCACCTCCGCACGTCATCCCCCTCCCGTCACGACGGGGTCGGGCGAGGCGTTACCCCGCTGGGACTCGCGCGGGAAGGCCGACAGCGCCTCGACCTGCGTCGGGCTGCGCTCCTCGTGAACCGTGCGGAGGGCGCCACGCCCCCGCCTCCGCTCACACTTGCGGTGCTTCCCCCAGCTTCCCCTGGGGGTCCGCCGACGCCATCAGCCAGATGACGAAGCCGCCCAGCGCCAACGCGCAGCCCACCCACCCCGTGGACGGCCAGCCCAGCCCGGCCGCCACGGCCATGCCTCCGAGCCACGGGCCCACCGCGTTGGCGACGTTGAAGGCGCTGTGGTTCAGCGCGGCGGCCAGCGTCTGCGCTTCACCCGCCACGTCCATCAGCCGCGTCTGCAACACGGAGCTGAGTCCGCCGCCGCAGCCCACCAGGAAGACCACCAGCGTGATGGACCACGGGTGAGAGGTCGCCATCGGGTACAGCGCGAGCGAGGCCGCGCTCCACAGCAGCAGGCCACCCGCCGCGCGCATCTGGAAGCGATCCGCGGCCCAGCCCCCGAACAGGTTGCCCACGGTGAGCCCCACGCCAAAGACACCCAGCACCGCGGGGATGACCTCCGCGCTGACGCCCGTCACCGCGAGCAGCGTGGAGGCCAGATAGGCGTAGACCGCGAACATGCCTCCGAAGCCAACGGCCCCGATGCCCAGCGTCAGCCACACCTGACGACGCTTGAGGGCCCCCAGCTCGCGCAGGGGGCTGGCCTCCGGATGGGGTGGATCCCTGGGCGCCAGGGCGAAGACCAGGACCATGGTCAGCACCGCCAGCACCGCGACCGTGGCGAAGGTCCAACGCCAGCCGAGCAGCAGGCTGAGCGTGTTGGCGAACGGCACCCCCATCACCGTGGCGATGGTCAGTCCCAGCAGCACGCGCGAGACGGCCTGGCTGCGTCGCGCTCGCGGCACCACGGAGGCCGCGACCAGCGCCGCGACCCCGAAGTAGGCGCCGTGCGGCACCCCGCTCAGGAAGCGGAAGGCGAGCATCCAGCCGTAGGTCGGCGCCAGCGCGCTCAGGCCGTTGGCGATGGCGAACATGGCCATCAACGCAATCAGCAGGATGCGACGGGACATCCGCGCGCCCAGCACCGCCAGCACCGGCGCTCCGATGACCACTCCCAGGGCATAGGCGCTGATGACATGGCCGGCGGTCGGCTCGTCGATGTGAAGCCCCGCCGCGAAGGCGGGCAGGATGCCCATGGACGCGAACTCGGTCGTCCCGATGGCGAAGCCGCCCATCGCCAGCGCGAACAGGGTGAGGCCGGCATGCGGGGTGCGCGTCGTCACGGGGGGTGCTGCGTCATCGATGCGAAGGTCGTGTCCGGCCACGCGGTCTTCCTCAGCGGGTTGCTGCAAGCGGACGACCCTATCCCGTTCGGCCCCTGAGCCCAGGAGCAAAGCGGCGGCCGGGCGACCTTGAGCTCCGCGGCGAAGAGCGGGTGCCCAGGCGCACGCCCACCGAGCCGTGGATGGGCTGGACGTGAGCCCGGGTGAAAACGAACACCTTCGAATGCGCTCCGTCTGGTTCGTGTCCGTCCGCGTGGCGGTGTATTACGACGCACTCCATCCGCCGCGTGCTGACCGGAGTGGATGGCCCACGCAGCTCGGGAAGGCGGCACCATGGCTCTGCTGGATGTCAACTACACGTGGTTCGGTCCCCCGACCTTCGACGCGAGGGACTCCGGCGGCCCCAAAGCCTTGATGCGGGCTCGCAGTGACACCCAGGCCTCGGGCTACGTCATCAACTTCTGGTGTCTCGACGCGCATGTCTGGGCCTACCGCAACTACTTCAAGGGCTCGAACTTCAGCGTCCACAATCGCGAGAAGCTCGAGGTGCGGGGCATCGAGACGTTCCTGAACAAGAACGTCGGCGTGCGCCGCGGCACCCGGAGTGGTCTGGTGCAATCGGGCATCAACTGGGTGTGGTCCAGCTTCAGCTGGGACATCGATCTGGTGGTCAAACACATCATCGAGACGTCCATGGGAGCGTCCGCCAATTCAGCCACGCGGATCCGTGAGATTGTCAATGCCAAGAACATCTGGTCGCTGTACACGATGTACAAGGTGGGCGGGTACGCGATGGACACGGGCGTCGGGCCCGGCGTCGGCGGCGCGGTGAGCCTGCGCGACTACACGACCTTCAAGGTTCCCGCGGCGGGCCCAGGCCACATCGAGGATGCGATTGCCATCGCGCACGCGAAGGCCCCACACAAGTATCTCAGCGACCGCTGCTCGGCCATGACCGCGGGGGTGGCGGGCCACTTCGAGGTCCACCGCGACCAGCCGGCCCCCCACGTGGATGTCTGGACCCTGTTCAGCCCGGCGGGGCATGCCAAGGTGACCCGGGCGCTCGAGTGGTATTGCCGGTTCTGGTACAGCCTGGAGGAGGTGAAGAAGAAGCCCAACTCCACGGAGGAGTACAAGGACCTGTGCCGCCACGGCATCATCTCCGCCGTCATGACCGCCATCACGCACGACGACAACGGGAGGTGTCTTGACGGTGTCGACAGGAATTGCTTGTGGCCCGCCGAGCTCACCGGAGCCGACGCTGGCGTTCCAGAGCTCAAGACCCGGAAGACATACTACGGCTCGCACCGCTGAGCCGCTCCTCGCCCGGCGTTCCCCTCCCGAAGGCCTGCTCAATGCCTTGAGAGGATCTTGATCTCGAGCGGGCTCATGTCCTTATCGTTATACACGCAGGTGAACGCGGCGAAGAATTGCTTGAATTTTTCAAAGCGATCAACCAGGGAGCTGCTCTCGAAGGTCCAGATGCCGTAGTTGGGATCAAAGAAGGAGAGGACGCCGTGGCCCCTCAAGGGCGAGCGGGAAAAGTACACGCCCATGACATGCTTGGGGATGGAGATGGTGACGAACGCATCCTCGTTCTTGAGCTTCTCCTGGTACTTGACCATGGCATCAACGATCAGCCGCGCTGCCTCCTCCCGCTTCTTGAGCCCATCCTTGTCCTCGCCGGGTTTGTAGCTCGCCTGGAGTTCGGCGGAGATGATCCGGTCCTTCATGGAGAGGCGGTTGGCCTTGGTGGCCGATTTGGTGATCTTGCTCGCCACCAGTTGGAGCGCGTAGACATCCCGCTGGCTGACTTCCGCCTCTTGCCAGATCTGCAGGCGCCCCATGCGGGCACCCAATTGCTTGAACTTGTAGCCGAGGGCATCCGAGGCGAGTACGTATCGCGCCCGCTGCTGCGTCGCCGCGTAGTGCTCCGGGTCGTACGAGCGGTCCAGAGGAGCACCTCCCGGTTTTTCCTCGTTGTAGAAGTTCAAGTACGCGGGGATGCCCCCCTGGGGGTACTTCGTCTTGAACTTTTCACGTTTCTCCTCTTCGTTCGGGTCCGTCATGAACGTTGAGTAGACCTGCGCATACCCTGGGTTGCCCAGGCCCAGGCTCATGAGCTGGTTCCGCATCCACATGGCCATCTTGGCGTTTCGGCCCTGCACGTCCTTGGCGAAGAGCCAGGCATAGAAGTCGCTGTCGGGTTTCTTCTCGAACTTCATCCGCAGCCACATGAGCACCAGCCCGAAGCAGACGCCACCCGAGCTCAAGTCCAGGGAATAGAAGACGCCTGTGTTGAAGTCCTCGAATCCCTGGCAGAAGCCGCACTCCAGCGTTCCGCCGTATTTGTTCGCGAGTTTCGCGAGGCCGTTGACGTTGCTGACTTGAGCCGGGACGCTTCCGTAACGGGTCTGATACAGCTTGGCGTACATGGGCCCTCTCCACGAAGGTCCGCGGCGGAAGCCTTCAGGCCGACTCTACTTCACCACCTTGACTGAACGCGCATTCAGTCGCACCGTGGGCGGGTGAAGCCACGTCCCGTCGACAATCCGCCCAACCCCTGGGCGAGCACCGCGGTGGAGTACCTGGACGAGATTCCCCCTGCCCGGCTGGAGGTCTACGAGGACCACAGCCGCTCGGTGGTGGCGAAGAACGACAGCCCCGACGTGTGCTTCTCCTGGAGCGTCAACCCGTACCGGGGCTGCCTCCACGCGTGCGCCTACTGCTACGCTCGGCCCACGCACCAGTACCTGGACTTCGGCGCGGGCACCGACTTCGAGACGCGCCTCGTCGTCAAACCCCAGGCCCCGGAGCTGCTGCGCGAAACCTTCGAGCGCCCGTCGTGGAAGGGGGAGACGGTCGTCTTCAGCGGCGTCACCGACTGCTACCAGCCCCTGGAGGCGTCCCTGCGCCTCACCCGCCAGTGCCTGGAGGTCTGCGCCGAGTACCGCAACCCCGTGGGCATCATCACCAAGGGCGTGCTGATTGAACGCGACCTGGACGTGCTCCAGCGCCTGGCCGGCGAGGCCCGGCTGTCCGTGAGCATCAGCCTCCCCTTCCACAACGAGGAGCTGGCGCGCGCCATGGAGCCCCTCGTCGCCACCCCGAAGCGGCGGCTGGCCACCATCCGGAAGCTGTCGGAGGCCGGCATCGACGTGGCCGTGTCCGTGGCGCCCATCATCCCGGGGCTCAACGACGAGGACATCGCGCGGGTGCTCGCCTCCGCGCGCGAGGCCGGCGCCACGAGGGCGCACTACACGCTGCTGCGGCTCCCCGGCCCCGTGCAGCAGGTGTTCGAGGAGCGCCTGCGCGCGAAGCTGCCTCTGCGCGCGGACCGGGTGCTGCACCGCATCCGCGAGACGCGCGGCGGGGAGCTCACCGACGGCCGCTTCAAGCACCGCATGCGCGGCGAAGGGCTGTACGCGCAGACCATCCACCAGCTCTTCGCCATGTCCGCGCGCAAGGTGGGCATGCGCGCCTCCGCCATCACGGAAGACGCGCCGGACACCTTCCGGCGTCCGACGCGTCCGTCCCGCTCGCCCCAGCTGTCGCTCTTCTAGGCGACGGCCACGGGGCCTGGGCCCTGGCGGGCTATCTCCGGATGATTTGCAGGATGGACAGCAGGATGACCGCGCCCACGGTGGCCACCATCAGCGAGTACAGGTTGAAGCCCGTCACGCCATGGCCTCCGAAGAAGCTGAACACCCAGCCGCCCAGCATCGCGCCCACGATGCCGGCGACGATGTTGGCGAACATCCCCATCCGGGCATTGGTGCCCTTGATGATGCTGGCCAGCCAACCCGCGATACCACCCAACACCAGCCACGAGCAGATTCCCATGCGATCCTCCCGGTAACAGGGCTGAAGCCCTTACCAGACCTCACAACGGTTCGCAGCGGGAGCGACCATCTTCGCCCCTGCCTGACACGAAAACGCCTGCTGGAACTGCGGCAGGTTCGTCACCGGTCCGTTGACGCGCAGGAACGCGGGCGAGTGTGAGTCCGTCAGCGCCCGCTGCCTCGCGGCTTCATTACGAATCTTCGAGCACCACGATTGCGCGTGCGCGAGGAAGAACTGCTGCCCGGGCGTGAAGCGGTACGACGCCGCCTTCGCCGCCTGGTCCGGGTGCTTCGCCAGGTAGGTCTCCATCGCCGCGTACGCCAGCTTGAGGCCGCCCAGGTCCGCCACGTTCTCCCCCAGGGTGAGCTTGCCGTTCACCTTCACCTCGTCCACCGCCGTGTAGCCGTCGTACTGCTTGCGCACGCACGCCACGCGCTCGCGGAAGGCCTTGTCGGACGCCGGGGTCCACCAGGTGCGCAGGTTGCCGTCCGCGTCGAACTGGCGGCCCTCGTCGTCGAAGCCGTGGGTGATTTCGTGGCCCACCACCATGCCCATGGCGCCGAAGTTCACCGGCGCGGACGCGTCCCGGTTGAAGAAGGGCGGCTGGAGGATGCCCGCGGGGAAGACGATCTCGTTGGTGGCCGGGTTGTAGTAGGCGTTCACCGTGGGCGGCGACATGAACCACTCGGAGAGGTCCACCGGCTGGCCCACCTTGCGCAGCTGCCGCGCCTGTTCGAACGCGCTCGCCGCCAGGTAGCTGTCCAGGAACGCGTCGCGCTGGATGTCCAGGCCGTCATAGCGGCGCCACTGGTCCGGGTAGCCGATCTTGTTGGTGATCTTCCGCACCTTCGCCAGGGCCTGCGCCTTGGTCTGCGCGTCCATCCACGACAGCGTGTCCAGGTTGCGCTCGAAGGACTGTTCAATCTGCTGGACCATGTCCAGGGTGGTGGCCTTGCCCTCCTCGCCGAAGGTGCGCGCGATGAAGGGCCGGGCGAGCGCGTGCGGCAACGCTTCGTCGGTGGCCTCCACGCACTTCTTCCAGCGCGCCAGGTCCGCCTTCGCGCCGGTGAGCACCGTGGACTCGAAGCGGAAGAACTCGCCACGCACCGCCTTGGGCAGCGCCAGCTCCACGCTCCTCACCAGGTGGTAGGACAGGTACGGCCCCATGTCGGAAGGCCGCTGCTGGCGCACCAGCGCGGACACCTCCGCGAAGTATTTCGGCTGCGTCACGTTGAGCGCTTCGCCCGCGGGCAGGCCCACCTGCGCGAAGTACGTGTCCCACTGGAACGCGGGCGCCAGCTTCTTCAGGCCCTGGCGCTCCAGCCGGTGGTAGACCTTCTCCGGCTCGCGGCGCTCCTCCTTGGGCAGCGACGCCGTGGCGAGCCGCGTCTCGATGGCGAGGATGCCCGTGGCCTTGCGGCTCGCCATGAAGGGCGCGTCGCCCAGCAGCTCGAAAACCTTCTGCACGTGCGCCTGATAGGCGGCGCGGGCCTCGCGCATCTTCACGTCGGGCTTCAGGTAGTAGTCCCGGTCCGGCAGGCCCAGGCCGCCCGAGTCCACCACCGCGATGACCTGCGTGGAGTCCTTCTGGTCCTGATCGGAGGCCACCCGGAAGAGCGCGTTCACGTCGCGCGCGTGCAGCCACGCCACCGCCGACGCCACGTCCTGCGGGCTCTTGAGCGTGGACAGCTTCGTCAGGTGCTTGCGCAGCGCCGGCAGCGACTGCTCCAGCTGCGCCTCGTCCATGCAGGCGCCGTAGAACGCGCCCAGCCGCTTGTCGTCCGGCGAGCCGTCGCCCTGCCCCTCCGCGGCGCGGGTGAGGATGTCGCGCAGCACGGTCTGGTTGCGCTCGGCCACCGTCTCGAAGCCCCGGCTCCAGCGCGCGCGCTCGGCGGGGATCTCCGTGGACTTGAGCCAGCCTCCGCAGGCGTAGGCGTAGAAGTCGTCACAGGGGTTCGCCGACGGGTCCATCACCGCCGCGTCCAGGCCGGGAGGCATCTGGGGCTCACCCTGGGGCACGGGGGCGGCGGGCGCGGCGGCGCTCGGGGACGGCTCGGCGGAGGCGGCCACGGGGGCCGGGGGTGGGGCCCGGGGCGGCTCGGGGGTGGGCTCCGCCGTCTTGCAGGCGACGCCAAGGACACAGGAGGCAGCGAACAGGGCCAGACGCTTCACAGCGTTTCTCCAACGCGAACGAGGGGTGGGGTTGTCTCGGCGCGCATCAACGCCCGACCCGCCAGGGCATTCCAGTGGCAACTGCACGCCCCGGTCCGTGACGCTCCGCGCTGTCCACCATTGAAGCAATCCGGCGGAAGCCCTCCGGCGGGGAAACGACGACGCCCCGCGGATGACCCCATGGGAGGGGACATCGCGGGGCGCCATGGCTCCGAAAAGGAGGCGCGCGACGTCAGTCGTCCTTGCCGAGCATCCCGTCCCGGAGGCCGCCGTCCACCGGGTCCTTGCCCAGCCAGACGGAGAAGAGCGCGTCGGCGAAGTCCTTGCCCTCCACGTCGATGGCCTGACCGCCCTTGGTCTGCACGTTGGTGCCCTTGCCGGGGACGTAGGTGAGGATCAGCTCCTCGCCTTCCTTGATCTCCGCGGGGATGGCGGCCTTGAAGGCGTCCAGGCGCGTCTGGAGCTTGGGCAGGTTCGCGCCCGCGTTCTTCTTGAAGCCGTTCTCGATGGCCTCCGTGATCTGCTCCTTCTTGAGGTCGCGCTTCATGAACATGCGCACGCGCTTGATCTCATCCGCGTTGAGGATCTGCGTGGCGTCCTTCGACGGCGTCTCCACGTACAGGCCCACGGTGTAGACCTTGAAGATGGCCTTCTTGCGCAGGCCGACGCCGTTGAGCTTGAGCTCCTTGCCATTCACCGTGGCGGTGTCCGGGTACTTCACCCCGGCGATGTCCTTGGCCATCACGGGCGTGGCGAGCGTCAGGGACAGCAGCACGGCGGTCAGCGTCTTCTTCATGGAATGCCTCCAGGTTGTTCTGCGCAATGTCGACGTGAGCCTACCCGTGCATCTTCACGAAGTGATCCATGAAGGACGTCAGCGTTTTGACGTCCTGCGGCGAAACCGCGTTGTACATCGACACGCGGATGCCGCCGGCGGTGCGGTGGCCCTTGAGGCCCACCATCCGGGCCTGCTTCGCCTGCGCGACGAAGGCCGCATCCAGCTCCTCCGTGGGGAGGTGGAAGACGACGTTCATCACTGAACGGGACTCGCGCTCCACCGGGGCCCGGTAGAAACCCGGATTCCTGTCGATGGCGCCGTACAGCGCGTCCGCCTTCTCGCGGTTGCGCTGCTCCAGCGCGGGCAGGCCGCCCAGCCCCTTGACCCAGGCGAGCACGTTGCGCACCAGGTAGATGGCCAGCGTGGGGGGCGTGTTGTAGAGCGAGTTGTTCTCCGCGTGGGTGCTGTAGCGGAAGTACTTGGGGATGTCCTTGCGCCCCTTCGCGATGAAGTCCTTCGCGGCGATGATCAGCGTGACGCCGGAGGGCCCCAGGTTCTTCTGCGCGCCCGCGTAGATGAGCGCGAAGCGGCTCACGTCCGTGGGCTTCCACAGGAAGTCGGAGCTCATGTCCGCCACCAGCGGCACACGGCCCACGTCCGGGAAGGTGTGCCACTGCGAGCCGAAGATGGTGTTGTTGCTCGTCAGGTGGACGTAGGCGGCCTTCGGGTCGAGTTGGAGCTCGGACGCCTTGGGGACGCGCTGGTAGCGCTTGTCCGCCTGCACGGTGGTCGCCGCGATGCGGGGCGCGCCGTAGTACTTCGCCTCGTCCAGGGCCTTCTCGCTCCAGACGCCCGTCATCAGGTAGTCGGCGGAGGCGCCCGGCGTGAGGAAGTTCATGGGCACCTGGGCGAACTGCTGGGACGCGCCGCCGGTGAGGAACAGCACCTGGTGCGTGTCCGGGATGCCCAGCAGCTCCGTGAGCAGCGCGACGGCCTCGTCGTGGACGCCCTCGTAGTCCTTGCCCCGGTGGCTGTGCTCCATGACGGACATGCCGGTGCCGTGGAAGTCGAGCAGCTCATCCCGGGCCTGCTCGAGGGCCGGCAGGGGCAGACCGGCGGGGCCGGCGTTGAAGTTGATGACGCGCATGGCGGGGACCTCACGGTGGGAAACGACGTCCCCCATTCTTCCCCCCGACCGGGCCCCGGAGGCCAGCGCGAAGCGTCACGCCCGCCTGCCTCCTGTTGGAAAGGGGCCTCCACGACCGTCCAGGATCCAAACCCAGACACGCAATCCAATACACCGCATCAACCGGCTCAACAGGTAGACAGGCCCCGGGGAATTAGTGGCTCATTTCCACCTGAAATTCCTCCAAGCCCATGATTTAACTCGGGTTTTCCGTCCCGCAAACCTTGAGCGGAATCGACCTCGGGAGGCGAAACAACAATTCGCATTTTATCGACAAACATTTCAAACGCTGGCTCCGGAGCTTGAAATGACCATCCGCCACCTCCTCTCCTCCTTCACCCCCTCGCGTCCCGCCCAGTCCGCGCCTCCCGCGAAGTCCGCTCCGCGCCTGGCCCCCACCGCTCCAGCCTCCCGGCGTGTCCAGGACGGCTTCGATGCCCGGGGCCCGTGCCTGCCTCCCCCTCCCCGCCCTGCTTTGGAAGACGTGCGAGCCGCGCTGGAACATGCCCAGCGGCGTGCCCGGCTCCAGGCCGCGGCGGAGGAGCACCGGCCCTCGGCGGACGACCTCCGCAAGGCCCTGCTGCAAGCGAAGCTCAAGGGCGCGGGCGAAGCCCTGCGGGATGCTTCGGGGGCTCCGTCCCGGTGCGACGTGCGCGAGGCGTTCCAGCGCGCCGTGCTGCACCAGCGCCTGCGGGAGGCGGGCGCGACCGCGATGGAGCACCTGGCGCGTCGCGAGAAGATGAACGACCTGCGGGAGGCCCTGGGGTCCCTGCCCGGGGCCCCGCCGCCGCAGGGCCCGGCCACGACGCCCTACACCCTCCAGCCGGGCGACACCGTGGGGGACCTGGCCTGGGGCCTGATGCAGCAGGGCGTGCCGGGCCCGGTGGAGGCCATCGCGAACCAGATCGTCCAGCTCAACGGGCTCACCAACCCGGACCTGATCATCGCGGGTGAGACACTCCAGCTCCCCACCGCTCCAGGCACCCAGGGCCCGGCCACGGGCTCCCCCGACGGCGGCACCGGCGTGGGGACGGAGTCCCCCGACGGCGGCACCGGAACCGGAACGGGCTCCCCCGGCGGCGGCACGACGGCCCCCGGGGAGCGCTACCCGGTGCCGTCCATCAAGCAGATGTCCTCCGAGGGCAACGAGGACAACTGGAACCAGGCCTCCAACTGCGGCCCCACCACGATGGCGATGATCCTCCAGGGCTACGGCATCGGCACGGAGCTGTCGGACGGCGCGCACATCAACCAGTTGGGCCAGGGCGTGGGCATCACCGCGGACGGCGTGGGCTACCCGGCCATCCAGCAGATGGCCACGAACAACGGCCTCACCTCCGAGTGGAACCCCGGCACCGACGTGTCGTGGATCCAGCAGCAGCTGGAGTCCGGCAACCTGGTGGCCGTCAACGGTGAGAGCAACGTGATGCTGCAGAACGAGCAGCCCGCGTTCACCTCCGGCAACTTCAGCGGCGGCCATTGGATCGCCGTCACGGGCATGACGCCCGAGGGCAACTTCATCGTCCATGACCCCTCCAGCACGGTGACGGAGCTGACGCCCGGTGAGCTGGAGCGCTTCCTCGCGCAGCACCACGACGGCGGCCACTCCGTCGCCATCCACCCGCCCCCGGGCGTGGCGCCGACGCAGGCCCCCTCCACGGACGTGACGGCCCAGGGTCAGGCGCTGGAGTCGGTGCGTCTGGCGCCGGGCGCCATGTCCCTCGCGGAGTCCGGCTTCGCGGGCCAGGGCGAGTTCCTGACGCGGATGGCCGACACGTACGACGTGCCCATCGACCTGGCGCTCGCGATGCTGTGGAAGGAGTCGCAGTGGGGCACCGCGGGCGCGTCCGTCGGGGCGAACAACCCGGGCAACCTCAAGTTCGTGGGCCAGGAGGGCGCCTACGAAGCCTTCCAGTCCCCCGGTGCCTACGGCAGCTTCGCGGGCTGGTCCACGCTGGAAGAGGGCATCGAGGCGTACTTCAAGCTGCTGGGCACGCACTACCGCGCGGAGCTCGACAGCGGGGACTGGACGGCGCTCGTCAACCGCTACGCGCCCCCGTCGGAGAACGACTCCGGCCTGTACGTCCAGCAGGTGTACGACTATGCGGCCACGGTGCGCCGCCAGCTGGGGTTGGAGTAGCCCGCTCCCGGCTACACTCGCCGCCTCCATGGAGCCGCCCGTCCCCGCTGACGACCGCTACCTCCGGGCCCGCGCCGCCTGGCCCGGGGTGACCCTCGCGCGTGAGGACTTCCTCGCCCACCTCGCCGCGCGGGCGTCCGGCGCCGGGGGCACTCCAGGCACGCACCTGGAGGACCTGTACCTCGCGTGCGCGTGCGCGAAGGGACTGCCCTCGGCGCTCGCCCACTTCGAGCGCCAGCACCTCCCCGCCGCGCGCCACGCCCTTGCGCGGCGGGGCCTGGCGCCGGACGTGGTGGACGAAGCGCTGCAACGGCTGCGCGAGCGACTGCTCCTCGCCCGGCCGGACGGGCCGCCCCGCGTGGCGGAGTACGACGGCCGCGGCCCCCTGGAGGCGTGGGTGCGCACCGTCGCGCTGCGGCTGGCGATGACGGAGCTGCGCGAGCGCGCCCAGCGGCCCGCGGAGGCGCTCATCCCCGCGCTCATGCCTCCGGAGGACGCGTCCTTCGCGGCGCTCAAGCACCGGCACCACGCGGACATCGAGGCGTCCATCGCGGCGGCGCTCGCGTCGCTGGAGCCCCGGCAGCGCACCTTCCTGCGGCTGCACCTGGTGGAGAACGTGGGCGTGGAGGACATCGGGAAGGTGCATGGCGTGAGCCGCGCCACCATGACGCGCTGGCTCAAGGCGGCGCGCGACACGCTGGCCGAGCGCACGCACGCGGAGCTGCGACGCCGCCTGAACGTCGAAGAATCGGAACTGCACAGTCTGGCGCACTCGCTGCTGAGTGGGTTGGACCTGAGCGTGCGGCACCTGCTGCGCTGAGCCGCCATGAACTGCCCCGACGAGAACACCCTCCTCGCCTACTGCGCGCGCTCGCTCGGAGCCGCGGAGTCCCGCGCCGTGGAGGCGCACCTGGATGCGTGCTCGGCGTGCCTCGCGCTGGTGGGCGAGGCGGCGCGGGGCAGCGAGCCCTCCACCCTGCCCGACGACGCGCGACCCGAGCGCCCCGACACCGGGAGGGCCCGGGCACAGGACGACGCGGTCCGGCGCGGCACCGTGCTGGGCCGCTACGTCGTCATCGACCGGGTGGGCTCCGGCGGCATGGGCGTGGTGCTGAGCGCGTATGATCCGCAGCTCGACCGCAAGGTGGCGCTCAAGCTGGTGCGCTCGCTCCGGGGCGACGGCGCGCAGGAGCTGGAGCAGCGGCTCCTGCGCGAGGCCCAGGCGGTGGCGCGGCTGTCCCATCCGCAGGTCATCACCGTCTTCGACGTGGGCACGGTGAACGGCCGGCTGTTCATGGCGATGGAGTTCGTGGAAGGCCGCACGCTGCGCCAGTGGCAGAAGGAGCGTCCCCGTCCATGGCAGGAGGTGCTGGCCGCGTACCGGCAGGCGGGACAGGGGCTGGCGGCGGCGCACGCAGCGCACCTCATCCACCGCGACTTCAAGCCGGACAACGTGCTGGTGGATGGCCAGGGCCGCGTGCGGGTGACGGACTTCGGGCTGGCCCGGCTGCCGGAGGGCACGACGGCCCTGCCTCCCGACACGCTCCCGGACAGCATGACGCCGTCGTCGGAGCCCGTGGCCCTCACGCGCACGGGCTCGCTCATGGGCACGCCCGCGTACATGCCGCCCGAGCAGTGGAAGGGGGAGCCCACCGACGCGCGAGGCGACCAGTTCAGCTTCTGCGTCGCGCTGTACGAGGCCCTCTTCGGCATCCGCCCCTTCGCCAGGGGGCAGCCGCCCGACTTCGGGCGCGTGCAGAGCCCCTCTCCGGAGGTGCGGGTGCCCGCGTGGGTGCGCCGGGCGGTGCTGCGCGGATTGAGCGTCGCGCGCGCGGAGCGCTACCCATCCATGGACGCGCTCCTGGACGCCCTGACGAGGGATCCGACCCGCCGTCGCGCCCAGCTGGCCCTGGGCACGGGTGTGCTCACGGCGATGGCTGCCCTGACGGTGATGCTGGTGCTTCGCGGCGCGTCCAACCCCTGCGCGGGCGCCCCCGAGCGGACGGCCTCCGTGTGGGACGAGGCCCGAAGCGCGAAGGTGCAGCAGGCCCTGCTCGCCACCGGCAGTCCGCTGGCCGCGGAGGCCGCGGACGCGGTGGCGCGCAACCTCACCGACTACGCGCGCGCCTGGGAGCAGGGCTACACCCAGACGTGTCAGGCCACGCGCGTGCGGCAGGAGCAGCCGGAGTCGGTGCTCGCGCTGCGCATGGCATGTCTGGATTCGCGCCTGGAGTCCCTGGGGGTGTTCGCGGACGTGATGGAGCACGCGGACGCGCCGCTCGTGGAGAAGGCCGCGGAGGCGTCCCAGAAGCTGCCGCGCGTGTCGGAGTGCGCCCGCGTGGAGTCCCTCCTCGCCGTGGTGCCCCCGCCGGAAGGGCCCGGCGTGGCCGAGAAGCTGGAGGGCGCGCGCACGCGGCTGGGGCGCGCCCGGGTGCTGCTGGGAACGGGACGCTACGCGCAGGGGCTGGAGGAGGCGCGGGCGGCGCTGGCGGTGGCGCGCGAGCTGGGCTACCGGCCGCTGGAGGCGGAGGCGCTCCATGAACAGGGCTCGTTGGAGTACGAGCTGGCGCGATACGAGGATGCCCAGCGCAGCTTCACCGACGCCATGCGCGCGGCCCTGGCTGGCCGGCACGACCTGCAGGCCTTGAAGGCGGCGACGGAGCTGGTGTTCATCACCGGCTTCGAGCTGGCGGACGAGGAGCGCGGCCTGGACATGGCCGCCCAGGCGCGGGCCCTGCTGGAGCGCTCCGGGCCGGAGGAGGAGCTCGCCTCCAGGCTGGAGAACCACCTGGGCGCCGTGCACTTCGGCCTGGGGCTGCTGCCCCAGGCGAGCGAACACTATGAGCGCTCACTCGCCATCCGCGAGCGCCTCCTGGGTCCCGACCACCTGGACACCGCCAGGGTGCTGACGAACCTCGCCATGGTGCGCAAGCGGCAGGGCCACCCGCGTGAGGCGCTGCGGATGTACGAGCAGGCCATCGCCGTCCAGCAGCGGCAACTGGGCCCGCACCACCCCTCCGTCGCCAGCACCCTCATCGTCCTGGCCGACGCACGGCGCGCCCTGGAGGGGCTCAAGACGACCCTGCCCCTCTACCTCCAGGCCCTGGAGCTGCGACGGACCGCATTGGGAGAGACGCACCTGGACACGCTGCGCCTCCAGAACGACCTGGGACGGCTCCACGAGGACCTGGGCCAGTGGGACGAGGCGCGGCGCTACCACGAGGACGTCCTGGCGCGGACCGGGCAGACCCACGGCACGGAACACGAAGAGTATGCCCAGTCACTGGAGTTCCTGGCCCGGATGGAGGAGCGCCAGGGGCACCTGGACGCGGCCCTCCAGGGCTTCACGCGCGCGCATGCCCTCCAGCAGCGGCGCAAGGGGCCCACCCACTTCGACACCGTGCGCATGCGCGAGGAGCGCGCGGTCGTCCTCCGGAAGCTGGGCCGGACGCGGGAGGCCCGCGCCGAGCTGGAGGCGATGCTCGCGCTGAAGGAGGCCGAGGACGGCGCGGAGCACCCCTGGCTCGTCTCCAGCCTGACGGAGCTGGCCCGGACCTACCTGGCGATGAAGGAGCCCCAGCGCGCCCGCGTCGCCGCGGAGCGCGCGCTGGCCATCATCCGCCCCCTGGGATGGAGCCCGGAGCGACAGGGCCAGCTCCAGTTCGAGCTCGCCCGCGCGCTGTGGGACGCGGGGACGGAGCGGGCCCAGGCGCTCGCGTTGGCGGACACCGCGCTCGCGGCCTTCACCGAAGGGGGCGAGCCCACCGCCGAGCTGGCCCAGGCGGTCCTGCGTTGGAGACAGGGCCGCGCCCCGCCGTAGGAGACACGCAGCAACTTCAATCCTGCATTCTTGGACAATAAGAACAACCTAGAACTCCGGAGAGTCCCCATGTCCTCCCCCATCCGCTTCACGCCTCCGCCGCCGCCCCTCCCCCGGCCCAAGGCACCGGTGCCCGTCCAGCCGGAGCTGGGGGCGGACCTGCGGGAGGCCGCTGCCCGCGCGGGGCGCGACGCGTCGCGGTCCACCTTCGAGCTGAGTCCCCCGGAATCATCCGGACCTGGCTGCGATTCCATCGGCGACCTTGGCGGCTTCGGCACGCCCCCCCCGGAGCCGGTGAAGTGCGCGAAGAACCTCTCGCTGGGCAATGGGGATTCGGGACAGAAGCCCAAGACGGTCACGGATCCGCCGTACCTCTGGCTGGGAAACACCTTCCGGCTGGAGAACTTCCGCCAACTGGGCAAACGCATCGAGGAGCTGAAGGAAAAGCTCTCCGAGCTGCTCCTGAAACCCGCCGGAGGCGAGGCGACCCCGGTGCATGACGTGCAGGAAGGGCGGGGTTCAAAGTCTGGCAGCGCCCCCGACTACAGCCAGGACCGGGGGAGCTCCCGCGCAGGGAAGCCGGGGCGGCTCGATCCGGACGCCACCTAATCCCCCGGGATTGCACCCCGAGCCTCACTCCCGGGGCCGCAGCACCAGCCCATCCTTCGCGAAGCGCACCACCTCCGCGTGGACGTCCGCGGCGGCCATGCCGGTGGCCTGGACGACGGCCTCTTCGGACAGGCCCTCCACGGCCATCTTCAGCACCAGCAGCGCGGGCGGCGTGGCGGCCATGTAGTACGTCACCAGCTGCTCCGGGTGGCGCCACAGGAGCGCCAGCTCGTCACCGGCCGCGGGCGCCGCCCCCCGGTCCTGTGAGCGCATGAACGCGCAGAGCTGGAAGGGCTGCTCCAGCACCGCGAGCGTGGGGTTGGGCGTCAGGTGCTCCACGCGCTCGGGGATGATCTCCTCGGAGGCGAACACCGCGAAGTCCGTCCACTCGAAGCGCGCGAGCGCGGGCAGGAACGGGGGCAGCCCCCGCGCCTCGGTGGCGTCCGCGACGAAGGGCGCGAAGCCTTCACCCAGCCGGTTGAGCTCGTAGTGCCTGCCGGGCCGCGTGCGCGTGTAGCCCTCCACCAGCGCATCCCACGCCTCTCCCGTCACCGCCCTGCGCGTGAACGGGAAGAGCTTCTCCAGCGTGGAGCGCACGTGGCCGCGCACGAACTGGCCATAGAGCGCCATCCGCTCCGGCGCGACGTCCCAGCCCGGGTGCGACGCGGACAGCTTCGACAGGCCCTCCGCGCCGGGTGGCCCCGCGAGGTACGCGTCCATGCTGTCGAAGAAGTGCTTCAACCCCGGCTTCATCGCGGCGCCTCCGCCAGCGCGCTCCGCGCCAGGTCCGCTTCGTCCAGGACGGCGTCCAGCGACGGGATGGCCTGGTCCCATTCGATGAGCGTGGACACCGGGCCGGTGCGCTCCAGCGTGTAGCGGTACAGCGCCCACACGTCGTCGCAGACGCGGTCGCCGTGCGTGTCGATGAGGACCTCCTCCCCCACGTCATGGCCGGCCAGGTGCACCTGCACCACGCGCTCCAGGGGCAGCGCGTCCACGAAGGCGCGCGGGTCGTAGCCGTGGTTCTTCGCGTTGACCCAGACGTTGTTCACGTCCAGCAGCAGCCCGCAGTCCGCGGCCTCCAGCACCTGGCGCAGGAAGTCCGCCTCCTGGAGCGTGCCGCCCGGCATGGCCGCGTAGTAGCTGGGGTTCTCCAGCAGGAAGGGGCGCTCCACGCGCGCCATCACCTCCCGCACGCGCGGCACCACGTGCTCCACCGCCTCCTCCGTGAAGGGCAGCGGCAGGAGGTCGTGCAGGTGCACCCCACCCAGGCGCGAGTAGCACAGGTGGTCGGAGAAGAACGGCGCGTCCAGGCGCTTCACCAGCGCGGCCAGGCGGGTGACGTAGTCGTCATCCAGCGCATCCGGCCCGCCGATGTTCAGCCCCACGCCGTGCGGCAGCAGCGTCCAGCGCTCGCGGCACGCATCCAGCGCGCGCTGGGAGCGGCCGCCCAGCGACAGGAAGTTCTCCGGGATGATCTCCACCCAGTCCAACCGCCGGGACGTGCGCGGCAGCGCTTCATAGAAGTCGCGGCGCAGCCCGATGCCCGCCCCCAGCGGCTTCAACCCATGGCGGTGTGAGTAGCGGGGGGACATGCGCGCGGCCTCCTGGGCACAAGCCTTCGGACGGGGTGGAAACAACACGGGCGGCAGGAAGGAGTCTTCCCACCGCCCGCGAGCGAGGGAGGGACCCGACTGCCGGGCCCTCCACCGGGGATGCCTACTTCTTGCCGCCGCAGGAACCCGCGCCGCAGCTGTGCTCGGCGCCCTTCTCCGGCGTGGTGGCGGCGGGGGCCGCCGTGCCGCTGCAGCTGCCCTCGGCGCCCTTCGCCTCGGCCGGCGTCGCGCTGCAGTTGGCCTCGGCGGCCTTCTCCGACGAAGCGGCCTGGGTGCCTTCCGCGCCCTTCGTGGAGGCACAGCCGGTGGCCAGCGCGCCGAGGGAGAGGGTGCCGACAACCGCTGCCAGAGCCTTGACGTTCATGTGTTGCTTCCTTTCGTACCGCGGGGGTGTGACTACGGTGAAAGCGCTTACGGCTTGAACTGCGTGGAGCCCCAGGCGTCGACGGTGACGTCCGCCTTCTCGCCCACCTTCAGCAGCAGCGCTTCGGTGCGCTGGATGCCGTAGGCCTCCACGGGGATCTGGAACTTCGCGCGCACGCGCAAGAGCTCGCCCGGGGCGCGGTGCTTCGTCTCCGCCGTCTCCTGGAGGTACGTGGCGGTGACCTCCACCGGCTCCTCGTGCATCACGCCGCGGAGGCTGAAGGTGCCCTTCGCCTTGACCGTCACCGGCTTCGCGTTGGCGAGCGGCGCGGGCAGGACGACATCCTTGAACTCGAAGACGATGTCCGGGAACTTCGCCGCGTCCAACCAGCGCTCATTGCGCAGGTGGCCGTCGCGCGTCTCGTTGCCCGTCTTGAGGGACGCCACCGGGACCTGGAAGCGACCACTGGCCTTCTGCCCGTTCACCTCCACGCGGCCCTTCACCTGGTTGGACAGGCCGTTGATGACCTCCAGCGGCGCGTCCAGCACGAACATGACCGTGTCGCGGCCATTCGGATCATTGAAGACGAAGCCCTTCGCGGCGGCGGGCGCGGGGGTGGGCTCGGCGGCGACCGCGGACAGCGACAACACGGAGGCGAGCATGAGTGCGCTGCGGAACATGGCGGACCTCATCTATGGAAGCCGCGGACCTCGCGGATGCATGCGATACGCGACACCCGCTGGAGCGGTTACGGCCCCGTCGCATTTTAAGGTGTTCCCCCCGCGTCATCCGAGGGCCGTCCGCCGTCCAGTGCCTCACGCAACCGACTGTCTGGAGCAGCTTGGAGCTTGACGCCACCCGGGTCAATCCGGACGCCGAGGCCGTCCAACAAACCTTCCAGGTCAGAGAACGCAGGGACCGACAGTTGGTGGGCCAACAACCTGTCGAAGAGGGGCGCACCCGCGACGGCGTCCACGGCGGCACCGAAGCCCGCGAGCGAGGACGTGGGGCCTCGTGTGGCCAGCAGCTCCAGCACGTCCTCCAGCCGCGCGCGCCCCTGCGTCACGCGTCGCAGCTCCACGTCCAGCCGCAGGGTGAACAGGGCGCCGGCCCAGTAGACGCCCTGCCAGTCGCCTTCGAGCGCGACGACCTCCGCCATGGTGCGCGCGCCCGCGGCGGCCTGGCCTCGGGCGAAGCCGTCCGTCAGCTCCTGCCACGCCTGCCGCGCCGTCTGGCGTCCGGAGCGGGCTCGGGCGATCTCCGTGTAGTAGGTGGCCAGCCCTTCGGTGAGCCACGCCACGCGCGGCATCAGCGTGGGGTGCGCCAGGTGCAGCATTTCATGGACGGCGATCCAATCCCCGGTGAAGGACGCGGCGGTGGTGTCCTGGCCCACGAGGATGGAGATGCTGGGGGGCGAGCTCCACTGGACCATGCCGAAGAGGGCGGGCTCATCCGCGCCGGGCACGGGCACGACGCGCACGGTGATGCGCGGGTGGGGGAACGCCTTGCGCACGGTGCTCACCTCGCGCGCGGCCTGGGCGAGCCACGCGCAGACGTCCGCGTCCGACAGGTGCGTGAAGCGGCCCAGCAGCGCGACCTCCAGCACGGAGGTGTCCACGCGCGCCTCGCACCGCCGGCCGCCGAAGCCATGGAAGCCCGAGTCGACCAGGTCCTCGCCGCGCAGGTGGTAGACGCCCGCGTCGTCCGGGAGCCAGGGCAAAAGCGCGTCCGTGCCCGACACCGTGAACTCCACGCGCAGCTCGGGCGTCACCACGCGGGGGCGCAGGAGGTACGCACGGCCGGCCACGTGCCACGCATCCCCCTCCCCGGCGCCGGAGAAGAAGGAGCGCGCACCGCCGCGCGAGCGGGGCTCCAGCGGATAGTGGTAGCGCAGGAAGCGGGTGCCCGGGGGCACGCGGACCTCGCCGTCGCGCAGGCGCAGCGGGTGGGCGGAGCCACCCTCGCCCAGGGCCCAGACGGTGTCCACGCGCTGCGGCTGTCGGAAGAGGAAGTCGCGCGGGGACGACGGCAGGAGGACGATCTCCACGTCCAGGCCCCGCCCGGGCTCGCGCGTGTACGTGACGTTGTAGCGCAGCGCCGCGGTCTCCCGGCGGGGCAGCGGGGAGCGCGCGGTGGCGCAAGCGCCGAGGCTGAGCGCCAGGAAGAGGAGAAACGCGCGAGGCACCCTCGTCTTCAAGCCATCCACGCGGCACCGCCTTCCGGTGTGTCCGTTCCGGAAGAGAGGACCCCACGGTGTGCCCCGTGGCGTCCAGTCCGTTGTGTCGACACGGCAGGACGAGCGTCGGAAGGTGGGCGCGTCCGCGGCCGACAGGGAGGCACGTTGCGCCAGGGGACGGCTTCCTGGGTGCAGACCGCGAGGGACGCGCGGGCGCAGTTCCTGGGCCGGGGTGCTCAGCCCCCCGGTGACTTCTTCTTCCGTGCGGGCGGAAACGAACGAGCCGTCGCCGCCGCTGCGTTCGCGGGCCGTGCCCCCGCGCTCAGGCTCCGTGCCGTCTTCTTCCGCGCCGGCCGGGAAGGACGTGCCTCTGCTGCGTTCGTGGGCCGTGCCCCCGCGCTCAGGCTCCGTGCCGTCTTCTTCCGTGCCGGCCGGGAAGGACGTGCCTCCGCTGCGTTCGCGGGCCGTGCCCCCGCGCTCAGCGTCCCTGTCGGCGGAGCGGGCGCATCCGATGCGGGCCCGTCCGCGCGACGCCCCCGGTTCCCGCTCGCCGCCCCTGCCTCCTCCACCGGAGCGCCCGCGAGCAGCAACGCGCGGGCCGCGTCGAGGAGCTCCGCCGACACCGCGTGCGAGCCGGTCGCCCGCGCGAGCGTCATCGCACCGAAGCACAGCGCCACCGTGGCCAGCATCTGCTGTCGGGGCGTCGCGCCCTCCCGCGCTGGGAGCTGGCCCTGCGCCGCGTCCACCAGTTCGTCCAGCCCCTGGCTGAACGCGGCCTGGACCTCCGGCGGCGCGCGCGTCAGGTCCGACAGGAGCGACGGCATCATGCAGCTCGTCTGCCCCGTGTCCCGGTTGTAGAGGCTCAGGTAGCGCCGCGCGAAGTGGTCCAGGAACGCCGGGCCCCGCAGCCCCTCCAGCCCCGCGAGCCAGCGCCTCTTGCGCTCCTCCATGAATGCCCGCAGGGTCTCCGCGAGCAGCGACTCCTTGGAGGCGAAGTGGGCGTAGAAGCCGCCCACCGTCAGGCCCGCGGCGCGCATCACGCGCTCCACGCTCGCCCCGCTGAACCCCTCCGCGCGGAACAACTTCTCCGCCGCGGCCAGGATGCGTGTGTGCGTGGCCTGCTTGTGCTCGGCGGTGTAGCGCATCGTCCGCTCCTACTCCTTCGCGCCCGGACCGGGCGGCCGGAAGATCATGCACGTCGTGGTGCCGTGCGCGTAGAGGTTGCCCTGCGCGTCCACCAGCCGCCCCTGCGCCGTCGCCACCCTGCCGCCCAGGTGGATGACCTCCCCCTTGCAGAACAACTGCCCGGAGTCGTGCGCGATGCCCTTCACGTAGTTCACGTGCAGCTCCAGCGTCGTGTACCCCACGCCCACCGGCAGCATCGTGTGGATGGCGCACCCCATCGCGGAGTCCATCAACGTGGCCGCCAGCCCACCGTGCACCATGCCGATGGGGTTGTAGTGGTGCTCCCCCGGCTGCACCCCGAACACCACCCTGCCCTCCTCCACCTCCACGGGGCTGAAGCCCATCAGCTCCGCGATGGGCGGCCCCGGCAGGTCCCCCTTCTGGATGGCGCGCAGGTACTCCAGCCCCGACAGCTTCTTCGCCGCGGAGGCGCCCTCCCGGGGGTCCTTCCACGTCACCGTCCGCGTGCGCGGGTTCACGGCCTGCTCGCTCATCGAAGGCTCCTTCATCGTTGAATGACCATCATCCTTCCATCCGCCGCCTGGACGCCCGGAGGCCGCTGCCTCCAAGCGCCTTGGACTTGAACCCATGGAAGTATGTCCGTAATACCATCCGGTCCGAAGTCGGGCGTCAAGGAGCCTTCCATGGAGCAGCGGCGCGTGGTGGTGACGGGAATGGGGCTCATCAGCCCGTGTGGCACCGGCGTGGAGAAGAGCTGGGAGGGGCTTGTCCACGGCCGGAGCGGCGTGGGGCCCATCACGCTGTTCGACGCGAGCCCGCTCGCCTGCCGGTTCGCCGGCGAGGTGAAGGACTTCAACCCGGAGGACTTCATCGAACGGCGCGAGGTGCGGCGCATGGACCGCTTCGCGCAGTTCGCGGTGGCGGCGGCGGACATGGCCATCGCGGACTCGGGTTTGAAAATCACCCCGGAGAACGCGGAGCGCGTGGCGGCCATCATCGGCTCCGGCATCGGCGGCATCGCCAGCATGGAGGAGACGTACAAGAAGGCGCTGGAGAAGGGGCCGGATCGCATCAGCCCCTTCTTCATCCTCCAGATGATCATCAACATGGCGCCCGGCTACGTCACGCTGCGCCACGGCATCAAGGGCCCCTCCTGGTCCACCAACTCCGCGTGCTCCACCAGCGCCCACGCCATTGGCGAAGCGATGCGCGGCATCCAGCGCGGTGAGTTCGACGCGGCGGTGGCGGGCGGCGCGGAGGCGCCCATCTCCATGCTGGGCGTCGGTGGCTTCGCCGCGATGAAGGCCTTGTCCACGCGCAACGACGCGCCCCAGGCCGCCAGCCGCCCCTTCGACCAGGACCGCGACGGCTTCGTGCTCGCGGAGGGCGCGGGCATCCTCGTCCTGGAGGAGTACGAGTCCGCCCTCGCGCGCGGCGCCCGCATCCTGGCGGAGCTGGTGGGCTACGGCGCCAGCTCCGACGCGAACCACGTCACCGCGCCCGCCCCCGAACACGAGGGCGCCCAGCGCGCCATGAGGGCCGCCCTCAAGGACGCGCGGCTGGCGCCAGGCGACATCGGCTACCTCAACGCGCACGGCACCTCCACGGAGATTGGCGACCTGCTGGAGATGCAGGGCATCGCCCGCGTATTCGGCGACGCGGCCGCCAGGCTCGCCATCTCCTCCACCAAGTCCATGACGGGCCACATGAACGGCGCGGCCGGCGCCGCCGAGGCCGTCATCAGCATCCTGGCCCTCACCCGGGGGGTGCTCCCGCCCACCATCAACCTGGAGCACCAGGACCCGCGCATCCCCCTGGACTGCATCCCCAACGTCGCCCGCGAGCAGCGCGTGGACGCCGTGATGAGCAACTCCTTCGGCTTCGGCGGCACCAACGTCGCCCTCGTCTTCCGCCGCGCCCCGGAGAGCCCCCTCCCTCCTTTGTAAAAACGCATCCGCCGGTTTACTGACTTTTCCCCAGTCCTTGGCGCATCGCGTCGGTAAACGGTTGACAACCCGCGCCACCGGCGACGCCTCCGCACACCGGCGACACCTGAAAGCGCTGTGATTACATGGGATTACGCCGGAATCTGCCCAGGAGGGAGGCAGTCAACCCTTCGCGCGTCGCCTGTGGGACAGCGCTCCCATGGCACCGAAACGTTTATTGCAAATCGGTAAATCGATTTGCAGAGTGGATCCAGAGACCCGGTGCCGGACACGTCCTTTGACGCGGCCCGCCGGTGGCTGGAGCCATGAACAACGACAACGCCCTGAACGCGAACGTGGGCCTGAAGCTTCGAGGCCTCCGGTTGCAGCGCAACATCAAGCAGGCGGACGCGGCCAAGGACCTGGGCGTGTCGCCCGCGTACCTGAACCTCATCGAGAAGGGCAAGCGCGTGATGCCCTTCCCGCTGCTCTGGAAGGCGCTGCGCTACTTCGAGCAGGACCCCGAACAGTTCATGTCCACGCTGGGCGAGGGCCGCGTGGACGAGGCCCTGGCGAAGCTCCTGGACGAGCCGCTGCTCAAGAGCCTGGACATCGACTCGGAGTCGCTCCAGTCGCTGTCCGCCGAACCGAAGCTCGCGGGCACCGTGGCGGCGCTCTTCAACCTCTACAAGAACACGCGCACGCAGTTGGAGAACGTGCTCGCGCAGCTCAACGTGGAGGAGCGCACCCGCACGCAGGGCTCCCCGTCCGGCAACGGCCTGGGCAACACGCCGGGCGTGCGCTTCGACTACTCGCCCTTCGACGAGGTCAGCGACTTCCTGGAGAAGCACCGCAACTACTTCCCGGAGCTGGAGGAGCTGGCGGAGGGGCTGCGCCGCGACTTCCGCCTGGAGCAGCAGATCACCAGCAGCCAGCTCACCCGCATGCTGGAGGAGCGCTTCGACTACCGGGTGATGATTGAACGCGCCACCAGCGGTTCGTCCGTGGTGCGCAGGCTGGACCTGGACGCCCGGACGCTCACGCTGTCGCCGGACCTCACCGAACAGCCCCTGAAGTTCCAGATCGCCGCCTCCATTGGCCTGATGGTGATGGACCGCGAGAAGCTGGTGGAGCGCATCCTGGGCGCCGGGCGCATGCGGCACGGGGAGACGGAGCGGCTCATCAAGGTGAACCTGGCGAACTACTTCGCCGGCGCGCTGATGCTGCCCTACAGCGAGTTCTTCAAGGAGGTGCAGCGCACGCGCTACGACGTGGAGCTGCTCTCCAACGTGTTCGGCACCACCTACGAGACGGTGGCCCACCGCATCTGCAACCTGTCCGACCCCAAGCGCCAGGGCCTGCCCTTCCACTTCCTGCGCGCGGACATCGCCGGCAACATCTCCAAGCGCTACAGCGGCACCGGCATCCGCTTCGCTTCGGGCGGTGGCTCCTGCGCGAAGTGGGCGGTGCACCTGGCGTTCCTGAACCCGTCCCAGATCACGCGCCAGTACTCCATCATGCCGGACGGCACGACCTACTTCTGCTTCGCCAAGGTGCAGCTGCAGCCCATCGAGGGCTCCATCGTGAAGGGCACCGCGTACTCCATCGGCCTGGGCACGCACGCGGAGAACGCGAAGTACCTGGCGTACGGCCTGCCCACCAACGACCTGCGCAAGGACGCCATCCCCAGCGGCATCTCCTGCCGCTTCTGCGAGCGCACGGACTGCAACCAGCGCGCGGCGGCCAGCTACCGCTTCGCCTTCGCCTTCGACGAGTACACCAAGAAGGACTGCTTCTTCTCCCCGCTGCTCGTCCACGAGAAGGAGAAGGCCGAGCGCAACGGCCAGAACGAGTCCGCGGACAACGACGCTGACGGGAGCGAGAAGCAGGATTCGCTGGACAGGGGCCTGCGGCGCCGCAAGCTTCACGAGAACTGACATGCACCCGCCCGACACCGCCGAACGCGCCCACATCACCGACGCCATCCACAAGCAGCAGAACGCGCTCGCCAGCCTGCGCATCACCGGCTCTCCCTCCGAAGTGGGACAGGGCCTGGTGTCGCTGGCGGAGCTGCACGGGATGCTGGAGGACCACGCGGCCAGCCGCGAGCACTACGAGGAGGCCCTGGGCTTCTTCAAGACGGCGGGCAACAAGCCGGGGCAGGCCCAGGCCCTCTTCGGCCTGGGCGTGGTGAAGGCCCACTTCGAGGACCACCGGGGCGCCATCGAGCACATGGCCGTGGCCGCCCTGCTCTTCAACGAGGCGCGCGACCGCGACGGCGAGGCCCTCACCCGCGCCTGCATTGGCGAATCCCTGCGCGCCATGGGCGAAGCCGACGCCGCCGAGGAGAAGTACCAGGAGGCGCTCATCCTCTTCCGCCAGACGCGCAACACGGAGCGCATGGCGCGGCTGCTGCTGGACATTGGCGACCTGCGCATGGCCAAGGGCGAGTACGAGCCCGCGCGCAAGCGCTTCCTGGAAGCCGTGCCGCTCCTGGAGCAGGGAGAGGACCCGGAGGCGCTGGCGCTGGGGCACCTGCTGCTGGGCGAGTCCGAGGGCCTGCTGGGCCACCACGACAACGCGCGGCCCCACCTGCTGCGCGCCGTGGAGGGGTACGGGGAGCTGCACGACCACGTCTACGAGTCCCGCGCCCGGTGGGATTTGGGGCTGTCCTGCTACTACCTCCAGGACTTCGCCGCGGCCCGCGAGCAGTTCGAGGCCGTGCTGCCGCTGTACGAGGATCAGGGGCGCCACGACGACGTGGCCAAGGTGAAGAACGTCCTGGCGCACTTCACCGCGCGCGGCGTGTAGTCACACCGCGCGCGGCTCCTTCGCGTCAGGCGTGGAAGCCCGCGCCCACCGCGAGCGCCAGCAGGCCCAGCACCCCGGCGGCGATGGCGGTGTAGCGCCACTCGCCGCGCAGGCCCAGCAGCGTCCCGGCCATGGCCAGCCGCGCCACCGGCGTCACCAGCAGCATGGACGCCGCGCCCTTGCGCAGCAGGTCGATGGCCACGTGCACGGACTCGTCGCGGGGCAGCAGCTCCAGTGCGAGCGACGCCACGAACATCCCCCCGCTCATCACCGCCCCGGTGCGCAGCACGCGGGCAATCCACCGCTCACCGGCCATGGCGCGCCGCGCCCACCGCCGGGCCCGCGGTGGGGCGTCCGGGTGGTCAAGGGACTCCGCCGGGTGCTGGGCGTCCTCGAGTGGATCCTCCAGCAGTCGGTCCCCTGGCGCTGGCAGGGCCACCACGGCGGACTGCTGCGTGTTGCGCGGTGACGGGACCGCCTCGGGCCCCGTCACCGACGAGAGAACTGCGCGTGCCACGGGATTCGCCTCACTCATCTCCATACGCTCGGCCACAACCCCTCCCCTCCCTTCCACAACATCTGTCCGGCCACCAGGAGCAGCAGCGCCGCGAAGAGCTTCTTCAGCACGGCGGTGGGAACCTTCGGCATCAGGCGGCTGCCCACCGACGCGCCGGCCAGTACGCCCACCACCAGCGGCGCGACGAGGCCCAGGTTCAGGTGGCCGCGCCACGCGTAGGCCGCGACGCTCGCGGCCCCGGTGACGCCCACCATCAGGTTGCTGGTGGCGCTGGCCACCTTGAAGGGCACGCGCATGCCGTAGCTCATGAGCGGCACCTTCAGCGGCCCGCCGCCCACCCCCAGCAGCGCGGACAGGCCCCCCGCGATGAACGAGCCGGAGATGCCCAAGGGATAGTTGGAGGGCACGTAGTTGGCCGTCGTCGCCGGCTCCTGGAGCGGCGTGCGCAACAGCAGCATCTGCAACGACACGAAGAGGGTGAAGAGGCCGAACACCACCGCCACCATCGCCTCCGCGACGAAGGCCGCGACCAGCCCGCCGACGATGGCGCCCATCACCGTGGCGAGCTCCAGCGTGAGCCCCAGCCGCAGGTCGCTCAGCTTGTTCTCCACGTAGCTGGCGGCGGCGGCGCAGGAGTTGGCCACCACGCACATCAGGCTCGCGGGGACGGCCTGCTCCAGGGGGATTCCGAAACCCAACACCAGCACCGGCACCAGGACGATGCCGCCACCGATGCCCAGGAGCGCCCCCAACCCGCCCGCCATCACGCCCGACGCCATGAGAAGGAATACCGTCATTCCTTATCGAGGATAGGGGGCACTCCCCGCTTCGGATAGCGGTAGGTCTTTCAGGGTTACGGGCTTGATTGGCCGGATGCCCTGCACGCGAACATCGCGTGGGACCCACGCCCGGGTCGTGCGTCCACTATGCGGCGGTGGCGCCCAGGGTTCCCTCCGGAAACTCCTCGAAGAAGCGCGCGCGCGTGCGTGGGGTGTAGGTGCCGCGCGCCATGTAGCCGTGGAGCCGTTTGAGCAGCCCGCGCGTCACGTCCAGCGCCGCGTCCACTTCCGCAGTGAAGTCGAATTGATCATTGCGGTACAGCTCCTGGAAGGACAGCTGCGTGTACGCCGGCAGGGCACGCACCCGCCCCAGGGGACTGGAGAGCAGGAGGCCGGAGACATAGAGGCCGCGCACCCAGCCATCCAGCTCCGCCTTGGTGGGGGCCTGGCCCACGCGCTCCTGGGAGGCCAGGCGCACCAATTCGTAGATGCCCCGGCCAATGCCGCGCAGCGGGATGCCCTCGCTCTTCACCACCTGGAACTTCTCGCGCAGGCGCGCCGTGCCCACACCGTCCGTGCCGTCCTGTTCGCGCAGGAAGAAGAGCGTCTGCGCCCACTCCACCTGCCGGCGCGCGTCCCAGGCGCGCTCCCCCTTGCGGCGGTGGCGCAGCACCAGCGCGTCCACCAGCGGATGCAGGCGCCGGTCCAGGGCCATGTGCGTGAAGTAGCCCGCGAGGATGGCCAGCCCCGCCTCGGTGCCCACGAGGGCGCCGGTGGCGACGAGCTCCGCCATCTTCAGGCCCAGGCCCACCGGCGCGCGCTCGTGGTACAGCCGCGCGAGCGGAGGCCAGCCGGCCTCCGGCAGCAGCAGCGACAGGCCGCCCCGCACGCCCGCGCACAGGGGCAGGTCCGGCAGCGCGGCGCCAAAGCGCGCATACGGCAGGTCTTCCGACAACGCGCGCACCCAGTCCGCGGGGAGCCCTTCCGGGTGGGAGGCCAACCGTTCGATGGCCGTCAGATGGAGCAGCAAGGTGGGCATTGGGAAGGCACAGCTATCCAGCGCGCCGGGGCAATGCAATGCCGGAGTGGCAACCAGCGCTTTGCGAGCGACACGGCGCCCGTCTACAGTCGCCCCCTTCGGGGTCACCCTCTCTTCCCTTTTAGTCCAGGAGTCCAAGTCGCCATGCAATTCAGTCTCGTCTCCGGTGACGCCGCGCCGGTGAGCGGTGAGCTGCTCGTCATCCCCCTCTTCGAGGGCGAGCTGGTGGGTGACGCCGTGCCTGCGCCGCTGGCCGCCGCCGACTCGACCCTGGACGGCAAGCTGCGCGCCGCCGCCACCCAGGAGGGCTTCAAGGCGAAGGTGGACCAGTCCTTCCTGCTGCACACGCTGGGGCGGCTGGGCAATGAGCGCGTCCTGCTGCTGGGCCTGGGCAACCGCGCGCGCTTCCAGCCGGAGGTGCTGCGGCTGGCCGCGGGCCGCGCGGCCAAGACGGCGCAGCGGCTGAAGGTCACCAGCATCGGCTTCCGCGTGCCCGCCACGGAGCGCACCGAGGACGTGGTGCGCGCGGTGGTGGAGGGCCTGGAGCTGGGCGTCTACCGCTTCGACAAGTACAAGTCCGCGGCGCGCGAGGACAAGTCGCCCAAGCTGAAGAGCGCCGCGCTGGCGCTGCCGCCGGGCACGCAGAAGTCGCGCGCGCTGGACGACGCGCTCAGCTTGGGCCTGAAGGTGGCGGAGGCCGTCAACTGGGCGCGCGACCTGGTCAACGAGCCCCCCAACGTGGTGACGCCCGTGCGCCTGGCGCAGGCCGCGCAGCAGGCCGCGAAGGAAGCGGGCCTCCAGGCGGAGATTGGCGGGCGCAAGGAGATAGAGCGCCTGAACATGGGCATGTTCCTGGGCGTCACCGTGGGCAGCGCGCAGGAGCCCCGGCTCATCCACCTGGTCTACACGCCGAAGAACGCGAAGGACGCGAAGCGCGCCCCGCTGGCGCTCGTGGGCAAGGCCATCACCTTCGACTCCGGCGGCCTGTCGCTCAAGCCCACCGAGGGCATGGTGGAGATGAAGACGGACATGGCGGGTTCGGCCGCGGTGCTGGCCGCCATGAAGGTCATCGGCGGCGTGGTGAAGCCGCCCTTCCCCGTGCACGCCTTCATCGGCGCGTGCGAGAACATGCCGTCTGGCACCGCGTACAAGCCCGGTGACATCCTCACGGCGCGCTCCGGCAAGACGGTGGAGATCACCAACACGGACGCGGAGGGCCGCCTGGTGCTGGGCGACATGCTCACCTGGGCCGGCGAGCACGAGCCGTCCGCCATCATCGACCTGGCGACGCTCACGGGCGCGTGCATGGTGGCGCTGGGCAACTACATCGTGGGCGCGTTCGGCGACGACGACGCCACGGTGAACAGCGTGCTGGACGCCGCGAAGGCCGCGGGCGAGGAGATGTGGCGCCTGCCCATCAGCGACATGCAGAAGGACGCGCTGCGCTCCGACGTGGCCGACATGAAGAACTCCGGCGAGCGCTGGGGCGGCGCCATCAACGCGGCGCTCTTCCTCAAGGAGTTCGTCGGTGACATTCCGTGGGTGCACCTGGACATCGCCGGCCCGTCCAACAGCCCCAAGGAGCGCGGCTACCTGAACAAGGGCGCCACCGGCTCCGGCGCACGCACGCTGGTGGAGCTGGTGCGGCGGCGGGCCACGGAGATGGCCTCCCAGCCGGAGCCCAAGGCGGAGCCGGCGAAGGCCGCTAGGCGCGCGAAGGCGAAGTCGGCCCGCTAGGCGCACACACGGAAGCGCCGGGCACGCGCGCACGAGGCCCCTCGTGCGCATGCGCCCGGCGACGTGGGTTGTTGCCGGGTTGCAGGGGTTCGAGTGCGCGAGGCTCCTCGCGCGCTCCCCTGCCTAACGCGGATCGCCGGGTTCGGGTTCGGGCGCGCGCGGCGGGGTGCGCACCGCCACGCTCGGCTCGGGCAGCGGACGGACGCCGGCCATCAGCTCGTCCACGCTCCCCGTCACGTCCTCGGAGAGCTCCGTGGGCCAGGTGGCGAGCATCATCAGCACGCGGCCGCCGTTGCCCTCGCGCACGGCCACCTTGCCGCGCACGCCGTCGCCCACCTGGAAGTCGAACCCCACCGCGCTGTCCGACAGCGCGATGGGCTGCGGATCCGTGGTGGTGAAGCCCGGCTGCTGGCGCAGGCCCTGCGTCAGCCGCTCGGCGAACTGGGTGGGCGTGGCCACGCCGGGAGCCACCTGGAGCACCACCTGGGCCCCCGACACGCGGTGGCGCAGGATGACCGGAATGGCGAGCCCCTCCGGGGTGCGCTCATTCGTTTCGTCCAGCTGCCACTCCGCCGTGGGCCGCACGATTTCGAAGCCCAGGTCCTCGTCCACGTAGCGTCGCGTGGTGGACGCCACGCCCGGGTCCCCGGAGACAGTCCCGGAGCCGCCCGTGCCGGGCTCCGCCTTCGCCACCGCCGTCCGGGACGCGCCACATGCCGTGCTCAACAGCAGCACGCCCCACCCCAACATCCGCATCACGCCCATGTCGCTCGTCCCCCTACCGCCACCAGCCGTAGGGACGAACGTGGGCACCCCACCCCGGGCTGACCAGGGGGACATCAGGGTGGGTGTCCGACTCAGGAAAGTCCGCCGGAGGACGCTAGGACAGTCCGCCCTGCAAGGTGCGGTACGTGTTCACCAGCCGCTCCGCCACGTCCGTCGGCAGCGCGTTGCGCGCGGAGAACAGCGCGTAGGACACGAAGGCGTCCAGCGCCTCCAGCGCCATCGCCCGGCCCACCGCCTCGCCGCCGCTGGTGGACACGTTGGCGCGCAGCCGGGCCACGTCCACGCGCCCGTCGGGCCCCACCGTGACGCCCTGGTACGCGTCCTCCAGGCCCGGCGGCGGCGCCTCCACGAAGCCGCGCAAGAGGTCCACGTCGCGGCCCGCCTCGCGCAGCGCGCGGTGCACCAGCGACAGCAGGAGGTTGTAGCGCTCCTCCGCGGACAACAGCTCCCAGGCCATGCCCTCCACCGCGGGCCCCGGGGCCGGCGCGGGCTCCGCGGCCTGGACGGCCAGGTGCCCGCCGCGCACCGACTCCTCCACGCCGCTGTAGAAGGCGTACTGGCTGCCCGCGTACACGGCGCGCAGCGCGCCCAGCGTCGTGCCACCGCCCAGCCGGGCGAACAGGGCCTCCTCGCCGGGCAGCGCGCCCTGGGGCCCCGGCAGCACGCGCATGTCGTCCGGGAAGCGGCGGCGCAGGCGCCCCGTCTCCTCCGCGCGCTTGATGCCGGTGAGCACCAGGTCCCGCGTGCGCTCCGGCAGCTTCACCGCGTCCACCGCCGGGGTCCGGGCCTCCAGGAAGAGGAAGCTGCCCTCCTGCATCTCGAAGAGGTTGAGCACCACCTCGCGCACGACGAAGGTCATCGCGCTGTAGAGGCTGGCCTCGGAGACGGTGCCCTGCGACGTGAGCACCTGGCCGATGCGCCGCGCGGGCGTCACCTGCCCGAGCGCCGCCGTCAGCTGCGCGTCCGACAGCAGGCCCAGCCGCACCATCACCGCGCCCAGGCGCTCCCACTGCTCGCTGGAGGTGGCGAACACCACCTGCCCGTCGCGGAAGGCCACCGCGCGGCGCACGGCGCCGTGCTGCACGATGAGCTGGCCGGTGCGGATGCCGGAGAGGATTTGAGCGAAGACCTCCTCGACCGAGAGCGACCCCAGGCTGCCGGCGAAGAAGCCGGACGCGCCGTGGGACTCCGGGAGGAGCAAGAGGCCCTCGGGCGCGTGGAAGTGCGCCACGAGGGGCCTGCTGGGAGAGACGACGGCGGCGAGCGGCCGCTCCAGTTCGAGCGAAGCCGCCTCACCGCTCACGCGGGGCGTGGCCTTGGGTCTGGGCGCCACCGCATCCCTCCCGGGGGTTACAGGCTACTTCTTCGCGCCAGACAGCTCCGCGTCGATGATGCTCTTGAACTCGTCGAAGGGCTGCGCGCCCGACAGCATGATGCCGTTGATGAAGAACGCCGGCGTGCCGTTGACGCCCACCTTGGAGCCGTCCGCCAGGTCCGCCTTCACCTGCGCGGCCTTCTCACCGGAGTCGAGGCAGGCGTTGAACTTGGCGGTGTCCAGCTTCAGCTCGGTGGCGTGCTTCTTCAGGTCTTCCACGCCCAGCGCCTTCTGGTTGGCGAAGAGCTGGTCGTGCATCTCCCAGAACTTGCCCTGGTCGTTGGCGCACAGCGAGGCCTCCGCGGCCTTCTGCGCCTGCTTGTGGAACTCCAGGGGGAACTGGCGGAACACCACGCGCACCTTGTCGCCGTAGGTCTTCGTCACCTGGTCCACCGCCGCGTTGGCGCGGCTGCAGAAGGGGCACTCGAAGTCGCTGAACTCCACGATGGTGACCGGCGCGCCCTCCGGGCCCTTGGAGGGACCGGTGGCCGCGACCTGCTTGCGCTCCGCGGGGGCGCGCGCGGGCTCCGGCAGCTCGTACTTCACGTTGGCGCCCTGGCGCAGGGACTCGAAGAACTTCTGCGCGGCCTCCTGCTTCTGCTGGCCGGACAGGAAGTCCACGATCTGCGGCTTCATCTGCTCGTAGGTCGCGCCCGGGGGCAGCTGGCCCTTGGCACCCTCGAAGACCTCCTTGATCTTCTCTTCCGGAGGCGCGGGGATCTTGTCGTCGATCTCCGCCTTGAGCAGCTGCTCCTCGGTGAGGTTGCGCTTGGTGGCCTCGTCCTTCACCAGCCGCTCCGTGACGAGCCCTTCCAGGCCGCGCTTGCGCAGCTGGTACTTCTGCTTGTCCAGGTTCGCCAGCGGCTCCTTGATGCGCTCGTTGAGCTCACCGAAGGTGACCTTCTGACCGTTGCCGAAGGTGGCGACCACCGCGTCCGGCGCCGGCTCCAAGGCATTGCCAGCCTGGGCCTGGGCGGCGGGCGCCTGGGTGGTGGCCGGCGCCTTCTCCTTGTTGCAGCCGGCGGTGAGGGATGCCGCGAGGAGGGCGGCCAGGGCGAGGCGAGTAGGACGCATGGACATAAGTCGCCGACTTAATAGAGGTGCCCTGGGCTGGCAAGGAATTGCCAACCCCGCCTTCAGGCGACCAGGGGCTCCAGCTCCAGCGCGCCCGCGAGGCTTGGGCGCCCCGGCTCGCGGGCCTCCACGTCCCGGCGGCGCGCCGTGACGATGTCGAAGCTGGACGGGTCCGCCAACACCTTGCGCACCAGCTTGTGGTTGAGCGCGTGGCCCGTCTTGAACGCCGTCATGTGGCCGATGACGGGACGGCCGAACAGCGACACGTCGCCAATGGCATCCAGGATCTTGTGCCGCACGAACTCGTCCGGGAAGCGCAGGCCGTCCGGGTTGAGGATGGACGCCTCGTCCACGACGACGGCGTTCTCCAGCGAGCCGCCGCGCGCCAGGCCCAGCGTCTTGAGCTTCTCCACGTCGCGCAGGAAGCCGAAGGTGCGCGCGCGGGAGATTTCGCGCGAGAAGCCCCGGTCGTTCACGTCCACGTCGAAGGACTGGCCCTGGATGACCGGGTGCTCGAAGTCGATGGTGCAGCTGATGCGGAAGCGCCGGGCGGGGGTGATGGACGCCTGCTTGTCGCCGTCCGACACCGCCACGCTCTTCTTGATGACCAGGTACTCGCGCGGCGCGTCCAGTTCGTGCGCCCCCGCCTCCATGATGGCGTGCGTGAAGGGCGCGGCGCTGCCGTCCATGATGGGGACTTCGGGTCCGTCCAGCTCCAGGCGCGCGTTGTCGATGCCCAGGCCCGCCAGGGCCGACATCAGGTGCTCCACCGTGCCCACGCGCACGCCGTCGCGGCCCAGGGTGGTGGCCAGCGACGTGTCCACCACGTACTCCGCCAGCGCGGGGATGCTCACCGGGCGCGGCAGGTCCGTGCGCACGAACACGATGCCGTGCCCCGCGGGCGCGGGCTTCATCGTCAACGTCACGGGCGCCCCGGAGTGGAGGCCCACGCCCCGGCAGATGGCCGGCTGGGAGAGGGTGCGCTGGGAGTCGGTGAACTGGAGCATGTCGGTGTCGCCTCTGAGGACTGCTTCGGACTGACGCACACAGGGTACGGGCCCGTCCGACCGTTCAACGGGGTCTGACGCACTGCACACAGGAGCAATCAACATGCCACCCGCCCGTGACCCAAGCGCATCCCCAAGGGGCCGCGAGGGGTGGGCCAACCCCCTGGAACTGCTGGCACTGGCGCCATCCGGGCGCGGGACACCGCAGCCCGGGGCCTCCCCCACCCTCTTGGGAAACACGACACATCCCCCTGCACCGTGACAGCCATGTCCGGAAATCACCCTTCAGACCCCGGCGCGATCCGGCGCACCACGCGCCAACCCGGAGTGTGTGTCACCCAAGCGACAAGGGCGCGTCTCTACCGCAGGCGAGTGCCCGGAAGCAAACGTACGCGCGGGGCTCACGGGGAGTCCGGGACTTGACTGAAAAAAGGACCGGGTGGCGGATCAGCGCGTCGCGGGCGGCAGGAAGCGGTCGCGCAGGGCTTCGGCGTCCGGACGGTCGAAGCCGCGGCCCTGGAGGAGCGAGCGGCGGCTCACGGCGTGGAAGGTGGTCTCCAGCGTCTGGGAGAACCGCCGGAGGTCCTCCGCCAGACGGCTGCGGATGCCGGGGCCCTCCGGGGGCCAGGGCAATTCGACGAGCAGCGAGGTGAAGCGATCGAAGGCGTCGTAGTCCGCGTAGCGCAGCAGCTGGTAGCCGCCGTCGTGGAAGTAGTCGAGGAACGACCTGAGGGCGGCCAGCACGCGCTCCGCGGCGGGCACGTCCTCGGAGCGCAGGTGGCCCTCCGCGGCGCGGCACAGCTGGGCGTAGACCCACAGGTCCTTGCGCAGGCGCAGCGCGCCGTCCTGCGCGCTGGTGAGGTGGGCGAAGGCCTCCTCGCCCAGGGAGCCGTTGGGCGCGAGCGCGTCCACGAGCGCGACCGTCTGCTGACGGAACAGCGTGGTGAAGGCCTCCGCGGCGCGCAGGGCGGCGGCGGGGTCGCGGTCCAGGTCCACCATCACCTCGCGGGCGATGCGCTCCGTCTCCCGCGCCAGGTCGCGCGCGGCCCGGAGCGTGGCGGCCTGGAGGGGCCTGGAGCCGGCCTTGGGGGACAGCTCCGTGTGCAGGTAGCTGGCGACGGCGGCGGCCTCCCCGCGCACCAGCGACAGGAGCACGCGCACGCGGCGCGGCACGGGCGGCTGCGTCTCCGGGTCCACGTGCGTCAGGTAGTGCAGCACGCGGAACAGGCCCAGGAACGCGGTGGTGTACAGGGGCCGCGTGTCCGCGGGCAGCGTGCCCAGCACGTCCAGCAGGCGCACGGAGCGCAGCCGGTCGTACTCCACGCGGAACTCCAGCGGGCGGAAGGGCCGGAAGTAGCGGTTGAGGACGATCTCCCGGAGCGTGAGCTTGCCCACGTCCTGGAAGAGCGACAGGCCGATGAGCGGCAGCTGGAGCAGGTTGTCGAGCAGGTTCTTGAGCGCGTCGAACGCCTCGCGCACGACGAAGAGGCTCTCCGGCGGCGTCTCCTGGTCCAGCTCCTCTTCAATCAGCAGCCGGCGCACGCGGTCGTCCGCGAGCTGGGTCTCCACGTACTTGCGGAAGACCATCTTCGGATCGCTGTCCGGGTCCTGGAGGTGCCGGGCGACGCGCACCGCGCGCTCCATGGCGTCGCGCACGTCCGCCAGCTCCTCGTGGAAGTCGCGCGTGACGAGCGGCCGGGCGCGGGCGTCCACCACCGCGTTGTGGAGGTTGAGGTAGCGCTCCACGGCGCGCAGCCACATCTCGAATTCGAAGAGCAGCTCCTCGCGGCCCTCCACCGGGACGCCGCGCAGCCAGCGCTCGCGTTCGGCGAGGAAGCCCGCGCGCGTGGCCTGCGAGGCGCGCATCAGGTCGCCGTAGAAGTCGCGGGTGCTGGGGATGACCGTGGGCACGGAGGGCGCGGAGGCGTGGCTCATGGCGGCGGGCTCGCGGAAGGAAGGCGTGGGGCTAGAAGAGCGTGCCCTGGGGAGAGCTGGGGGGCGGCGTCTTCTTGAAGTACTGGTAGGTGCGCAGCGTGGCGGTGCGGCCCCGGGGCGTGCGCATGAGGAAGCCCTCCTGCATGAGGAAGGGCTCGTAGACGTCCTCAATCGTGTCGCGCTGTTCGCCCACGCTCGCGGCGATGGTCTCCACGCCCACCGGGCCGCCGCCGAACTTCTCCACGATGGTCAGCAATATCTTGCGGTCCATCGCGTCCAGGCCGCTGGCGTCCACGCCCAGCCGGCTCAGCGAGTCGTGCGCCAGCTCGTAGGTGATGCGGCCGTTGCCCTCCACCTGGGCGAAGTCGCGCAGCCGGCGCAAGAGCCGGTTGGCGATGCGGGGCGTGCCGCGCGAGCGGGTGGAGATCTCCCGGCTGGCGGCGCGGTCCAGGGGCACGCCGAGGATGCGCGCGGAGCGGTCGAGGATCTGCTCCAGGTACTTCGGCTCGTAGTACTCCAGGCGCTCTTGAATCTGGAAGCGGTCGCGCAGGGGCGACGTGAGCAGGCCCGTGCGCGTGGTGGCGCCCACCAGCGTGAAGGGCGGCAGGTCGATCTTCATCGCGCGGGCGGCGGGCCCGGTGTCGATGGTGATGTCCAGCCGGAAGTCCTCCATCGCCGGGTAGAGGTACTCCTCCACGGCGGCGTTGAGGCGGTGGATCTCGTCGATGAAGAGGATGTCCCGCTCGTTGAGGTTGGTGAGCAGGCCCGCCAGGTCCCCCTTGCGCTCCATGGCGGGGCCGCTGGTGACGTGGATGCCCACGCCCAGCTCGTTGGCGATGAGGTGCGCCAGCGACGTCTTGCCCAGGCCGGGCGGCCCGGAGAACAGGCAGTGGTCCAGCGCGTCCCCCCGGCTCTTGGACGCGGCCACGTAGACCTTGAGCTTCTCCACGACGGCGCCCTGGCCTACGTACTCGTCAAAGGAGCGAGGGCGCAGGGAGGCCTCCAGCCGGATGTCTTCCGGCTGAACATCTCCCGAGAGGGTGTCATCGGACTTCCTCGCCATCACCATTCCGACCCTATACAGCGAAGGGGGCGCGTGTCGCTCCCCTTCTGGCGCCGCCAGAGGGGGACGGCATGCCGGCCGGCCAGCCAGGGGGTTGAGTCCCCCTGTCCCACAAGGGAGTCGCGTCCATGAGTCCCAATCCCCCTGCGTTCCGCCCCCTGCCCTTCCTCCCGGAGGCCCACACCGAGCGTTCGCCTGGACACCGATTGCAGAAGCTGCGCCGCGCCGCCATGGAGGCCCGGGAGGCGTTCGTGCGCGAGGGTCCGGTGGCGGCGGTGGCGACGTGCGACCTCATCACGTTCCCCTACCCCACGCTGTTCGCCTTCAGCGGGGCGGCGCTGTCCCCGGCGCCCTACGTGATGATGACCAACCGCATGCAGGTGGTGCAGTTCGCGGAGGCCGGCACGGGCCAGCGCCGGACGCTGCTCTTCAACCCCACCGACTACGAGCGGGGCTACGCGGCGCCCTTCTACCGCGCGCTGCGCGAGCGCTACGGCGCGTTCCTGTCCGACAAGGTGATGTCCACCCGCCACGGCACGGTGCAGGGCCACCTGGAGGCGCTGGGGCTGACGCCCGGGGACGTGGACTACCTGGCCTTCGACCACCTGCACATCCAGGACCTGCGCGGGTGGCTGGGCGGCGCGGGCGCCCCGGCCGTCTTCCCGCGCGCGAAGCTGCTGGTGCAGCGGGCCGAGTGGACGATGGTGAAGCACCTGCACCCCATGCAGAGCGTGTGGTTCGTGCCCGGCGGCACGGAGATCCCGGAGGACCGCGTGGTGCTCCTGGACGGCGACTCCTGGCTGGGCCAGGGCGTGGCGCTGCTGAACACGCCCGGGCACACGCAGGGCAACACGTCCCTGGCGCTGGCCACCGCGAACGAGGTCTTCGTGGTGAGCGAGAACGGCGTGAGCACGGAGAGCTACACGCCCCTGCTGTCGCGCATCGCGGGCGTGCGCCGCTTCGCGGAGCAGATGGGCTGGGAGGTGGTGCTCAACGGCAACACGCGCGAGGACTCGTTGGATCAGTACGCGTCCATGGTGGTGGAGAAGCTCTTCGCGGGCCCCTCCGCCGTGGACGGGGCGTTCGTGAACTTCCACCCCTCGTCGCTGCTCACGGCGCACCTGATGGCCCCCGGCCTGGGCCCCACCGTGGTGCTGCCCGCGCCGAACACGGGCGAGATGCGGCCCACGCCCGCGGTGCGAAGGGCGGCGTGAGCCACCGGGCGCGGCCGGACGCTCAGTCCACCGCGCGGCCGCAGCGGCTCAGCGGGAGGAAGGGCAGCGCCCAGGGCTCCTCGCCCTGGTCCGGGTGGGCGGCGACGAAGAAGACGGCGCCTCCGGAGCGCACGAAGCCCCGGGGATTGGAGCCCAGCCCCCCGGGCGCGATGTCGCGCAGGGCCTGCACGCGGCCCGGCGTGCCGTCCGAATACCAGGCCTCGCGACCCCGCACCGCCGTCGACGCGGAGAGGAAGAGCCAGCCGTCCGTCGCCGCCAGCGCCGTGGGGGTGCTGCCCTGGGGGCCGGGCTCCAGGTCCTGCACCAGCACCGTGCCCCGCGACGTGCCGTCCGTGCTCCACAGCTCGCGGCCATGCACGCCGTCGTCCGCCGCGAAGTACAGCCGCCCGCCCAGCGCCGTCAGCCCCGACGGGAGCGAGCCCTCCGGCCCCGGCCGCACGTCCTTCACCCGGCGGGTGCCCAGGAGCGAGCCGTCGCTCCGCCACAGCTCCGCGCCGAAGAACAGGTCCCCGGGCTCGCCGAAGAAGCCCTCCGCGCCGGCCGTGAAGTACACGGCGCCGCCCAGCGGCGTGAGCTCCGACGGGTAGTCCCCCGGGAAGCGCCGCAGCGGGAAGGTGAAGAGGGGGGAGCCCCACGTCACCCAGAGGTCCGCCTCCCCCAGGCCCGGGTCCACGAGGAAGAAGAGGCGGTCGCGCCCCGCCGGCGTCAGCGCGACGAGCACCGTCTGCGCCGGGCCCCGGAAGTACACCTTCGCGGTGCCGGAGTCCGCCTCCGTCACCCACAGCGTCACGGACGTGTCCCCGTACGCCACCAGCGCCAGCCGCCCATTCCAGTCCGTCAGGTCGTCCAGGAAGAGCGACCTGGGGCCGGGCGCGAACTCCTGCGTGAGCCGCGTGCCCGCCCCGGTGCCGTCGGAGCTCCACAGCTCGCGGCCGTGCACGCCGTCATCCGCGGTGAAGTACAGCCGCCCGCCCACCTGCGTCAGGTTGTCCGGCGCGCTGCCCGCCGCCCCCGGCCGCAGGTCCGCCACCAGCACGGTGCCCTGGGGCGTGCCGTCCGAGCGCCACAGCTCCGGCCCGTGCGCCCCGTCGTCCGCGACGAAGAAGAGGCGCCCACCCACCCGCGTGAGGAAGCGCGGCGTGCTGCCCGCCGCCCCGGGCCGCACGTCCTTCACCCGCCGGGAGGTCCGGTCATCCCCGTCCGTCACCCACAGCTCGCGCCCCGCGGCGCCGTCGTCCGCGGCGTAGAAGAGCCGCGAGCCCACCGCCACCAGCGCCTCCGGACGCGACCCCTCCAGGCCCGGCTGGAGGTCCCCCACCAGGACCGGCGTGCGACCACAGGGCTGGGGGACACCGCCCCCCAGGGCAGCCTCCTCCATCGCCGACGACGTCTCCTCCCACGCCTCCGCCTCCCCCTGAACCTCCCCACCGCACCCCACCCCGAGCCCACCGGAGAGCCACAGCACCAGGACCGTCACGCCACGCCACGCCTCCATCACGCACCTCCTCAGGGGCGAGGCCCTCCGCAGCGGAGCACCGCACCTGCACTGTAATTTGATATTTTTATTGGAATGGGCCAGCGCCCCGGACGCTGGCCTCCCTCTCGGTTGTCGTGAGGTGAGCGTCGTGGATCGCCGGATGACTCCGGGCGGACGCGGGTCACGTCACGCAGGCGACGGGCGCGACTTCTTACGGGAATAGGGCTTGCGCGGATTTTCCCTGGACTTCATGTCCTCGGAGGCACCGCGTCTTGCCCCTGGGGGTGGTGCGGTGTTCAGGGGGTGGAGCGCAGGACCTTGAGGGCGTCGCGGAAGAGCACCTGGAAGGTGGCGTCCGGGCCCAGCCGTTCGCTGGCCACGTCCGCGGCCTTCTCCGCCTGGGGCTGTTTGTAACCCAGGTTGAGGAGGGCGGAGACGAGGTCGGCCTTGGTGCCGGAAGGTGCGACGGGCATGGGGGCGGCGGTGCCGCGCGCCACGGCCTCGGTGTGGATGTTCTTCACCTTGTCCTTGAGCTCCAGGACGAGCCGCTCCGCGGTCTTCTTGCCCACGCCGTGGATCTTCGCGAGCCGGGCCACCTCGCCGCGCGCCAGCGCCGCGATGAGTTCGCCCACCTCCATGCCGGACAGCACGCCCAGGGCCATGCGCGGGCCGATGCGCGACACGCTGTTGAGCAGTTGGAAGAGCTCCTCCTCCTGCACGGAGAGGAAGCCGAACAGGTCGAAGGCGTCCTCGCGCACCACGGTGCGGATGCGCACGTCCACCGGCTGCCCCTCCGGGGGCAGCTTGCCCAGCGAGATGCTGGACAGGTTCACCCGGTAGCCCACGCCCTGCACGTCGATGACGGCGTCCTCGGGGCCCTTCTCCAACACGTTGCCACGCAGACGGGCGATCATCGGGCCTCCGGGCGCTTGTACGCGGACGACAGCCGGTCCGCGAGCACCGACGCGGCGCCCTTGCGCTTGCCGTTCGACGGTGACGGCGCGCGGGGCATGCCCACGCGGAAATGGTTGAGGTGGCACAGCGCGACGGCGAGCGCGTCGCTGGCATCCGCGCGCTCCAACGTCGCTTCATCCACGCCGAGCAGCGTCCGCACCATGCGCGCCACCGCGTCCTTGCCGCCCGCGCCGCTGGCGCCCACGGACTTCTTCACGCTCGCGGGGGCGTACTCGTGCACGGTGAGCCCGGCCTGCGCCGCCGCGAGCAGCGCCACGCCGCGCGCGTGCCCCAGCACCAGGGCGCTGCGCGCGTTGCGGTGCGTGAAGAGCCCCTCCACCGCCACGGCCTCCGGCTGATGGCGCGCGAGCGCGGCGCACAGCGCGGCGTGCAGCTCCTTCAGGCGTTCGGCCAGGGGCGCGCCTTCGGGCACCTTGATGACGCCGTGGCCCAGGTGGACCAGCTTCCCCTTCTTCTCCTCCACCACCCCGAAGCCCATGAAGCGGCTGCCAGGGTCCACGCCGAGTACGCGCACCGGCCCGTTCCTTTCCCACGCGCCCGAAGAGGGGCCTTACGCGGACAGCGACTCCATCAGGGACTCGTCGATTTCGAAGTTCGCGTGCACGTGCTGCACGTCGTCGTTTTCGTCGAGCGCGTCCATCAGCTTCAACATGCGCTTCGCGTTGTCGCCTTCCACCTTCACGGTGTTCTGCGGCACGAAGGTCCACTTCTGTTCGCCCAGGGTCAGGCCCGCGGCCTCCAGCTTCGAGCCCACCGCGTGCAGGTCCGCCGGCGCGGTGCGCACCTCGAAGCCGTCCGGGCCCTGGTCCACGACGTCCTCGGCGCCCGCCTCCAGGGCGTGCTCCATCACCTGGTCCTCGCTGGGCCCGGGCTTCACCACGATGACGCCCTTCTTGTGGAACATCCAGCCCACCGCGCCCTCCGCGCCCATGTTCCCGCCGTGGTTGCCCAGCAGGTTGCGCACGTCGCTGGCGGAGCGGTTCCGGTTGTCGGTGAGGCACTCGATGATGAGCGCGACGCCACCGGGGCCGTAGCCCTCGTACGTCACCTCCTCGTACGACGCGCCCTCCAGCTCGCCGGTGCCCTTCTTGATGGCGCGGTCGATGGAGTCGCGGGGGATGTTCGCCTCGCGCGCCTGGCCCATGGACACGCGCAGCCGGGCGTTGCCGGAGGGGTCACCGCCGCCCAGCCGCGCGGCGACGGTCAGCTCCTTGATGAGCTTGGAGTAGAGCTTGCCCTTGGTCGCACCCATCGCGGCCTTCTGGCGCTTGATCTTCGACCATCGGTTGTGACCGGACATGGCGGCGGCTTCGGCTCACTTCGGCTTGGAAGAAGGAGGGACCCCGGAGGGTCCACGTCCCCGGCCTTGTGCCCCGAGCAGGCCGCCCGAGTCAAACGCTCACGACGCCGTCGGCTCGGGCTCGGAAGCCGGCGCGTCCCCGTCCAGGGGGGCCGGCTCGAACAGGCGCGGCGGACCGGCGGACTCGCGGGCGCGCTCGCGCTCCTCCACGAGGATGGCGGGCACCAGCACGCCCAGCATGAACAGCCGGGTCGCCGCCTCGTAGGCCAGCGCCTCCGGGAAGCGGCACTCCAGCAGCATTGCACGCACGGTGCGCCGGCCGTCGAAGAGGCGCACCACCTGCTCCACGTCCTCCGGCAGCGTGGGCAGCTCGCGCGCCAGCCGGTTGAAGTCCACCGTGAGCCGCGCCGCCAGGGGCAGGCCCCGGACGCGCAGCACCTCGAAGCGCTCCAGGCCCGGCACCACCTGTTCGCACAGGTACGCGCGGTCCATGGAGAAGGTGCCCCGGTGCAGCTCCGGCCCGAACGTCACCGTGTAGCCGCCCGAGCCGAAACACAGCAGGCGCCGGAACGCGAGGCTGCCCCGCTCGCCGTGGAAGGACGCGTCCACCAGCAGGCCGTGGCGGAAGGTGAAGGCGCCCGTGTCCTCGGACAGCGTCACCCGCCCCGAACGCACGCCGGCCAGCAGCGCGCGCACCAGGTGCACCAGCGGCAGCGTCCCGGTGTGCGCGTCGTAGACGTCCTCCTCGCCGCGCCGCCCCGCCTTGAGCCGCGCGAGCACCGCCACGTCCCGGGCGTCCACCGGCTCCACCAGGTACTCGTCCGCGCCCACGCCCGCGGCGAGGTCGCGGTGGAACTCCTCCTGCTGACGCGCCACCAGCAGCACCGGCAGGTGCTCCACCTTCGCGTCCGCGCGGAGCAGGCCACAGAGGCTGAAGCCGTCCCCGTCCGGCAGCTCCGCGTCGATGACCACCAGCCGGGGCAGCGCCTCCGAAGAGGCCAGCCGCGCCAGGGCCTCGCACATCCCCTCCACGCGCACGGGCTCGAAGCCCTCCGCGCGGAGCGCCTCCACCACCGCCGGCCGCGACACCTCCCCCACCAGCAGCACCGAGCCGCCTGTCGCCTCACCCGACAGGTCGAGTGCGGAACGACCTCCCGCGGGCGTGGAGGAGGCGGAGGGAGGCGCGGCGTGCAGGTAGGCAACCATGGATTCCCCATTCTTCCAGGGAACAGTGCCGAATGCACAACCTGCCCTCAAGTCCCTGGATTCGTTGGGTTTTGGCCATCGCGCAACCCACGCTAGGGTGCGCGCCCATGACGCGCCTCGTCCTGCTGCTGACCTTCCTCGTCGTGCCCGCCGTGTCTTCCGCCCAGGACTCCGGGCTCTCGCTCTCCAGTGATGACCCGTTGGGCTCGGTGGTGGCCCCGGTGATGCTGCCGTCGGGCGCCACGGCGCTCTACGCCTATACGGGCGCGCCGGAGATCGGGCTGGGGTTCCGGCAGGGCATTGGCGGCTTCGAGATGGAGGCGCGCGGGCGCTTCGACTGGTTCAAGCTGGGCGCGTCGTTGGAGGTGCTGGGCCGCAAGGAGGTGCTGCGGAGCGGGGCGCTGCAGTTGGCGCCCTCGCTGGGCGTGGGCCTGGTGCTCAATTCGGGCGCCACGTACATGGACGACGACAACTTCTCCGGCGTGCTGGTGCGCATCCTGCCGGGGCTCGTCGCGGGCTACCGGGTGGCGGACACCGTGGCGCTGCTGGGCCTGGTGGACCTGCCCATCGACCTGGGGCTCTCGGGCGACAAGCAGCGGCGCTTCCAGGCGTTGGGCGGCGCGGGCGTGGAGGTGTACCTGGGCAGCGGCCTGTCCCTGCTCGCGGCGGGACAGGTGGGCGTGGAGACGTTCCAGGAGCGCGCCGGCGCGGGGCACACGCGGCTGGGCTTCAACGCGCGCGTGGGCCTGGGCACGCGGTTGTTCTGACGGCGGGGAGGGACCGCCGCGCCTAGAAGTCGGGGAGCGGGGCCTGACGGGGCGTGCCCATCAGTTCCAGCGCGCGCACCGCGACCCGGGTGAGCGTCTGCGCGCAAGGCTCGCAGCCTCCGCCGCAGCAGGAGGGCCAGCGCCCTTCCGGGTCGCGCAGGAGCGGACGCACGCTGGACTGGTAGTAGCTGGGGAGCGCGTTCTCCTCGCTCGCGCGCAGGAGCGCTTCGTCGAGGGGCAGGAGCGTGGCGGCGGGGACGTCGGACACGCCCGTTTCATACCAGTGCCTCGCGGGGCTCGCACGCCCGGGACTGGCAGGGACGCTGTTCGGAGCGATGAGGTCCGCGCGGGGCGCCCGCCAGGGGAGGATGCGGCCTGGAAGCGCCTCAATGGACGCGTCAGAGCAGCGACGTCTGCGCGGGAGCTTCGGGCGCGGGGCCGTTCGCGGGCTGGCAGTGCGCGCACCAGTGCGTGTTGCGGCCACCGATGCGCAGGTGCGACACGGGCGTGGCGCAGCGCGGACAGGGCGCCCCCGTCCTGCCGAAGATGTTGCGTCGGTGGAGCGCCCTGCCCTGCACACCGAACAGGTCCCGCTGCGTGCCGCGCAACCTCAGCCCCTCCTCCAGCACGTCGCGGATGCCCCGGTGCAGCTGAAGGATTTCAGTGGGCGAAAGGGACGAAGCCAGCCGCCGGGGGTCGATGCCCGCCGCCCACATGCTCTCGTCCGCGTCGCGGTTGCCCAACCCTGCGAGCACGCGCTGATTCAAGAGCACCGTCTTCAGCGGACTGCGCCGCCTTCGAAGCTGCTGGGCCAACAGCTCCGGCGTGAAGGTGGCATCCAGCGCCTCCGGCCCCAGCTCCGCCAGTTTCAACTGGGAGGCCAGCAGCTGGGTCGGCCCCAGCGCCACGCGCGCGTACCCCAGCGTGTCGGTGAGCTGCAGCTCCTCGTTGCCCTCCAGCGTGAGGACGACGAGCGTCGCTGGTGGCCGTTCGCTGCCCGCGGGCCTGAGCGCCAGCTCTCCCCACAGCATGAAGTGCAGCACCAGGGTCTGCCCGTCGTCCAGTTCGAGCAGCATGAACTTGGCGCGGCGCTCCGCGGAGAGCACCCGCCTGCCGCGCAGGTTCTGGATGAAGTCCTCCGGCGACGCGAAGCGCACCGCCGAGGGCACCAGCACCTGCGCGTCCACGAAGCGCCGGCCGACCACGGCCTGCTTCAAATCGCGGACGATGATTTCGACCTCAGGGACTTCGGCCACGCGCGACTCCTCCCCCACGCGTCATCAACGTAGGAAGGAATCCACGTAACGTCATGGGTAGTCCTGCGCTCCCAGGGGCACCTCGTCCGTCCGCCGGCCATCCAGCCGGACGAGGCCCTGCCTCAGCCGCGCACCGTCACCTCGCACACGTCGCGCGCCAGCTCGCGGACGTCGACCTTCACGTCCAGGAAGTGCGCGAAGGTGTCGCGCTGGGTGAGCGAGTGGCCATCCAGCGCCACGGTGCGGAAGCTGCCGCCCTTCGCCAGCGCGAGCAGCAGCAGCAGCTGGTCACACAGGTGCTCGCCCACCGGGACTTCGGCGTCCAGGTAGCGCTTCACCTTGGCGGCGACCTCCTCACCCACCACCTCCGCCCGCTTGCCGCGCTCGCCGAAGCCGGTGAAGACCTCCGTGACGTGCTCGCTCTCCACCTCCACGCGCAGCACGTTGCCCGGCCCGAAGGCGCGCTTGAGCTCCTCCGCGCGCTGCTGGTCCTCGCGCAGCTTGAGCACGCCCGCCACGGCCTCCAGCTCGCGCCGGGCCACGTCGAAGGGGATGGCCGCCACCTGCGCCACCGCCTCGCGCCGCAGCACCCGGCCGCGCTCCAGCAGGTGCAGCGGCTGCAACTTCGCCGGGTGGATGTTCACGCGGAACTTCCCGCCGCCAGCCGGGTAGTAGCCGGGACGCTCCAGGGCCACCTCCACGCGCGGCCCCATGCGGTTGAGCAGCGGCAGGTACGTCTTCTCCAGGAAGTCGAACGGCGGCGCGGCCGGGTTGTGCGTCCCCCCTTCCAGCATCAGCGTGGACGGACCCTCCGCGTGCAGCAGCGCGGGCAGCACCGTCTGGAGCACCAGCGTCGCGCTGCCCGCCGTGCCCACCGCGAAGTGGTAGTTGCCCGCCGTCAGCGCGCGCGGGTGGAAGGAGAGCTGCTTGGAGCCCAGCTCCGCGCCCGTCACCTCCGCGGCGCCCACGGCCTCCGCGGCCTTGAGCGCGGTGAGGTGCTGGCGCAGCAGGCCCGGCTTGGCGCGGCCGGCGCGCACGTTGACCATCTCGAACGGAGTGCCCGTCACCAGCGACAACGCCAGCGCGGTGCGCAGCACCTGGCCGCCCCCCTCACCCTGTGAACCATCGATGCGAACCATGTGCGTCGTGCTCCTTCGTGGCGCTCGCGGACGGATGCAGCATCCCATCCCTGATAAAAAATAGCGGCGCCCGCTCCCCCACCCTTATCGGCCCTTGCGGGACCTCCTGGGGGGAACGGGCGCCTCGGCATCGTCATCCCGGCATGGGGACCTCGGCTGGACGGCGGGTGGGAAGGACTGCGTCGGCTACCCCTTCACGCACACCACCTGCTTCAGCGTGTGGACGACCTCCACCAGGTCCGCCTGCGCCGCCATCACGGCATCGATGGGCTTGTACGCGGCCGGCGTCTCGTCGATCACGTCCACGTCCTTGCGGCACTCCACGCCTTCGGTCGCCTTCGCGTGATCATCCAGCGAGAAGCGCTTCTTCGCCTCGGTGCGCGACATCACGCGGCCCGCGCCGTGGCTGCACGAGTGGAAGGCATCCGCGTTTCCCTTCCCGCGGACGATGTACGAACGCGCCCCCATGCTGCCGGGGATGATCCCCATGTCGCCTTCACGCGCCCGCACCGCGCCCTTGCGGGTCACGAAGCAGTTCTTCCCGAAGTGGTGCTCGCGCGAGATGTAGTTGTGATGGCAGTTCACCGCCGACTCGGCCAGCTCGAACGGAGGCAGCTCACCGCTCGCCTTCAGCGCCTCCACCGTCGAGCGCATCATGAGCTCGCGGTTCATCGCCGCGAAGTCCTGCGCCCAGCTCACCGCGAACACGTAGTCGTCGAAGTGCTCCGTCCCCTCCGGCAGGTACGCCAGGTCCGCGTCCGGCAGGTGGATGTGGTAGCGGCTCATGTCCTTCTTCGCCAACTCGATGAAGTAGCTCCCGATGCGGTTACCCACCCCGCGTGACCCGGAGTGCAGCATCAGCCACACGCCATCCGACTCATCGAGGCACAGCTCGATGAAGTGGTTCCCGGTCCCCAGCGTTCCCAGGTGGCTCAGCTGCGGCCCACGGCCGATGTGCTTGTGCTTCGCGACGATCTGCTCGTACCCGCTCACGAGCGACGCCCACGCGGCCGTATGCGTCGAGGGCGAACGGCTCCAGGCGCCGCGGTCATTGCGGCCGCCGTTGTCGGTACGGCCGTGGGGAACCGCCGCCTCGATGGCCGAGCGAACCCCGCGCAGCGAGTCCGGCAGCTGATCCGCGCGCAGCGTCGTGCGCACGGCGATCATCCCGCATCCGATGTCCACGCCCACCGCCGCCGGCACCACCGCGCCCACCGTGGGCACCACGCTCCCGACCGTCGCGCCGTAACCGCGGTGCACGTCCGGCATCACCGCGACCCATTTGTGGATGAAGGGCAGGCCCCGGAGGTTGCGAAGCTGCTGCTTCGCCTCGTCCTCGAACGGCACCCCCACCGTCCACGACTTGATGGGGCGTCCCGCCTCGTCCGACAGCACCTCGTAGTTCGTGTTCTCGCGGTTCATGGCCTGCACCTTTCGGTCGTTCGCCCGGGCTCTTTCGTCCCGGTCACGTGGGGGAGCTAGAGCAGCCGCCGTGCCAACGCCGTTTCCGGGGGAGCCCTCCAGGCAAGGGTGCAATTCCCTATCCCATGGGATAAATCCCTATCCTGATGGCTCAAAAAGCGAAGGCGCGCCGGACGGTCGTCATCGGCATGCTGGGGACGACGCTGGACACGGGGATGGGGACGCAGCGCTGGACGCGCTGGCGGCCCACGGTGGCGCTGTGCCAGCAGGAGGACCTGGTCGTGCACCGGCTGGAGCTGCTGCACCCGCCCCGCGCCGCGTCCATCGCCACGGGGATCCAGGAGGACATCGCCCAGGTGTCACCGGAGACGGAGGTGCGGCTGACGTCCCTGCCCATCCGCGACCCCTGGAACCTGGAGGAGACGTACGGCGCGCTGTTGGATCACGTGCGCGCGCACCCCTTCCATCCGGAGGAGGAGGACTACCTGGTGCACATCACCACGGGCACGCACATCGCGCAGATCTGCATGTTCCTGCTGGTGGAGAGCCGCCTGATTCCGGGCCGGCTGGTGCAGACGTCGCCGGGCAACGCGGGGAAGCGCTCGGCGGCGGGGACGCACGCCATCATCGACCTGGACCTGTCGAACTACGACACGCTGGCGGCGCGCTTCCGGCAGCAGCAGCGCGAAGGACTGTCCTTCCTCAAGTCCGGCATCGACACGCACAACGCCGCGTTCAACCGCCTCATCGAACGCATCGAGCAGGTGGCGGTGCAGTCGCGCGCGCCGCTGCTGCTGACGGGACCGACGGGCGCGGGCAAGTCGCAGCTCGCCCGGCGCATCTACGCGCTGAAGAAGGCGCGCAACCAGGTGGCGGGACCGTTCGTGGACCTGAACTGCGCCACGCTGCGCGGCGACGGCGCGATGTCCACGCTCTTTGGCCACGTGAAGGGATCCTTCACGGGAGCCGTGGGCGACCGGCCCGGGTTGATGCGGCAGGCGAACGGGGGCGTGCTGTTCCTGGACGAGATTGGAGAGCTGGGCGCGGACGAGCAGGCCATGCTGCTGCGGGCGCTGGAGGACAAGCGCTTCCTGCCCGTGGGCGCGGACAAGGAGGTGGAGAGCGACTTCCAGCTCATCGCCGGCACCAACCGCGACCTCCAACTGGACGTGGAGCGGGGGCGCTTTCGCGAGGACCTGCTCGCGCGCATCAACCTGTGGACCTTCCGGCTGCCCGCGCTGCGCGAGCGCCCGGAGGACATCGCCCCCAACCTGCTCTTCGAATTGGATCAGGCCTCGCAGGCGCTGGGGACGCGCGTGACGATGAGCAAGGACGCCCAGGAGCACTTCCTGCGCTTCGCCACGTCTCCGGAGGGCCGGTGGAATGGCAACTTCCGCGACCTCAACGCGGCCGTGCTGCGCATGTCCACGCTGGCGGCCGGAGGGAGGATGACGCGCGAGGTGGTGGACGAGGAGCTGGAGCGGCTGCGCGCGCAGTGGCGGCCCGCGGGAGCCTTGGCGTCGGGCGCGGAGGACGTGCTGGCGGAGGTGCTGGGCCCGGTGCGCGCGGCGGAGCTGGACCGATTCGACCGCGTGCAGTTGGCGGACGTGGTGGGCGTGTGCCGCTCAGCGCGCTCCCTGTCGGACGCGGGCCGGACCCTGTTCGCGCAGTCCCGAGCGCAGAAGAAGAGCGTCAACGACGCGGACCGGCTGCGGAAGTACCTGGCCCGCTTCGGACTCAGCTGGGCGGACGTGAGCGGGCGCGGGACGGCGGACGCGGAGTGACGTGAGCGCAGGGGCCCGGCGCTCAGCGGAAAGCGTCCTTCAAGGCACGGCACCGCGCCGTCGTCTGGGCATCGTCGGGCACGGCCGCCACGCCTCCCATCGACGGGGGCGCCACCGGAACGGGCGCCCGGGAGGACTCCTTCGCCTCCTGCAACCACGCGGCGGGCACCATGCACTCGATGGAGAGCGGCCCCTGGAACGTGGCGGACAGGCCCACGTCCGCCGTCCGCACCGCGCCGCGCACCTCGCGGCCGGTGACGTCCACCTCCAGTGTCCCCTCCTTCGCGAGCGTCGGCGGACCGGAAGGTGCTCGAAGCTCCGCCGAAGCCAAACCCACCCGCAGGGGCTTCGTCGTCAGCCTCGCCGTGGCGTGCTTCCTCGTCGGGAACGTGGGCGCCACCGGCACCAGCACCGCCCACTGTCGGCCGTCCCCCGCTTGCGCGCTCAGCGCGACCTCCAGCGTCGGGGGCGCGGTGCCTTCGGTGAACGTGGCGATGAGCCGCACGGTGGGGGCCTCGAAGGTGCCCGCTTCCGTCCTCACCGTGACCGCCCCCGGTGGCTGGGGCTGTTCGAGCGCCGTCAGGGCGGCGGACTTCGACGGGGACACCGGCGCGGCCGTCAGTGGCTCCGGCGGACGCGCCCGCTCCTCCTTCGGCTTCGCGCAGGCCCCGACGAGCAGCACCGCCACCAGGGCCCCTTTGCGCATGATCAGCAGTCCACCCGCAGCAGCATCGCGCTGACGGTGGTGTTGTCGTTCTCCCGCAGCTCATCCACCACGCCGGCCGGATCCAGGTCCAGGTAGACGTGGTACGTGTTGAAGGGCAGGCCCGCCGGCACCATGAAGCCCAGCGAATAGGTGCCCTCCGCGAAGGCCGCCATTGAATGGCTGAAGGTGGCCACGACGTTCGTGGACTCGCTGTACCCGAGCGGCGGCGCCGTCGGGCTCAGGCGCACGCGCATCGAATAGGTCGGTGTCGCCACGTTGCCCATGTTGCCCACGTAGAACTTCACGCTCGTCGCCGTGTTGCGACACACGGCCCGGGTGAGGGCGGGATCCAACGTCTGCGCCACGTCCCCCACCACGCCCATCGAGGACGGCAGCAGGTTGGGCTTCGTCTGGGAATAGGCATACAGGTCGCGCATGCCCTGCGCGTTCGTCGGCCACAGCGTGGAGGCCTCATAGCCTCCCGTCACCAGGTGCGGCGGCGACGTGCGCAGGATGCTGTGCCCGCCTTCATGCTTGAAGCCGAAGAAGTGCCCCGCCTCGTGCACGAACGTGCTCCGGCCCGACGTGCCGAACGCGCTCCCGTTGCGCGGCGTGAAATCCAGGTCGCTGGCGATGCAGACGTCCGCCTCGTCGATGCCGTTGCTCCCGATGAAGCACACGCCCACCGTGGAGTACGTCACGCCGTTGTTCCCGTCGAGCGCCGCCCGGTCGCACAGGCCAATCTCGTTCTGGCCGTCGCTGTGGTCCAACCCGCAGTCCGTCACCGGATTCACGTTGAAGCCACGCACCAGGTGCGACAGGTCGTCCCACTGCCGCAGCCCGTTCCAGTACGCCGTGTTGACGTTGCCGGTGTCCGGGATGCTGCACCGGTTCCGGTACACCACTGGCCCGCTGTACCACTTCACCGGCGAGCCATTGCACGTGTCCCAGGCGGCGGCCCCCGCCTCGCCACCGAGCAGCGCCAGGACTCCCACCAGACCCGCGACCTTCGAGTGCGTCATGGCAAACCTCCGCATCGCGAACCTCCTCACGGCGCACCGGGCGGGACGTCCCGCTCGGGCTGGGGTGGCGTGAGCCCCTTCGCCGGAACCTGCCCCGACGCAGGCGTGACCGGCACGGACAGGGCCGACGCGGTGGCGACCGGCTCCTCGCGGAACGTCCCCGTCACGCGCAGCCCCCGCGCGCGCAGGTGGTTCTGGAGCAGCGACACGAAGGCCTCGCGCTCCAGCGCCTCCGGAAGCCCCGCGACGTCCATCCCCGCACGCAGGGCCGGACGGGTGCCCATCAGGTCCACCGCGTCGAACACCGGCGCCGTCTGCCGGACGCCCGCGGACCCCAGGCCGGAGACGAGCCCGCCCTCCGCCCCCACGAGCACCTCGCGGCCCCCCACCGACTCCACGCGGAAGGCCTGACCGTCGAGCACCGGCGACAGGCTCCACCCGGTGTTGCGCAGGAACACCACGTAGCGCGCGCCCCGGACGAAGCGGGGCACGTGGCTGACGACGCGCTGACGGCCGTCCGGCAGCAGCCCGCCGGCCTGCCGCAGCCGCAGTTCCCCGGGCGCGCTCCCCAGGTGCGCCCGCACGTTCCCCAGCGTCACCACCGTCCACGGGCCCGTGCGCGGGGAGTACTCGGAGCGCACGTCCACGACGTCGCCCTCCACCACCGCGGCCGTCTGGTCGAGCAGGCTCAACAGGCTGTCCACCGCGTGCGGCGGCCGGAGCGGGGCCTCCGCCACGAGGGGGCGCTCCTGCCGCGCGGGGGTCTCCGTGGGGACGTCATCCCCACCGGGTGAAGCACACGCCGCCGCGCCGCACAGGAGCGCGCACGCGAAGCGCGTCCGGCCCTCCCGTCCGAATGTCGTCCATGGCCTGCCCACGCGCATCACGTCCGCTCCCTTCGTGTCGTCAGTGGATGAGATAGAAGGCGTCCTGCCGGGGCACGAAGAACTTCCATCCTTCGTCCGTCAGGTGCGCCGGATCTTCCTGCATCACCGCCACCTTCTGCCCACCCCACTCTGGCACGGCGGTGACGGTGTTGAGCTCCACGGCCAGGTACGACCCCTTGCGCAATGTCCGGGGCACGTCCTTGCGCGAGGCCGCGCGGAAGTCGATGGACGCCCCCAGCGCGTGGCCCTGCGCCCCCAGCGGGTGGCTGTACACCTTGGCCTCGATGCCCTTCTCCTTCATCTCCGCCATCGTCGCGTCGTAGACGTCCGCGGACGAGCGCCCCGGCCGCGACGCGCGCAGCATCAGCGCATCCTGGAGCGCCTGCGTGTTGGCCAGCGCGCGCTTGAGCCCCTCCGGCGCGTCCGTCTCCCCGTCGCGCAGCACATAGGCCATCTTCTGCCAGTCCGTGTTCAGCCCCAGGGCCGTGACGCCGAAGTCCACGTGCACCAGGTCCCCGCGCTGGATGACCACCGCCTCGTCCGCCACCGCCAGGAAGCCTCGGGAAAAGCCGTCCTTCATCCCCTGCCGCTGCACGCGCAGGTCCGGCTGGAACCACGTGGTGACGCGCGCCTCCCACAGCGCGTCGTACAGCCAGCGGCGCACGTCGCCCACCGTCGTCTTGCCGGGCACCACGACCTCGTTGGAGAGCGCCCGCTTCACCAGCGACTCCGTCAGCACCACCAGGTCGCGGTACGGCGCGAACTCCCCGGGCAACCGCGTGTCCAGGTACTCCTCGATGAGCGGCGCCGCGCTCACGAAGCGCGCCTGCGCCTGGGGCCCCAGCGCCTCCGCCAGCCACTGGTAGGAGTCATGCGTCAGGCTGCGCGTCACCCCGCGCTTTCCCCCCATGCCCAGCGCGATGGTGCGCGGCTGATAGCGCGCCTCCAGCTCCGCGAGCACCTCTTCCGGCTTGCGTCCTTCAGCGGGCCGCTCGAAGAAGCGGTTCACGGCTTCCGTGGCGTAGCCCGTCAGCACGACCTTCTTCAGGCCCGCGTCGCCCGCGTCAACGAAGACGAACACGTCGCGGTTGCCCGCGTAGGGCAGCGGCGGCGCCACCCAGGCCGTCAGCGGATCATCGTGGAACTCCTCGTTGACGACCACCCACATGCCCACGCCGTGACGGCGCATCATGTCGAGCAGCATCCCGTGCCGGGCTTCCAGCCAGGACTCGCGCAGGGCCTGGGCCTGGGACGGTTTCGGCACCCGGAGGTCCTGTTCGGCAACGGTGTCGCGGACGGGGGCGGTGGCACAGGCCACCAGACACCCCAGCAGGGGCAGCATCAGAGCACGCGGGCATTTCATGTCGGGAACTCCAGGTCGGGCAGAGGACCGGGAGCGTAGCGCGCTCAACCGAAGTCCTCCGCCCCCGGAACCTTCAAGGCTCCGGGAGCGAAGGACCTGGGGCGCATCCTGCTTGCTTACCCGCCCGGATTTCCCCGCTCCCTCACACTTCCGGGTCCCGTCCCCCCCGGTCCGGGACACCCGGATCCGCCCAGGTCGTACTGGCTGGCGGATCCTCTGGAAGTGGGCGGCCCTCCCCCGAAGGCCGCCGTGGAGCGCGGACACCCAACCGCGCGCGCGCCGAGACGTCAGTAGCTGGCGACCAGCTCCAGGTCGCTTTCCTCGAAATCGAAGGGCTCCCCCTGCGCTTCCCCTTCGCCTGCCCCCTCCACCGTCCGCACCTCCGGCCCCCCGTTGGAGCCGAGCGCCCACATCGCGCCATCCCCCTGGATCCACGCCTCCATGCGGTACATCGCGTCCCCCCGGGTGCGGTGTTTCCTTCCCGCCATCGCCGCCGCCGCCCCGCCGCGCCTCGATAATTAGACGCCGATCGCCAGAATCCTTGGGTTGGCCCTTCAATTCAGCGGATGACCCGCCAGCCGCAGGGCCCGGGCCCGGATTCCGGCCTCCTCGCTCCACCCCGGCTCCCCCCTGCGGGCCACGGCCTCGAAGGCCTCCGCCGCCTGGAGGGGCTGGCCCAGCGCCCGGAGCACCAACGCCCGGTTCCACTGGGCCTGGGGATGGTCCGGCACCTGACGCAGCACGCCGTCCAGGAGCCCCAGCGCGCCCTGCAGGTCCCCCGCCGCCATCGCCACCACCGCCCGGTCGCAGTCCCGGTCCACCGAAGGGGGGCTGCGCGCCAGGAAGTCCGCGGCCTGACGCAGCTCGCCCCGCACGAGGTACGCGGCCGCGATGCCGTGCAGGTCGCCCCGGTCCTCCAGCGCCGCGAGTGTTCGCAGGGGCACCGGGGGCTCGGACAGCAGGGCCCCCCGCTCCGGGGTGCCCGTGCGCGCGGGGACGTAGGGCAGGTAGCCATCCGCGGCCGCGTAGGCGATGCGCGCCTCCATCCCCCGCGCCCGTGCGCCGGAACGCCACGTGTCCCCCCAGCAGAGGCCCGCCGGGCACAGGAACGCCGTCAGCGCCCCCAGCCCCATCGCCAGGACGGCCCCCAGCGCCCGGCCCTTCCAGCCCCGGAGCGAGGCGAAGCGGACCTGCTTCCGGGCCTCCACCGGAGGCGCGGGGGCGTCGTTGTGGGCCACCGCGCCGCAGAGGGCCTGGACGCTGAGCATCTCCAGTTGCATCGCGTCATGCAGGCCGGAGGCGCAGGCGCGGCAGAGCGCCAGGTGGAGCCGGAAGCGCTCCTCGTCGCACGACTCGAGCTCGCCATCCAGGAACCGGTAGAGCTTCTTGCACCAGAGATCCATCGCGCATCGCGGTCCGGGAACGGGCCGCCGCCTCCCATCCCTTTCGAAACGCGAGCGGTGGGAATCCTTGGTGCCGTCCTTCCAGGCGGAATCAGGGCGTCCGCCCGCCTGCCCTCCCAGGGAGGACAGCGGGCGGAAGCGCGCGCCCCTCAGCGTCGCGGGCGGGGGCGCAGCAGCGTGCCACCCGCGCGGCTGGCACGGGGGCAGGGCCACCGGGGCGCGGTGACGGCCTCCACCTTCTCGCCCTCGGCGAACCAGGGGCAGCAGGAGGCGCAGCCCGGGCAGCGGCGACGGAAGCGGCGCGCGCCCCGGTGCCAGGCGCGCCCCTCCAGGTGTTCGGGCGGGGGGGGCACGTCGGAGGCCAGCGCATCCCCGGGCCAGTTCGCCGGCACGTCCTCGTCCCAGGACCCCGGCACGTCCTCGCGCACCTGGCGGGCGGACACCCAGCGCTCGCTCTCCGCGGCGTCCTCCAGCGCCAGCCGCGCGAGCACCTCCAGTTGCAGCAGGTCATGGAAGCGCGCGGCGCACGCCTCGCAGCCCGCCAGATGGCCGCGGACGCGGCGCTGATCCTCGGGGGGCAACTCCCCGTCCAAAAGGGGCCGCAGGTCCTCGCATGCGGTGCTCATCGTTCCCTCTCCTGGCGGCGCCGTTCCGCCGTGTCGTGGAGCATGGCCTTGAGGCGGCGGCGGGCGTGGAAGAGCCACGTGCCCACCGTTCCCGCGCTGGGGGTGTTCATCCGCCGGGCGATCTCCGCATGCCGCAGGCCGCGCGCATGCAGTTCGAACGCCTGACGGAGCTTCTCATTGAGCCGGGCAACAGCCTGGCGCAGCTCTTCTTCCGTGACGCACTCCCATTGTTCGGGCTCCGGCGCGTCCTCCGGATCCTCGAAGAGCATGTGGACGTTGTGCAGGTCCACCCTCCGGTCCGTCTCCGCGCCCTGGCGCCGGCACTGGTCCAGGAACCGGTTGTGCAGCACGCGCACCAGCCACGCGCGCCGCGCCGGCTCCGGCCAGCGCTTGAGCCGCTCCCACTGGAGGAGCGCCCGGAGCAGCACGTCCTGCACCAGGTCGTCGCAATCACTGGCATTGCGACCACAGACGTTGCGCGCGATGGCGACCAGCACCGGCTGATGGCGGATCGCGAATGCGGCGAATTCCCCTCCAGAGCCATCCCGGACAGGGGGCTCCTCCCTCCCTGGCACCATGCGACCGCCTCCCTTCCCTCAGAGAACGCCGAGGGTCGGATTCTTTTTTTCTCACGGATGCGACAAGCGCCAGGACGCTTCACTTCGCCCTGCGGCTGGCAGTGCACCTGGAACAGTTCAAGCAGACGCCAAATCCTCGCACGGAATAGACAGACATCCATGCGTTCCCGGATCAAATCCTCTCCATGGGTGTGCTCTGCCTCGGGGTGTTCCGTGCCCCGCCATCCGCGGGAACCGGCCTCCAGCATGCACCAGCCCCTCCTGGGTTCCGGCCGAATTTCGCCACCGTGGATCCACGGTGGCCGCGCCGCGAGGAGCCCCCTCCTGGTGCGTCATACGCACGGACACCTCCTGTCGGGTTGCCCCGGGAGCAGGGCCCGGAATTCCGGTTTCAGGACCCCGGGCCGGGCGCCTCCAGGCCCCGGGCACCCGGGCGCCGGGGGCAAAGTGGCCCTGGGGCGGGCCTGGAAGGGGCCTTCCCAGGAGGGCGTGGCCGAGGAGAAGCGCCCCGGAGCGAAACTCCCCCTTGCTTGTGTGGGGAGTCCTTTGGTCCTCTTGGGTCACCGCCGTATGCCCATGGAAACCGCCGCCGACAGCCGAGAGTACCGCGTGGTCTTCTTCTGCCCCGCGTCGAACGCCCGGCTCGAACGGCTGGAGGTCCCCGTGCGTCGGCTCTTGTCGCGCATCCAGGCCCCCCCGGCGGAGCTGGCGCCGCTGACCGAGGCCGGGGCGCTCACGGAGGCCGGGTGGCAGGTCTACCTGGTGCGCTCGCTCACGGAGCGCTCCGCGGCGCAGGCCATGGCCGCCTACGTCAGTGAGGCCACCTGCGCGCTGGCGGCGGAGGTGGACGCGGAGGTGCTGGGCCTCTACGTGGACGTGTCGGGGGACTCGGCGCGCATCTGCCGCTGTGGCCCGGAGGACGGGCCGGAGACCTTCGCCGGGCGCCGGCAGGCCGCGCTGCACCGCACCTCCGAGTGGCTGGAGGTCGCCCCCGCCAGCCTGTCCGCCCTGTTCCAGTTGGATCCACCGGACGCCGAATACGAGCCGGACGCGGATGACCGCTTCGTCGAGGAGAAGCTGCGGGAGGCGCGGACCCTGATGGAGCGCTACCGCACGGCGAAATGAGGTCCCGCACCCCGGAGGACCTCGCCGGCCGCTGCGAGCGGTGCTACCTGCCCGCGACGTGGTGCCTGTGTGCCCAGGTGCCCGTCGTGCCCACGCGCACGGAGCTGCTCGTCATCCGCCACAACAAGGAGGCGCAGAAGAGCACCAACACCGCGCGCATCGCGGCGCTGGCCCTGCCCCGCTGCCGCATCGTCTCCTATGGCGCGCCAGGACAACCCTTCGACGCGTCGGTGCTGGATGACGGCGCGGACACGTGGCTGCTGTTCCCGGACGCACCGGAGGCCGAAGGCCCCCTACCCCAGCGGCTCGTCGTCATCGACGGGAGCTGGGCCCAGGCGCGGCGCATGGTGCAGCGCGTCCCCGGCCTGAGGCGGCTCCCGGGGATGCGGCTGCCCCCACCCGGGCCGGACACCCGCCGGCTGCGCCGTCCGCCCCACCCGGACGGGATGTCCACGCTGGAGGCCATGGCCGGGGCGCTCGCGCGGCTGGAGGGGGAGGACGTGGCGCGTCCGCTGCTCACGCTGCACGAGCTGATGGTGGAGCGGGTGCTCGCGAGCCGCGGACGGCTGGGCTGGGTGGACTACCTCTGATCAGGAGGTCGCGCGCCGCTTGAGCGGCAGCGTGAGGCACCGGACGCTGCCGTTGCCTCGTTCGAGCGCCGCGATGTCCACGCCCTCCACTTCGATGCCCAGCTCCTTCACCAGCGGCTTCAGTCGCGGCGCGGCGCTCTCCGAGGCCAGCAGCAACTGGGGGCCCAGGAAGATGTAGTTGGACAGGAAGCAGGGCGGTTCGGCGGCCGGGAGCGGGAGGATGCGCTGCCCCCTCCGCGCGAAGTAGCCCTCGAAGGACTCCCAGCGGGGCGCCTGCCCTGGCGCGAGGACGCGCACCGGCAGGTGCTTCAGGAACGAGCGGGCCAGCACCGCCCGGGGCCCCAGCACGTTGAAGGCCAGGTCCAGGTGGATGATGCCCAGGTGTTCGGGGATGCAGAGTGCCCCCACCTCCTGGAAACCGGCGCCCCAGGCCGTGTCGAGGAACCCCTGGAGGGCGCGCGCGTCGCTGCGCAGTCCCAGGTTCACGAGGATCCGCTCCTCATCCAGCAGGAAGACGTCCCCGAACTCCAGGCCCGCGCCCGGCCCCCCCGGGGGCGCCGCGTCCCGCGAGCCGCCGTGGAGGAGCGCGCCCAGCGCCGCATGCGTCGCGTCGAACTCGGCGAAGCGCGCGGCGAACGCCGCGGTGCCCGTCACCAGCTGGCGGCCCACGACCGCGGCCGTGTCCCGCACGAACACCCGGTTCACCGAGGCCTCGCTCACCGCCCGCGCGGACTCCGGAAGGAAGTCCCCCAGGTCGAAGAGCCTGCAACCGAAGCGGGTCAGCGCCTCGCGCAGCCGGCCGGAGGCGTCCTCCACCTCCTGACGCGACACGGCACCCAGGTACCCGACGGCGGAGGCCTCCAGCGCGGTCGCGACCTCGAGCACCGCCGGCCGGCACACCGCGACGCACTCAAGCTGCGCCGACTCCGACCAGCACTCGATTCCAGTCAACGCCATCCGCAACCACCCGTGGGTCAGCAACCCCCCGGCCTGAATCCCCGTGCCACTCAAGGATTCCTCCGGGGTTTCACTTAGAAGTGTCCTCCATGCTAAACGACAATTACTAGATTTGTCTTCTATTCCAACTGAGACGGAATTCCGACCTGTCAATCCTGACCCACATGACGCCCTCTTCTGCAGCCAGCGTGCGCTCCCGTGAAGAACTCGTCGCCTGGCTGCGGGACTACGTGGCCCGGAGCGCGGACCTCGCGCCGGGCGCGGTGGACATCGACAAGCCCTTCGTCGACTACGGGCTGACGTCCAAGGACGCGGTCTTCCTGTCCGGAGAGCTGGGGGAGTGGCTGGGGCGGGACGTGTCCCCCACGCTCGTGTGGCAGCACCCGACCATCACCGCCGTGAGCGTGCACCTGGGGCGCGCTCCGGAAGCCGGGCTCCCGGCGGTGTCCGGGGCTCCGGTGGCGGTCGCGGAGGGCGCCATCGCCATCGTGTCGCTGGGCTGCCGCTTCCCGGGGGCCCCCTCGCCAGAGGCGTTCTGGGCGCTGCTCCAGCGAGGCGGAGACGCCATCACCGAGGTTCCCGCCGACCGGTGGGACGCGCAGCGCTACTACCACCCGGACCCGACGCACGCCGGGACCATGAACACGCGCTGGGGCGGGTTCCTGGAGCAGGTGGACGGGTTTGATCCGCTGTTCTTCGGCATCTCGCCCCACGAGGCGGCGCGGATGGATCCGCAGCAGCGGTTGCTGCTGGAGGTGGCGTGGGAGGCGCTGGAGCGCGGCGGGCAGGCGCCGCAGGCGCTCCGGGGCAGCCGCACGGGCGTGTTCGTCGGCATCAGCAGCAGCGACTACGCGCAGCGGCAGTTCGGCGACCGGACGCGGCTGGACGCGTACGCGGGCACGGGCAACGCGCACAGCATCGCCGCCAACCGGCTGTCGTACCTGCTGGGCCTGCGGGGCCCGAGCATGGCGGTGGACACCGCGTGCTCCTCGTCGCTGGTGGGACTCCACCTGGCCTGCCAGAGCCTGCGCGGCGGCGAGTGCGACCTGGCGCTCGCGGGCGGCGTGAACCTCATCCTCAACCCGGACCTCAACATCGCCTTCTCCCGGGCGGGGATGATGGCGAAGGACGGGCGCTGCAAGAGCTTCGACGCGGCGGCGGATGGCTACGTCCGCTCCGAGGGCTGCGGCGTCGTGGTGCTCAAGCGGCTGGCGGACGCCCAGGCCGCGGGCGATGCCATCCTCGCGGTGATCCATGGCTCGGCGGTCAACCATGACGGGCCCAGCAACGGGCTCACCGCGCCCAACGGCTTCGCGCAGCAGGAGGTCATCCAGCAGGCGCTCCAGCAGGCCCGGCTGTCCCCTGGAGACGTCAGCTACGTCGAGGCCCATGGCACCGGCACGGCGCTGGGAGACCCCATCGAGTTGGAGGCGCTCAAGGCCGCGCTGCGCCCCGGCGGACGCTCGCAGCAGCGGCGCTGCCTCGTGGGGTCGGTGAAGGCCAACATCGGGCACCTTGAGGCGGCGGCGGGCATCGCCGGCCTGGTGAAGATCGTCCTCGCGCTCCAGCACTCGGAGGTCCCGCCGCAGGTGCACTTCCGCGCGCTCAACCCGCACGTCTCGCTGGACCCGTCCGCGCTCCACATCCCGACGCGGCGCGAGCCCTGGACGTCGGAAGGCGGAGCGCGCTTCGCGGGCATCAGCTCGTTCGGTTTCGGCGGCGCCAACGCGCACGTCATCGTGGGAGAGGCTCCGCGCCAGACTCCCGTCATCCAGACAGCCCCCGAGCGCCCCTACCACCTGCTGACGCTGTCGGCCCGGACCGCGCCGGCCCTGCGCGAAATGGTCCAGCGCTATCAGGCCCGCATCACCGCACCGGACGCCCCTGCCCTTGCGGACGTCTGCTTCACGGCGAACACCGGCCGCGACGCCTGGGCCCACCGCTTCAGCACGACGGCGGGTTCCCACCCGGAGCTGGCCACGCAGCTCGACGCGTTCCTGCACGAGCGCCCCCTCCCTGGCCTGCATCACGGCGAGGTCCAGCGGAGCGCACAGCCCCGGGTCGTCTTCCTGTTCCCCGGCCAGGGCGCGCAGCACGCGGGCATGGGGCGCCAGCTTTACGAGAGCGAGCCCGTCTTCCGTGAGGCCCTGGAGCGCTGTGACGCGCTGCTGCGCCCGCACCTGGACGCGTCCCTGTTCTCCGTCCTGTATCCGGCCCCCGGAGAGGACTCGGAGCGGATCCACCAGACCCGCTACAGCCAGCCGGCCCTGTTCGCGCTGGGCTACGCGCTGTCACGGCTCTGGGGCTCCTGGGGCGTGACGCCGGACGCCGTGCTGGGGCACAGCGTGGGCGAGTACGTCGCGGCCCACCTCGCGGGGGTGCTCGGACTGGAGGACGCGCTGCGCCTGCTCGCGACGCGCAGCCGCCTCATCCAGGCCCTGCCCCAGGACGGCACCATGGCGGCGGTGCTGGCCGACGAGGACACGGTGCGCGCGGCGCTGGAGGGCGCGCAGGACGTGGAGCTCGCCGCCATCAATGGCCCGCGCCACGTCGTCATCTCCGGTGCGCGGTCCGGGGTGCAGCGGGTCGTGGAGGCCTTGCAGGCCCGGGGCATCGACTCGCGTCCGCTCACGGTGTCGCATGCGTTCCACTCGGCGCGGATGGACCCCATGCTCGCGGAGTTCGAGCAGGCGGCGCGCGGCATCACGTTCCAGGCGCCGACCCTCCCGCTCATCTCCAACCTCACCGGCGCCGTCCTGAAGACCGCGCCCGACGCGGGCTACTGGCGGCGCCACGTGCGCGAGCCGGTCCAGTTCCTCAAGAGCATCGAGCACGCGGCCCTCGCGGGCCCGGCGGTGTTCATCGAGCTGGGCCCGAACGACACGCTGCTCGGCATGGCGAAGCGCTGCCTGCCGGAGGGCAACCACCTCTGGCTGCCCAGCCTCAAGAAGCACCAGGACGACGGGCGGACGCTGCTGGGAAGCCTGGGCGCGCTGTTCGTCCGGGGCGTCTCCATCGACCGGACGCGGGTGGACCCCTCCGCCACGCGTCAGCGCGTACCGCTGCCGACCTATCCCTTCGAGCGCCAGCGCTGCTGGCTGGAGGACCTCTCCGTGGATCCCGTGGCATCACCGCAGCAGACCCCACCGTCGACCGCACCCGCCGTGTCACGCCGGGCGCGGATCCAGGACGCCCTCCGTTCGATGGTGGCCCGCCTGCTGCAAATGCCCCCGGAGCGGCTGGGCCCGGACACGCCCTTCCTGGAGCTGGGCGCGGACTCCATCGTGCTGATGGACGCCATCCGCAACGTGGAGAAGCTCTTCGGCCTCAAGCTGTCCATCCGCCAGCTCTTCGAGGAGCTGACCACCCTGGACGCCATGGCCCGCCATCTGGACCAGGCCCTGCCCGACAGCTTCACCTTCGCGGAGCCCGCCGCGCCCGCGCGCGCCCTCCCGGAGCCGCGCGCCGCCGCGTCCCAGGCCCCGGCCACCGAGGCACCGGATGGCTCGCTGGAGCAGATCATCCAGGTCCAGCTCCAGCTCATGAAGCAGCAGCTCGCGCTGCTCGGCGCGAAGGGCTCGGCCATCCCCAGCGTGGAGGTCGCCCCGCGTCCCGAGGCCGCTCCGGTGCCCCCCGCCCCGACCGTGAAGCCCGCGCCCGCGCCCACCGGCCCGGCGGCCTTCTCCGTGGGCACGGCGGACGGCGAGCCTGCACGGGAGCTGCTCCCTGAGCAGCAGCGCTTCCTGGAGTCCTTCCTCGCGCGGTACACGCGCCGCACCCAGGGCTCGAAGCAGAACGCGATCCGCCACCGTGGCCGGTGGAGCGACGTGCGCTGGCAGATGAACTTCCGGCCGGAGGTGAAGGAGCTCTGCTACCCCATCGTCAGCACCCGGTCGCACGGCTCGCGCGTCTGGGACGTGGACGGCAACGAGTTCATCGACCTGTCCATGGGCTTCGGCGTGCACCTGTTCGGGCACAACCCGCCCTTCGTCATCGAGGCGATGCAGCAGCGCCTGGCCCAGGGCATGGAGCTTGGCACGCAGTCGGACCTGGCGGGCGAGGCGGCGGAGCTCATCTGCGAGCTGACCGGCATGAAGCGCGTCACCTTCTGCAACTCCGGCACGGAGGCGGTGATGACGGCGCTGCGCGTGGCCCGCGCGGCCACGGGGCGCACGAAGATCGTGATGTTCACGTCGTCCTACCATGGCCACTCCGACGGGACGCTGGTCGTGGGCCGCATGGTCGGCGGCACGCCGCGCTCACTCCCCATGGCCTCCGGCGTCGCCCAGCACATCGCGGACGACGTGCTCGTGCTGCCCTATGGCGAGGACCGGACGCTGGAGCTCATCCGCGAGCACCTGCACGAACTGGCCGCCGTCCTCGTGGAGCCCGTGCAGAGCCGCCGTCCCAACGTGCAGCCCCGCGCCTTCCTGCATTCGCTCCGGGAGCTGACACGCGAGGCGCGGGTGCCCCTCATCTTCGATGAGATCATCACCGGCTTCCGCCTCCATCCGGGCGGCGCGCAGGCGTGGTACGGCATCGAGGCCGACATCACCACGTACGGGAAGGTCCTCGGCGGCGGGATGCCCCTGGGCGTCGTGGCGGATCGCGGCGGGTTCGTGGACCGCATCGACGGCGGCGACTGGCGCTACGGCGACACGTCCCATCCCGTCCAGGGAACGACCTTCGCGGCGGGCACCTTCTGCAAGCACCCGCTGACGATGGCGGCGACGCTCGCCACCCTGCGGCACCTGAAGCGCGAGGGCCCCGGCCTCCAGGAGCGCCTGAACCAGCGCGCCGGGAAGCTCGCGGAGCGGGTCAACGCCGTCTTCGAGCGCGAGCAGGTCCCCATCGTGATGGTGCACGGCGGGTCCGTGCTCCGCTTCACCTCCTCCGGCAACTCCAGCTACCTGTTCCAGCCGCTGGAGATGGACCTGTTCTTCAGCCAGCTCATCGACCGGGGCCTCTACATCTGGGAGGGCCGCACCTGCATGCTCTCCACCGCGCACACCGACGAGGACCTGGACACCATCGTGCGCGTGGTGGCCCAGAGCGTGGCGGAGCTGCGGGAGGGCGGCTTCTGGCCCCGGCCGAACGCCCCGGAGGCCCGCCCCGTCGAGAGCACGCCGGAGCCGGTGCTGCCGTCGGACATGCTGCCGACCACGGAGGCCCAGCAGCAACTGTGGATCCTCTCGCAGATGAACGCGGGCGGCTCCAGCGCCTACAACCTGTCGCTGAGCCTGCGCCTGTCGGGCGTCCTCCAGGTGGACCTGCTGCAACGGTCGCTCCAGTACGTCGTGGAGCGACACGAAGCGCTGCGCATCCAGTTGGACGCGTCAGGCGAACAGCAGCGCATCCTCCCGCGACTCACCGCCACCCTGCCGCTGACCGACCTGTCGGCGCTGCCTCCGGACGAACAGTCCGCGCGGCTCGCGGCCTGGTACGAAGAGGAAGGCCAGACGCCGTTCGACCTGCACCAGGGCCCGCTGTTCCGCGCCCACCTGCTCAAGCTGAGCCCGTTGGATCACCTGTTCGTCCTGACGGCCCACCACGTCGTGGTGGACGGCTGGTCACTGGGGATCCTCGTGCAGGAGCTCGCCCAGCACTACTCGGCCATCCATGAAGGCCGCAGCGCCATCCGGCCCCGGCCCCTCCAGTTCAGCGACCATGTCCGCTGGCTGCGGCGGCAGGCACAGACGCAGGAGATGGCCGCGCACGAGCGCTACTGGCTGGAGCAGCGCGTGGACGCGGTGCCCGCCATCGAGCTGCCCACGGACCATGGCCGCCCCGCCCTGCGCAGCTACCGGGGCGCCCGGGAGACGGTGCGGCTGTCGGCCACGCTCACCCGCTCCGTCCGGGAGCTGGCGCAGCAGCAGCAATCCACCCTCTTCATCCTGCTGCTCTCCGCGTACACCACCTTCCTGCACCGGCTGACGGGACAGGACGAGCTGCTCGTGGGCATCCCCACCGGCGGACGGGACCTGGAGGACAGCGAGCAGCTGGTCGCCTACTGCGCGCACCTGCTGCCCATCGTCAGCCACGCCCGGGGGGAGCAGTCCTTCCCGAAGTACCTCCAGGGCCTCAAGCAGACGCTGTGGAGCGCCTACGAGCACCAGGCGTATCCCTTCGCGCGGTTGCTCCACCGGCTGGACCTGCCGCGCAGCACCAGCCACAACCCGCTGGTCAGCGTGACGTTCAACCTGGAGCGGCCCATGGCCGCCGCGAAGATGAGCGGGCTGCGCACGGACTTCCACTCCCAGCCCATCCGCCACGTTGCCTTCGACCTGAGCCTCAACGCCATCGAGGTCGAGGACGGCCTGGTGCTGGACTTTGAATACAACACCGACCTGTTCGAGGCCGTGACGCTCCAGCGCTGGACGCGGGCCTTCTACACGCTGCTGGAAGGGCTCGTCGCGGATCCGCGCCGGCGGCTGGCGGACCTGCCCCTGCTCTCGCCCGCCGAGCGCCACCACCTGCTCACCGCGTGGAACCAGACCCGGGCCCCGTACCGCAAGGACCTGCTGGTCCACGAAGTCATCGAAAAGAAGGCCGCCGCCCGCCCCGACAAGGTCGCGGTGGAGTTCGACGGCCAGCACCTCACCTATGGGGACCTCAACGGGCAGGCGAACCGGCTGGCGCACCACCTGCGCGAGCTGGGCGTCGGGCCCGGCGTGCTCGTGGGCTCGTTCCTGGAGCGCTCGCCCGAAGTGCTCGTCACCCTCATGGCCATCCTCAAGGCCGGCGGCGCCTTCGTGCCCCTGGATCCGGGCCTGCCCCTGGAGCGGCTGAAGTACCTGCTCGACGACTCGCGCGTCGCCGTGGTGGTGACTCAGGGGCCGCTGCTGGAGCGGCTGCCCGTGCACACCGCGAAGGTCCTCTGCCTGGACGAGGACGCGGCCGTGCTCGCGGCCCTGCCCGACGCGGACCTGGAGAACGTCGCCTCGGCGGACTCGCCCGCGTACGTCATCTACACGTCCGGCTCCACGGGGGAGCCCAAGGGCGTCTCCGTGGGCCATGGCGCCCTGGTCGTCCACTGCCAGGACGTGCGGGACCACTACCGGCACTCCGCGAACGACAAGATGTTGCAGTTCGCGTCGTTCAACTTCGATGCGTCCCTGGAGCAGGTCCTGCCGCTCTTCATGGTCGGCGCGACGGTGGTGCTGCGGGGCCCGGAGGTCTGGACCGCGGAGGAGCTGCCCCGTCGCATCGTCGAGCAGCAGCTCACGGTGCTGAACTTCCCGACCGCCTACTGGCAGCAGGTGACGCAGCGTTGGAGCGAGTCGCCGCCGGAGCTGGCCGGCCACCGCGTGCGGCTGATCATCATCGGCGGGGACACCCTCCTCCCCAAGGTGCTGGAGCTGTGGCAGCGCGGGCCCCTGGGACAGGTCCGGCTGCTCAACGCGTACGGCCCCACGGAGGCGATCATCACCGCGACCACCTTCGAGGTGCCCGCGGCCACGAACCCGCCCCAGGCCACCGCGCGCATCCCCATCGGTCGGCCGCGCTCCAACCGCACCTTCTACATGCTGGACCGCCACGGCGAGCCGGTGCCCCTGGGCGTGGCGGGAGAGCTGTACATCGGCGGCGAGCTGCTGGCGCAGGGCTACCTGCACCGGCCCGAGCTGACGGCGCAGCGCTTCGTGCCGGATCCGTTCAGCGACAAGCCCGGCGCGCGCCTCTACAAGACGGGCGACTTGGCGCGCTACCTGCCGGAGGGCACGCTCGACTTCCTGGGGCGGACCGACCACCAGGTGAAGGTGCGCGGCTTCCGCATCGAGCTGGGAGAGATTGAAGCGGCCCTGAGCCGGCACCCCGCCGTCCAGGAGGTCATCGTCACCGTGCGGGAGGAGCAGGACGCGGACGCGGCGGGCCACGACAAGCGGCTGGTCGCGTACGTCGTCCCCACGGCGCCCGACGCAGTGACGCCCACCGCGCTGCGCCAGTTCCTCCAGGAGAAGCTGCCGGACTACATGCTGCCGGCCTTCTTCGTCCTGCTGACGGCCATGCCCCTCACCGCGAGCGGCAAGCTCGACCGGCGCTCACTGCCCGCGCCCGACCCGGCGACCAGCGCGCCCACCCGGCCGTTCGTCGCGCCGCGCAGCCCCACGGAGCAGGCCCTGTCCGAGGTGTGGATGAAGGCCCTGCGCCTGCAACGCGTGGGCGTCCACGACGACTTCTTCGAGCTGGGCGGGGACTCGCTGCTCGCGACGCAGGTGGCCTCGCGCATCCGGGAGTCGCTGCGGTTGGACCTCTCCCTGGAGCGCATGTTCCAGGCCCCCACCATCGCGGGCCTCGCGGAGTACCTGGACACGTTGACCTGGGCCTCCAAGGCCCCACCATCCGCGTCCGCTCCGGAAGCGGGCCGTGAGGAGGGCGAGCTGTGAACGGCCTGGATGAACTGCTGACGACGCTCCGCAAGCAGGACGTGCGGCTCTGGATGGAGGGCGAGCGCCTGCGCTTCAGCGCCCCCCCCGGCGTGATGACCCCGGAGCTCACGGGGCGCATGAAGGAGCGCAAGGAGGAGATCACCGCGTTCCTGCGCCAGGCCGGTCAGTCGCTCCAGGCCGCCGCGGAGATCATCCCTTCGGGGCCGCGTGAAGGCGACCTGCCCCTGTCGTCCGGGCAGCAGCGCCTGTGGTTCCTGGAGCAGCTCCAGGGCCCGAGCGGCGCGTACAACATGCCCGCGGCCCTGCGCCTCGAAGGCGTGCTCGACACGGACGCGCTTCGCCGGAGCCTGGAGGCCATCGCCGGGCGTCACGAGGTCCTCCGGACGACCTACGCCCAGGTGCAGGGCCGCCCCGTCCAGCGCGTCCAGCCGCTGGCGTCCCTGCCCCTGCCCCACGTGGACCTCCAGTCACGGGCCCCTGACACGCGCATGGCGGAGGTCCGGCGGCTGGCGGCGGAGGAGGCGCGCAAGCCCTTCGAGCTGGCGCGGGACCTTCCACTGCGCCTGTGCCTGCTCCAGCTCGATGCGCGTGAGCACGTCCTGCTGCTCACGCTGCATCACATCGCGTCGGATGGTTGGTCCATTGGCGTCCTGGTCCGCGAGCTGGCGGAGTTCTACCGGGCCTTTGCTTCCGGCACGGCGCCTTCGCTGCCGGAGCTGCCGCTCCACTACGCGGACTTCGCGCGCTGGCAGCAGGAGCGCGTCACGGGGGGCGCGACGCAGCCGCAGCTCACGTACTGGAAGGAGCACCTGGCCGGGGCGCCGGGCCTGCTGGAGCTGCCCACCGACCGGCCACGCCCCGCCGCGCAGCGCTTCCAGGGCGCCACGCGACGCTTCACGGTCCCCGTGGAGCTGGTCGCGCGGCTCAAGGCCCGCGGACGCGAAGCGGAGTCCACGCTGTTCATGACGCTGCTGGCGACCTTCGGCGTGCTGCTGTCGCGCCACAGCCGGCAGCAGGACCTGGTGGTGGGCTTCCCCATCGCCAACCGGCTTCCGCAGACGGAGCCGCTCATCGGCCTGTTCGTCAACACGCTGCCCCTGCGCCTGCGGCTGGAGGGAGGGCCCTGCTTCGCGGAGCTGCTGGGACAGGTGCGTCGCACCACGCTCGCGGCCTCCGTGCATCAGGCGCTGCCGTTCGAGCAGCTCGTGGAGGCGCTCCAGCCGACCCGCGCGCTCAGCCACTCGCCCCTCTTCCAGGTGCTGTTCACGCTCCAGAACACGCCCACCGAACCGCTGACGCTCCAGGGGCTTGGCATCGAGCCCCTGGAGATTGAAAGCGGCACGTCGCAGTTCGACCTCTCGCTCTCCATGAACGAGACGCCGCACGGGCTGATCAGTGACCTGACCTACGACACCGACCTGTTCGACGCCGCGACCATCGAACGGATGACAGGCCACCTCCTGTCCCTGCTCACCGCGGTGGCGGCGGACCCCACGCAGCCCGTCTCCCGGATGCCCCTGCTCACCGAGCCCGAGCGGACGCGCCTGCTGCGCGACTGGAACGACACCGCCCGCGAGGTGTCACCGTCGCAGGGACTGCACGGCCTGTTCGAAGCGCAGGCGGCGCGACGCCCGGAGGCCATCGCCGCCCGCTTCGAGTCACACGCGCTGACCTATGGCGAGCTGGAGGCGCGCGCCAACCGCGTCGCCCGGCACCTGCGCTCGCTGGGCCTTGAACCCGGACAGCGGGTCGGCATCTTCCTGGAGCGCTCCCTGGAGCTGCTCGTGGGACTGCTGGGCATCCTCAAGGCGGGCGCGGCCTACGTGCCGCTGGATCCGCTCTATCCGGCGGAGCGCCTGGCCCACATCCTGGACGACAGCGGCGTGACGCTGCTGCTGACCGAGCCGGCCCTGGCCTCGCAGGCCCCGGCGCACCGGGCCCGCACGGTCCTGCTGGCGGACGCGGACCTCGCGCCTTCGCAGCCGCTGCACCTGCCGCTGGGCGGCGAGCACCTGGCGTACGTGCTCTACACGTCGGGCTCCACCGGCAAGCCCAAGGGCGTGGCGGTCCCCCACCGCGCGGTCAGCAACTTCATGGCGTCCATGCGGCGCGAGCCCGGCATCACCGAAGCCGACACGCTCTTCGCGGTGACGACCATCGCCTTCGACATCTCCGTGCTGGAGCTGTTCCTGCCGCTGAGCGCCGGGGCCTGCGTGGTCATCGCCAGCCGCGAGACGGCCGTGGATGGCACCCGGCTGTTGCCTGCGCTGGCGGCCAGCGGCGCCACCGTGATGCAGGCCACGCCCTCCACCTGGCGGATGATGCTCGCGCTGGGCTGGGCCGGAGACCCGGGGCTCAAGCTGCTGTGCGGCGGCGAGGCCCTTCCCCCGGACCTGATGGCTCCGCTGCGGGCGCGGGGCGCGTCGCTGTGGAACATGTATGGCCCCACGGAGACCACCATCTGGTCCACCGTGTCGCGCGTGGAGGAGCAGGCGCGGCCCACCATCGGGCGGCCCATCGACAACACGCGGGTGTACGTGCTGGACGCGTGGCTCCAGCCCGTTCCCGTGGGCGTGGTGGGCATGCTGTACATCGGCGGGCTCGGGGTGGCGCAGGGCTACCTCCACCGGCCGGACCTCACCGCTGAGCGCTTCGTGCCGGATCCCTTCAGCCAGGAGCCGGGCGCCCGGCTCTACCGCACGGGCGACGGGGTGCGCGTCCTGCCGGACGGCGCCCTGGACTACGTGGGCCGCGAGGACGGGCAGATCAAGCTGCGCGGCCACCGCATCGAGCTGGGCGAAATCGAGGCGCGGCTGGCCCTGTACCCCGGCGTCCGCGAGGTGGCGGTGCGGGTGTGGGAGTTCACGGGCGGCCCGGAGCTGGTGGCCTACTTCCAGCCCGGCGCTGGCGATGCTCCGGAGGCCCAGGCGCTCCGCGAACACCTGCGCTCCCACCTGCCGGCCTACATGATTCCGTCGCACTTCATGGTGCTGGAGTCCTTCCCGCGCACGGCGAACGGCAAGCTCGACCGCAAGGCCCTGCCTTCGCCCGCGCCGTCCCAGCGCACGGCCTCCGCGTTCGAGCCGCCGCGCACGCCGCTGGAGCTGCGCCTCGCGGAGATCTGGCGGGAGGTGCTGGGCGTGGAGCGCGTGGGCCTGCACGAGGACTTCTTCGAGCTCGGCGGCCACTCGATGAAGGCCGTGCAGATCCTCGCCCGCGTCCAGGAAGCCTGGAGCGTGGACGTGTCGCTGCGCGTCCTCTTTGAACGGCCCACCCTGGAGGCCATGGCGAAGCACCTGGAGGCGCGGCAGCAAGCGGCGCCCTCCGCGTCACCGCCTCCGCTGGTCGCGCGTGCCCGGCAGGCCCGCCGCGTCCAGGCCACGACCCGCGCCGAACTCAACCTGCCCGACTCCCCCAACAAAGGGGACTGAAGGCAGCCCTTCCCGCTCACGGACTCCGCCGGTATGGCGCGCAAGGCCCGTCCTCGCGCCCCCACGGGGTCCCACCTGATTTCCGGTCACGCCCATGAACGCCGAAACCTTCGTCTTCCCCGTGTCGTTCGCCCAGCAGCGGCTGTGGTTCCTGCACCTGATGCAGCCGGACAACCCCAGCTACAACATCGCGGGGGCCGTGAGACTCCAGGGCGCGCTGGACGTGGGCGCGCTCCAGCGGACCTTCGACGCGATGGTGGAGCGGCATGAGTCGCTGCGCACCACGTTCGCGCAGGAGGCGGGTCAGCCCGTCCAGGTCGTCGCGCTGGAGGGCACCGCGCCCGTCGTGCTCGTGGACCTGGAGGCCCTCCCCGAAGCCGAGCGCGAGGAGGCGGCCCGCCGGGGGACGACCGAGGAGACGCGCCGGCCCTTCGACCTGATGCGCGGGCCCCTGCTGCGCGCGCGCCTGTTCCGGCTCACCGCCACGGACCACGTCCTGGTGATGACGATGCACCACATCATCTCGGATGGTGGCTCGCTGGGCATCCTCATCCAGGAGGTGGCGCAGCTCTACGCCGCCTTCCGCGAGGGCCGTGAACCGGAGCTGGAGCCCCTGCCCATCCAGTACGCGGACTACGCCCAGTGGCAGCGCGAGTGGCTGGGCACCGAAGGCGTGCTGACCGAGCACGTCGCGTACTGGAAGAAGCAGCTCGCGGGCGCGTCCCTGCTGCAACTGCCCACCGACCATCCGCGTCCGGCCATCCAGACCCAGCGCGGCGCGCTGCTGCCCCTGCACCTGCCCTCGGGGCTGGTGACGCAGCTCCAGCAGCTTGGCCAGCGCGAGCGGGCCACGCTCTTCATGACGCTGCTGGCGTCCTTCCAGGCCCTGCTGTCCCGGTACACGCACCAGCACGACATCCTCGTCGGCGCGCCGCAGAACAGCCGTGGCCGCGTGCAGACCGAGGGCCTCATCGGCCTCTTCGTCAACACGCTCGTCCTGCGCGGTGACCTGTCCGGCAACCCCACCTTCCGCGAGCTGCTCCAGCGCACCCGCGAGACGACGCTGGCGGCCTACTCGCACCAGGACATCCCCTTCGAGCGGCTGGTGGACGAGGTGCAGCCGGAGCGAAACCTGGCCTACACCCCGCTGTTCCAGGTCGCCTTCAACCTCCAGCCCCAGGCGCCCCAGGCGCTGGTGCTGCCGGGCGCGAAGATCCTCCCCATCGAGGTGGAGACAGGCACCGCGAAGTTCGACCTGACGCTGGACCTCCAGGAGGGCGCGGACGGCCTGCGCGGCTTCTTTGAATACAACCGCGACCTGTTCGAGCCCTCCACGATGGAGCGCCTGCGCGGGCACTTCCAGACGCTGCTCGAAGGCGTCGTCGCGCGGCCGGACGCGCGGCTGGACACCCTGCCCCTGCTGACGCAGCCCGAGCGCCACCAGCTGCTCGACGTCTGGCCCGTCCTCCAGGAGTTCTCCGGCAGGGACTGCCTGCACCAGCGCTTCGAGGCCCAGGCCCGGAAGCGGCCGGACGCCATCGCCGTGGTGGGCGACGGCGAGCGGCTCACCTACGCGGAGCTGGATGCCCGCGCCAACCAGCTCGCCCACGCGCTGCTGGCGCGCGGCCTCCAGCCCGAGACGCTGGTGGGCCTGTGCGTGGAGCGCTCCCTGGCCACCGTGGTGGGCATCCTGGGCATCCTGAAGGCGGGCGGCGCCTACGTGCCGCTCGACCCCACGTACCCCGCGGACCGGCTTGCCTTCATGGTCGAGGACAGCCGGATGCCGCTGGTCATCACCCAGCGCGCCCTGGTCGAACGCCTGCCGGCGAGCGGCACGGAGCTGTTCGTGCTGGAGGACGCCGCCGGCCTGCTCGCGCGGCAGCCCACGCAGGCGCCCGGCCTCGCGCTCGACAGCGACCACCTGGCGTACGTCATCTACACCTCCGGTTCGACGGGCCTGCCCAAGGGTTCGCTGCTGCCGCACCGCAACGTCACGCGGCTGTTCGAGGCGACGCAGGACTGGTTCCACTTCAACGACCAGGACGTGTGGACGCTGTTCCACTCCTACGCGTTCGACTTCTCCGTCTGGGAGCTGTGGGGCGCGCTGCTGTACGGCGGCCGGCTGGTCATCGTCCCGTACCTCGTGTCGCGCTCGCCGGATGCGTTCTACGAGCTGCTGAGCCAGGAGCGCGTCACGGTGCTGAACCAGACGCCCGCGGCCTTCCGCCAGCTCATCCAGGCCGAGGAGCGCAGCGCCTCCGGTCCGCGTCCGCTGGCCCTGCGCTACGTCGTCTTCGGTGGTGAAGCGCTGGAGCCCGCGAGCCTCGTGCCCTGGTTCCGCCGGCACGGGGACGCGCAGCCCCGGCTCATCAACATGTACGGCATCACCGAGACGACGGTGCACGTCACCTACCGCCCGATGAGCATGGCGGAGGCGGAGCGCACGCAGCAGAGCCCCATCGGCGTGGCCATCCCGGACCTCCAGCTCTACGTGCTGGACGCGCGGCTGGAGCCCGTGCCCGTGGGCGTGGCGGGGGAGATCTTCGTGGGCGGCGCGGGACTGGCGCGCGGCTACCTGGGCCGGCCCGCGCTCACCGCGGAGCGCTTCATCCCCCACCCGTACAGCCGCACGCCCGGCGCCGCGCTCTACCGCACGGGCGACCTGGCGCGCTTCACGAAGGACGGGCAGCTGGAGTACCTGGGGCGCATCGACCATCAGGTGAAGATCCGCGGCTTCCGCATCGAGCTGAGTGAGATTCAAATCGTCCTCAGCCTGCACCCGGCGGTGCGCGAGGCCCTGGTGCTGGTGCGCGAGGACGTGCCCGGCAACAAGTCACTGGTGGCCTACGTGGCCGCGCCGAAGGAGGGCGCGCCGAGCGTCAATGACCTGCGCCAGTACCTGCTCGGGAAGCTGCCGGACTACATGGTGCCGGGCGCCTTCGTGATGCTGGAGCAGTTCCCGCTGACCGCGAACGGCAAGGTGGACCGCAAGGCCCTGCCCACGCCCGACCAGTCCCGCCCCGACCTGGGCACGCGGTACGTCGCGCCCACGACCCGTCCAGAGGAGGTGCTCTGCGCCATCTGGGCGGAGGTGCTGGACGTGGAGCGCGTGGGCATCCACGACAACTTCTTCGCGCTGGGCGGAGACTCCATCCTCAGCATCCAGGTGCTGACGCTGGCGCAGCGCGAGGGCATCCGCTTCTCCCTCCAGCAGCTCTTCCAGCACCAGACGGTGGCGACGCTGCTCCAGGCCGCGGAGGTCCGCGCGACCACCACCGAGGAGCTGCCGCGCACGGAGCCCTTCAGCCTCGTCACGCCCGAGGACCGCGCCCGGCTGCCCGCGGACGTCGAGGACGCCTACCCGCTGGCCCGCATCCAGGCGGGCATGCTGTACCACATGGAGTTGGCGCCAAACTCCAACATCTACCACAACACCGACAGCTTCCATCTGCGGCTGCGCAGCCCGTTGAACCCGGTGCGCTTCGAGGAAGCGGTGCAGGCCATCGTCGCGCGTCAGCCCGTGCTGCGCACGGCGTTCGACATGACGACGTACAGCCAGCCGTTGCAGCTGGTGCACCGGAGCGCGCACCTCTCCATCCAGTTCGTGGACATGCGTCACCTGTCGGACGCGGAGCAGGACGCGGAGATCCACGAGCTGCTGGAGCTGGAGAAGCAGCGGCACTTCGAGCTGTCGCGTCCGCCGCTGCTGCGCTTCTTCATCCACCAGCGCGCGGAGGGGTCCTTCCAGTTCACGCTCACCGAGTGCCACGCCATCATCGACGGCTGGAGCCTGCACTCCACGCTGGTGGAGATGTTCAACCACTACCACGCGCTGGAGCGCGGTGAGGCGCCGCCCCCGGCGGAGCAGACGGGCCTCACCTACCGCGACTTCGTGGCGCTGGAGCAGCGCGCCCTGGCCTCCGAGGAGCACCAGCGCTTCTGGCGCGATCAGCTCGCGGGCGGCTCGGTCATGCGGCTGCCCCGCTGGCGCAAGCCACTGGCGGCCGGCGAGCCGCGCATCGCCACCGTCAAGGTGCCCCTCTCCCAGGAGCTCCACGCGGGCCTGAAGGCGCTCACGCGGACCGCGTCGGTGCCGTTCAAGAGCATCCTGGTGGCCGCGCACCTCAAGGTCATGAGCCTGCTGAGCGGCCGCGAGGACGTCATCACGGGCATGGGCGTCAACAGCCGCCCGGAGGAAGGCGACGGCTCCAAGCTGCGGGGCATCTTCCTCAACACCCTGCCCTTCCGCCTGAAGCTGGAGCCCGGGAGCTGGACGTCGCTGGTCCACGCGGCCTTCGACAGCGAGCGAAAGCTCTACCCGTTCCGCCGCTACCCCATGGCGGACATCCAGCGGCAGTGGGGCCGTGAGGCGCTCTACGAAGTCATGTTCAACTACATGCACTTCCACGTCCTGCACGACCTCACAGGGACGCTGGCCTCGGTGGAGACCCTGGGCGTCATCCGCTCCGAGGGCACCAACGTCACGCTGGCGGTGCACTTCCAGACGGAGCCGCACACCCAGGAGCTGACGCTCGAGCTGGACTACAACGCCGTCGAGCTGGAGCACGCGCAGGTGGAGCGCATTGGCGCCTCCTACGCCCGCGTGCTCGGCGCGCTCGCCTTCCACGCCGAGGACTCGCACCACCTGTCCTGCGCGCTGCCTCCCGACGAGCAGCGGCGGATGCTGGTGGAGTGGAACGCCACCTCCGCGCCCTTCCCCCCGGCGACGTTCCAGGCGCTCTTCGAGGCCCAGGCCTCCGCCACGCCGGACGCGGTGGCGGTCGTGGACGGTGCGCGCTCGCTCAGCTACCGCGCCCTGGACGCACGCGCCAACCAGCTCGCGCACCACCTGCGCTCCCGGGGCGTGGGGCCGGAGCACCTCGTGGCGCTCGGCCTGGAGCGCTCCGTCGAGCTGCTCGTCGGCCTCCTGGGCGCGCTCAAGGCGGGCGCGGCCTGGCTGCCGCTGGACCCCACGTATCCCCCGGACCGTCTGGCGTACATGCTGACGGACTCGCGCGCGGCGCTCCTGCTGACCACGAAGGCGCTCGACGCGACGTTCGCCACCGCGCACGTCAAGCGCGTCTTCCTGGATGCGTTGGAGTTCATCGGCGCGGCGACCACGCGGGCCCTGCCCTCCAGCGCGAGCGCGGACGCCCTGGCGTACGTCATCTACACGTCCGGCTCCACGGGGCTGCCCAAGGGGGCGATGCTCACGCAGGGCGGCCTGGTCCAGTACCTCACCTGGGCCGCCAGGACGTATCAGGTGGAGCCCGGGCAGAGCGCCCTGGTGCACACCTCCATCGCCTTTGACGCGACCCTCACCAGCCTCCTCACCCCGCTGCTGCGCGGCGCGACGGTGCGCATGCTGCCCGCCGGCAAGGAGCTGGAGTCGCTGGCGCTGGCGCTACAAGAGGAGCGCGGCCACGACCTGGTGAAGCTCACGCCCGCGCACCTCCAGGCGCTCTCCCACCTGGTGCCGCCGGCCGCGCTGGCCCGGCTGGTCAGCACCTTCGTCGTCGGTGGCGAAGCCCTGCCTCCGGCCACGGCGGAGTTCTGGCGCAAGCACGCGCCGGGCGTCCGGATCATCAACGAGTACGGCCCCACGGAGACGGTGGTCGGCTGCTCCATCCACGACGTGACGACGGACGGTCCGCGGGATGGCCTCGTGCCCATTGGCAAGCCCATCTCCAACACGGAGCTGTACGTCCTGGATGCGCGGATGCAGCCCGTGCCCGTCGCCGTGCCGGGTGAGCTGTACATCGGCGGCGCGGGCGTGGCGCGCGGCTACCTGTCGCGGCCGTACCTCACCGCGGAGCGCTTCGTGCCGGACCCGTTCAGCGGGCGGCCCGGGCAGCGCCTCTACCGCACCGGCGACCTGGCGCGCTTCCTCCCGGATGGGACGCTGGACTTCATGGGCCGCCGCGATGGCCAGGTGAAGCTGCGCGGCTACCGCATCGAGCTGGGGGAGATTGAAGCCGCGCTGCGCATGCAGACGGCCGTGCGCGACGCCGTGGTGCTGGTGCGCGAGGACGAGCCCGGGGACATGCGACTGGTCGCCTATGTCGTCCCCCACCTGGGCCAGCTCGCGGAGGCCGGCGCCCTGCGCACCCGCCTGCAGCAGCGGCTGCCCGGCTACATGATCCCCTCCGCCTTCGTGACGCTGGGGGCCCTGCCCCTGACGCCCAATGGCAAGGTGGACCGCGCGGCGCTCGCCGCGCCCACGCAGTTGACCCCTGACACCGTCGTGGGCCCCCGGAACGACACCGAGGCGCTCATCGCCAGCATCTGGGCGGGCGTGCTGCGCACGGACCGCTTCGGCATCCACGACCACTTCTTCGACCTGGGCGGCCACTCGCTGCTGGCCACGCAGGTGGTGTCGCGCGTGCGCGAGGCGTTTGGCCTGGAGCTGCCCATCGCCGCGCTCTTCGAGGCGCCCACGGTCGCCACGCTGGCCGAGCACATCCAGACGCTGCGGGCCCAAAGCTCCGGCGAAGCGCCCCCGCCGCCGCTCAAGGCCTACCCGCGTGAGGAAGGACTGCCGCTGTCCTTCGCGCAGCAGCGCCTGTGGTTCCTGGACCAGATGCAGTCCGGCAGCGCCTTCTACAACATGCCCGCCGTCCTCCGGCTGACGGGCACGCTCGACCCGGAGACGGTGCGCCGCTGCCTGGAGGCGCTGCTGCGCCGCCATGAAATCCTCCGCACGACGTTCCAGATGAGCGGGCAGGCCCCGGTGCAGCGCGTCGCGGCGGACGCGACCCCGGCGCTGGAGCTCATCGACCTGCGGGCGCTCCCGTCCGAGCGCCGCGAGGAGGAGGCCCGGCGACTGGCCCAGGAGGAGGCCCAGCGGCCCTTCACGCTGGCCACGGGCCCGCTCTTCCGGGGCGCGCTCCTCCGGCTGGGCGAGCAGGAGCACCTGCTCCTCCTGACGCTGCACCACATCATCGCCGACGGCTGGTCCCTGTCCGTGCTCGTGCAGGAGGTGGCGGAGCTGTATGGCGCATTCTCCGCGGGCCAGCCCTCGCCGCTGCCGCCCCTGCCGGTGCAGTACGGCGACTACGCGCGCTGGCAGCGCGAGTGGCTGTCGGGCCCGGTGCTGGAGCGGCAGCGGGACTACTGGAAGCAGCGGCTGGCGGGGGCCCCGGCCTTCCTGGACCTGCCCACGGACTTCCCCCGTCCCCCCGTGCAGCGCTTCCTGGGCGCCACGCACCAGGGCCTGCTGCTGCCCGAGGACGCGGCGGCGAAGCTGCGCGAGCTGTGCCGGCGCGAGAGCGTCACGCCGTTCATGGCGCTGATGGCGGCCTTCCAGGTGCTGCTGCACCGCTCCACCGGCGAGACGGACATCGTCTTCGGCACGGACATCGCCAATCGCAACCACTCCGGGACGGAGGGCCTCATCGGCTTCTTCGTCAACCAGCTCGTCATGCGCGGCGACCTGGGCGGAGACCCGTCGTTCCGCGCGCTGCTCGCCCAGGCGCGGCGCGAGGCCCTGGCGGCGTACGCCCACCAGGACCTGCCCTTCGAGGACCTGGTCAAGGCGCTCAACCCGGAGCGGGACCTGGCGTACTCGCCGCTGTTCCAGGTGAAGCTCATCCTCCAGAACGCGCCCTCCTCCGACCTGGAGCTGCCGGGGCTGACGCTGCGCGAGGAGAGCAGCAGCACCGGCGCCGCCAAGTTCGACATGACGTGGGTGGTGACCGACACGGCGCACGGCCTGGAGTGCCTGTGCGAATACAGCACCGACCTCTACACGCAGGCCACCATCGACCGGATGATGGGCCACCTGCGCGAGGTGCTGCTGGGCGCGCTGGCCCGCCCCGAGGAGCGCATCTCCCGCCTGCCGTTGCTCTCCGCGCAGGAGCGGCAGCAGGTGCTAGGCGCGTGGAACGACACCGCGTCGCCCCTGCCGGAGGTCCTCCTCGCGCACCGCCTCTTCGAGGCGCAGGCGGCGCGCACGCCCGACGCGGTGGCGGTGTCCTTCGAGGCCCAGCAGCTCACCTACCGGGAGCTGGACGCCCGCGCCAACCAGCTCGCCTGGTACCTGAAGGAGCGCGGCGTGGGCCCCGAGTCGCGGGTGGGCCTGTGCGTGGAGCGCTCGCTGGACATGGTGGTGGGCATCCTCGGCATCCTGAAGGCCGGGGGCGCCTGGCTGCCGTTGGACCCCACCTATCCGGTGGAGCGGCTGGGCCTGATGATGCAGGACGCGTCCATCCCGGTGCTCGTCACGCAGGAGCACCTGGCGGATGAGCTGCCCTCGGTGGGGCTGCTGGTGTGCCTGGACTCCGAATGGGCGCAGATTGCCCGGAAGCCCACGACGCCGCCGGGCGTGGAGCTGTCGCCCGACAACCTCGCGTACATCATCTTCACCTCCGGTTCGACGGGCCGGCCCAAGGGCACGCTGCTGTCGCACCGGGGCCTGTGCAACACGGCGCTGGCGGCCGGGCGCGGACACCGGCTCCACCCGGCGAGCCGCGTGCTGCAGTTCGCGGCCTTCGGCTTCGACGCGTCGGTGTGTGAAGTCTTCTCCACGCTCCTGGCGGGCGCGCGGCTGTGTCTTGCGTCGCGCGACGACATCATGCCCGGGCCGCCGTTGCAGGCGCTGCTGGCCTCGCAGGCCATCACCGCCGTGACGCTGACGCCGTCGGTGCTCGCGCGGCTGGAGCCCACGGGGCTGCCCGCGCTGGAGACGCTCATCTCCGCGGGCGAGACGTGCACGCCGGAGCTGGCGCGCCGGTGGGTGGGCGCCTGCCACTTCATCAACGCGTACGGGCCCACCGAGGTGACGGTGTGCGCGTCGCTGGAGGACCGGGTGGATCCGGAGCGGCCCGGCATCGGCAAGGCCTGGCCCAACGTGCGCCTGTACGTGCTGGATGCGCGGATGCAGCCCCTGCCGGTGGGCGTGCCCGGGGAGCTGTACATCGCGGGCGTGGGCGTGGCGCGCGGCTACCTGGACCGCCCGGAGCTGACGGCCGAGCGCTTCGTGCCGGAGCCCTTCGGCGCGGTGCCGGGCGCGCGGATGTACCGCTCCGGAGACCGCGTGCGCCTGCGCGCGGATGGGTCGCTGGAGTTCCTGGGCCGCCTGGATCAGCAGGTGAAGCTGCGCGGCTTCCGCATCGAGCTGGAGGAGATTGAAGCCGCGCTGGCGGAGCGGCCGGAGGTGGGCGCGGTCGCGGTCCTGCTCCGCGAGGACGCACCGGGCCGCAAGCAGCTCGTCGCCTACGTCGTCCCCGAGGAGGGCCTGCACCTGGAGCCCGAGGCGCTGCGCGGCGCGCTGGCGTCGCGACTGCCCGAGTACATGGTGCCCTCCGCCTTCATCCTGCTCCCGACCCTGCCGCTGACGGCCCACGGCAAGGTGGACCGCAAGGCCCTGCCCTCGCTGGAGCAGCAGCACTCGCAGCAGCGCGAGTCCACCTACGTGGCCCCGCGCACGCCGGTGGAGCAGGCGCTGGCGGACATCTGGGCGTCGGTGCTGTCGCGCGAGCGCGTGGGCATCCACGACGACTTCTTCGAGCTGGGTGGCGACTCCATCGTCAGCATCCAGGTCATCGCGCGCGCCACGGAAGCCGGCCTCTACATCACCCCGAAACAGGTCTTCCAACACAAGACCATCGCGTCGCTGGCGCCGCAGGTGGGCCAATCCCAGCGGCCCCAGGCCGAACAGGGCGCGGTGATGGGCCCCGGCCCGCTCACGCCCATCCAACGCTGGTTCTTCGAGTGGGAGCGTCCGCAGCCCCACCACTACAACCAGGCCGTGCTGCTGGGATTGCGCCAGCCCCTCTCGCCCGCGCTGCTGGAAGAGGCGCTGCGAGCCCTGGTGGCCCACCACGACGTGCTGCGGCTGCGCTTCGATTCGACGCCGGAAGGCTGGAAGCAGACGGGCACGGGCCTGGAGAACACCGTGACGCTGCGTCAGGTGGACCTCTCCGGCCTGGAGGAGGGCCCGCAGCGCGCGGCGCTGGAGGTGGAGGCGCAGCGGGCCCAGGCGGGCTTCCGTCTGGAGCAGGCCCCGTTGGTGGCCGCCGTCCTGTTCGACCTGGGCGCCCAGCGCGGCACCCGCCTGCTCCTGGCCATCCACCACCTGGTGATGGACGCGGTGTCCTGGCGCGTTCTGCTCATGGACCTGGAGTCGGCCTGCCAGCAGCTCCTGCGCGATGCCCCGGCGTCGCTGCCCCCGAAGACGACGTCCTTCCTCGCCTGGGCGCAGCGGCTGGAAGCCCACGCCCAGGGACCGGAGCTGGAGCGGGAGTCCGCCTTCTGGCTGGGACAGTCCAGTGACGTGCCCGCCCTGCCAGTGGATGACGGCTCGGGTGAGAACACGCACGAGTCGGCCCGCACGGTGACGGTCGCCCTGGAGCCGGAGGAGACGCGGCTCCTGCTCCAGGAGGTGCCGAAGTCCTGGCGTGCCCGCATCGACGAGGTGCTGATCTCCGCCCTGGCCCAGGCCCTCTCCTCGTGGACAGCACAGCCTCGCGTGCGGGTGCAGCTCGAAGGCCATGGCCGCGAGGAGCTCTTCGAGGACGTGGACCTGAGCCGCACGGTCGGCTGGTTCACGACCACGTATCCGGTGACGCTCGAGCTGCCCGCGGACGGCACGCCCGGGGCTCAGCTCCGCGCGGTGCGGGACGTGTTGCAGCAGGTGCCGCGCAAGGGCCTGGGCTACGGCCTGCTGCGCTACCTGCGCAAGGACGCCGTGGGCCAGCGGATCCAGGCCCAGCCCGAGCCCCAGGTGTCCTTCAACTACCTGGGCCAGCTCGACTCGGCCCTGTCGCCCGCATCCCTGTTCACCGCCGCCGAGGAGCCCTCGGGCTCACCGCATGGAAGCCAGGGGCGGCGCCGGCAGGTGTTGGACGTGAACGCCCACGTGCTGGGCGGCAGGCTGGAGGTGTCCTTCACCTACAGCCAGGCGCTGCACCAGCAGGCCACGCTGGAGCGCGTGGCGGCGGCGTACCTCCAGGCCCTGCGCACGCTCGTGACGCAGCGGGCCTCCGAGGACGCGGCGCGCGTGTCGCCCGGGGACTTCCCCCTGGCCCCCCTGTCGCAGCCCGCGCTGGACGAGCTGGTGCGCACCCGCCCCGGCATCGTGGACCTCTACCCGCTGTCGCCCATGCAGCAGGGCATGCTCTTCCACGCCCTGCTGGATCCGCGCGAGAGCGTGTACTTTGAACGGGCCGCCTGGACGTTGGAGGCGGACCTGGACGTGGCGGCGCTGCGCCGCGCGTGGCAGCAGATCATCGCGCGCTACCCCATCCTGCGCACCCGCTTCGCGTGGGAGGGCCTGGCGCAGCCGCTCCAGGTCGTCCAGCGCGAGGTCGAGCTGCCGTGGGAGGAGCACGACCTGCTCGGCAGGACGGCCGGGGAGCAGCAGCGCTGGCAGTCGGACTGGATGGCCACGGACCATGCGCGCGGCTTCAACCCGAAGCAGGCCCCGCTGATGCGCGTCGCCGTGCTGCGGCTGGCGGAGCGCAGCTGGCGCGTGGTGTGGAGCTTCCACCACCTGCTGCTGGACGGCTGGAGCGTCGGGCGCGTGCTCAACGAGATGCTGGCGTTCTACGACGCCGCGACCCGGCAGCAGCCGCTGCGCATGGAGGAGCCGCCGCTCTACCGGGACTACATCGCGTGGCTGGTGAAGCAGGGGACGGCCCAGGCCGAGGGCTGGTGGCGTGAGTCGCTGAAGGGCTTCGGTGAGCCGACGCCGCTGCCCGGTGAGTCCGGAGGACAGGCCCGGAGCGCGCCGCAGGTGATGGGCGAGCGCAGGCGCCTGCTGTCCGCCGACGTGACGGAGCGGCTGCGCGCGCTGTCGCGCCGCCATCAGGTGACGCTCAACACGCTGGCGCAGGCGGCCTGGGCGCTGGTGCTCGGACGGCATGCGGGCGTGGAGGACGTCGTCTTCGGCGCCACCGTGGCCGGACGCCCGCCCGAATTGCCGGGCGTGGAGCAGATGGTGGGCCTCTTCATCAACACCCTGCCGGCGCGCGTGAAGCTGCCGCCCGAGCAGAAGGTGGTGGACTGGCTGAAGGCGTTCCAGGACTGGCAGGTGGAGCGCGCGCCGTACGAATACGCTCCGCTGGTCCAGGTGCAGGGCTGGAGCCCGGTGCCGCGTGGCACGCCGCTTTTCGAGAGCATCTTCGTCTTCGAGAACTACCCCGTCGAGGAGGCGGTGCGGCAGGGCGCCAGCCAGTTCGAGATCCGGGACGTGGTCGCCCAGGAGCGCACCAACTACCCCCTGACCCTCACGGCCCACGCCGACACGGAGCTGCTGCTCCACATCGACTTCGAGTCCCCCAGGCTCCAAGCCAGCGCCGTGGAGCGCATGCTCGAACAACTGGGCACGGTGCTGGAGGGCATGACGGACGCGGAGGACAAGCGCCTGTGGCAGTTGTCCCTGCTCACGGCCACCGAACGGCACCGCGTGCTGGTCGAATGGAACGACACCCGCGTGGAGCCCGGCCAGGCGGCCTGCCTCCCCGAGCTCATCGAAGCCCACGCGCGGCGGACGCCCGACGCCATCGCCGTCGCCTCGCCGGGGAGCGCGCCGCTCACCTACGGTCAGTTGGAGGAGCGCGCCAACCGGCTCGCGCACCACCTGCGCGCCCGCGGAGTCGGACCCGAGCACCTGGTGGGTGTCTGCCTGGAGAAGTCGCCCGAGCTGCTCATCGCGCTGCTCGGCATCCTCAAGGCAGGCGGCGCGTACGTGCCGCTGGATCCCTCCTACCCCTCCGAGCGGCTCACGGGGATGATGACCGAGGCCCGGCTGTCGCTGCTCCTCACGCAGCGGGACATCCTGGAGACCCTCCCGAGGCCCGCCGTGGACCTGTACCTGTTGGAGGAGGAGGCCTCCACGCGCGCGTCGCTCCCCGCGGACGCACCGCCGTGGCGCTCCTCGCCGGAGGCGCTGGCCTACGTCGTCTTCACCTCCGGCTCCACGGGCACGCCCAAGGGCGTCATGGTCTCCCACCGCAACTGGGCCAACGCGTACCTGGGCTGGGAGCGCGGCTACGCGCTGGCGAAGGACTGCCGCAGCCACCTCCAGATGGCGAGCTTCTCCTTCGACGTCTTCGCGGGCGACCTCGCCCGGGCCCTGGGCTCCGGCGGCAAGCTGGTGCTGTGCCCCCGTGAGTGGCTGCTGGAGCCGACGAAGCTCCATGCCCTGATGCGGGACGAACAGGTGGACTGCGCGGAGTTCGTCCCGGCCGTCCTGCGCGGCCTGCTCCAGCACCTGGAGGAGACGCGGCAGCGGCTGGACTTCATGCGCGTCCTCATCGCGGGCTCCGACGCGTGGTTCGTCAGCGAGTACCACCGGCTGCGGGGCGTCATTGGCGGCGCCACGCGGCTCATCAACTCCTACGGCGTCACCGAGGCCACCATCGACAGCACCTGGTTCGAGGGCGACGGCCTGGGGACGGAGGACAACCAGCTCGTGCCGATTGGTCGGCCCTTCGCCAACAACCGCCTCTACGTGCTGGACACGCACCAGCAGCCGGTGCCCGCGGGGCTCGCGGGAGAGCTGTTCATCGGCGGCGAGGGCGTGGCCCGGGGCTACCGCCTCCGCCCGGAGCTGACGGCGGAGCGCTTCGTGCCGGATCCCTTCGGTCCACCGGGAGCGCGGCTGTACCGGACGGGCGACCGGGCACGCTACCTGCCGGACGGCAACATCGACTTCATGGGCCGCGCGGACACCCAGGTGAAGCTGCGCGGCTTCCGCGTGGAGCTGGGCGAGATTGAGTCCACGCTGGGGCGCCACCCCACCGTCCAGAGCGCGGTCGTCGTCCTGCGCGAGGACCCCAAGAGCCCCCGGCGCCTCGTCGCCTACGTGGTCGGCGTCACGGAGGCGCTGGACACCACCGTGCTGCGCGACTTCCTGCGCGAGCGGCTGCCGGACTACATGGTCCCCGCGCTCATGGTCCGGATGGACGCGCTCCCGCTGACCCCCAACGGGAAGGTGGACCGCCGGGCCCTGCCCGCGCCGGACGCCACCGCGCGCGCCGCCGAAGCCCGCTTCGTCGAGCCGCGCTCGTCCACCGAGACGGGCCTGCTCGCCATCTGGCGCGAGGTGTTGGGGCTGGAGTCCATCAGCGTGCTGGACACCTTCTTCGACATCGGCGGGCACTCGCTGCTGGCCACGCAGATCATCTCCCGCGCGAACACCGCGTTCCAGGTGACGCTGCCCCTGCGCGCCCTCTTCGAGTACCCCACCATCGCGGAGCTGTCCGAGCAGGTCGTCCTCGCGCAGCTCGAACACGCGGACTCGGTCGCGCTCGCGCAGGCGATGGAGGAAGTGGACGGGCTGTCGGAGGAGGAGCTGGAGAAGCTGCTGGAGGGCACCCATGAGTGAGCTGTCGAAGAAGCTGGCGGGGCTCTCTCCCGAGAAGCGCGAGCTCATCCTGCGCAAGCTGCGCCAGCAGAACGCGCTCGCGACGCCCGAGGCGGTGGCGCGCCCCACCGCCATCCCCAGGGCCTCCCGTGACCAGCCGCTGCCCCTCTCCTTCCCGCAGCGCCGCCTCTGGTTCCTGGATCAGTTCGAGCCCGGCACGCCCGCCTACAACATCCCGGAGTTCGCCCGGCTGCTCGGCTCGCTCCAGCCGGAGGTGCTGGAGCGCGCCCTCAACGAAGTCATCCGGCGCCACGAAGGCCTGCGCACCGTCTTCGTCTCCGAAGGCGGTGAGCCGCGCCAGTCCGTCCTCCCCCGGCTGAGCATTCCGCTGCCCGTGGTGGACCTGTCCCACCTGCCCGAAGCCGCGCGAGGTGAGCGGTGTCAGGCCCTGGCGCTCCAGGTGGCGGGCGCGTCCTTCGACCTGGCCCGGGGGCCGCTGCTCCAGACCACGCTGGTGCGACTGGCGCCGGAGGAGCACGTCCTGTTGCTCGTGGTGCACCACATCGTGTCCGACGGCTGGTCCACGGGCATCCTCGTCCGGGAGCTGGCCACGCTCTACGAGGCCTTCAGCCGGCGGCAGCCCTCTCCGCTCCCGGAGCTTCCGCTGCAATACGCCGACTTCGCGGTGTGGCAGCGGGAGCACCTGCGAGGGGACGTGCTCGCGTCGCAGGTCGGCTACTGGCGCAAGCAGTTGGAGGGCAGTGACAGCGCGCTGATGCTGCCCACGGACCGGCCGCGCCCCCGGGTCCGCACGCACGCCGGTGGCAAGCAGGCCTTCCGCGTGGACGCGGCGGTGACGCGGCAGCTCCGGGCGCTCGCGGGCCAGGAGAAGGCCTCCCTCTTCATGGTGATGCTGGCGTCGCTCCAGGCCCTGCTCTTCCGCTACACGCGCGAGCCCCGCATCAGCGTGGGCACGTACATCGCGAACCGGAACCGCACGGAGGTGGAGCCGCTCATCGGCTTCTTCCTCAACACGCTGGTCATGCGCACGGACCTGTCTGGCGACCCGACCTTCCGCGAGCTGCTTCGCCGCGTGGTGGACGTGACGCTGGGCGCCTATGCGCACCAGGACGTGCCGTTCGAGAAGCTGCTGGAGGAGCTGACGCCCACGCGCGACACCAGCTTCTCCCCCTTCTTCCAGACGATGCTCGTCCTGCAGAACACCCCCGACGCATCGACGGGACCGAGCACGCTGCGCCTGGAGCCCTTCTCCGTCGCGGGCGAACCCCATGCCCAGTTCGACCTCACCCTCTGGCTGGTGGAGGAGGCCGAAGGACTGGAGGGCATCTGGGAGTACAACCGCGACCTCTTCGACGCCTCCACCGTCGAGCGCATGGTGGCCCACTTCCAGACGCTGCTCGCCGGCATCGCCGCGCAGCCGGAACAGCGCCTGCGCAAGCTGCCCCTGCTCCCGGAGACGGAGCGCAGCCGGCTGCTGCGCGAGTGGAATCAGACGGAGCGCGCGTTCCCCGCCAACGTCTGCCTGCACCACCTCATCGAAGGGCACGCACGGCGCACCCCCGACGCCATCGCCGTCGTGGATCCGACGCGGCGCCTGACCTACGCCGAACTCGACCGTCAGGCGAACCAGCTCGCGCACCACCTGCGCACGCTCGGCGTCGGGCCGGGACGGCTCACGGGCATCTTCCTGGAGAAGTCCGTGGAGGTGGTGGTCGCGGTGCTCGCCGTGCTCAAGGCGGGCGGTGCCTACGTACCGTTGGATCCGTCGTACCCGCAGGACCGCACGGCGCTGATGCTCTCGGACAGCCGCCCCCAGGTGCTGGTGACGCGCGACACGCTGCGCGCCGCCCTGCCCGCCGCGCTGCCGCCCACGGTGTGCGTGGACTCCGACGCATCCGCCATCTCCGTCCACCCCGTCACGGCCCCCACGCAGGCCGTGGAGCCGGAGCAACTGGCCTACGTCGTCTACACGTCGGGCTCCACCGGACGGCCCAAGGGCGTCATGGTGACGCACCGGAGCCTCGCCAACGCGTACTTCGCCTGGGAGGACGCCTACCGGCTGCCCACGCTGCGCGCGCACCTCCAGATGGCCAGCTTCTCCTTCGACGTCTTCTCCGGCGACTTCACGCGCGCCCTGGGTTCGGGCGCGACGCTGGTGCTCTGCCCCCGCGACTGGCTGCTCGAACCGGAGAAGCTGCATGCCCTGATGCTGCGCGAACAGGTGGACTGCGGTGAGTTCGTGCCCGCCGTGGTCCGTCTGCTGATGGGCCACCTGGAAGACACGGGCCAGCGCCTGGACGCCATGCGCCTGGTCATCGTCGGCTCCGACACCTGGGACATGCGCGAGTACCACCAGCTCCGCACCCTGTGCGGCCCCCAGACGCGGCTGGTGAGCTCCTACGGGCTCAGCGAGGCGACCATCGACAGCACGTTCTTCGAGAACGCCACGCCGACGCCGAGCGAGCAGATCGTCCCCATTGGCCGCCCCTTCGCCAACAGCCGGATGTACCTGCTGGACGCCCAGATGCAGCCGCTGCCCATCGGCGTCCCGGGGGAGCTGTACGTGGGCGGTGACGGACTGGCGCAGGGCTACTGGGGCCAGGCGGGCCTCACCGCCGAGCGCTTCATCCCCAGCCCCTTCGACACCACGCCCGGCGCGCGCCTGTACCGCACCGGCGACATGGCGCGCTACGCGGCGGACGGCACCATCGGCTTCATCGGCCGCAATGACTCGCAGGTGAAGATCCGCGGCCACCGCATCGAGCTGGATGAAATCAAGGCGAAGCTGCTGGAGCACGCGTCGGTCCAGGCCATCGAGCTGCTCGTGCACGAGGAGGACGGCAACCGGCAGCTCGTCGCGTACCTCACGCTGACCTCACCCGGAGCGGTGGGGGCGGAGGAGCTGCGACAGCACCTCAAGCAGCACCTGCCCCCGTACATGGTTCCTTCGGCCTTCATCCTCCTGGAGGCCTTCCCGCTCACGCCCAACGGCAAGGTGGACCGCAAGGCCCTGCCCACGCCCAAGGGGCTCCAGCGCGAACAGCAGGAGGACTTCGTCGCTCCGCGCGACGACGTGGAGCGACAGCTCGCGGTCGTCTTCGAGGAGCTGCTCTCCATGCGCCCCATCGGCGTGCATGACAGCTTCTTCGACCTGGGCGGGCACTCCCTGCTGGCCGTGCGGTTGACGGTGCGGATCCGCGAGCAGTTGGGGCGCACCCTGCCCCTGGCCACGCTCTTCCAGGGGCCCACCATCGAACAGCTCGCGCGGGCGCTCCAGGACAACGCCTCGCGGCCCTGGTCCCCCCTGGTGCAACTGCATGCGGGCGACGGACAGCCTCCGCTGTTCTGCGTGCCGGGCGCCGGAGGCAACACCCTCTATCTGCGCGACCTCGCGAAGCGGCTGGGCCCCACGCGGGCCGTGTATGGCCTCCAGGCCCGGGGACTGGATGGGCTCGCCCCCGCGCATCAGTCCGTGGAGGAGATGGCGGAGTGCTACGTGGAGGCGCTGCGGCAGGTGCAGGCGCACGGGCCCTACTTCCTGCTGGGCCACTCCTTCGGGAGCTGGATCGCCTTCGAGATGGCGCAGCGGCTGCGCAAGCAGGGGGAGGCCGTCGCCTTCCTGGGCATCCTCAACACCACCATCCCGCTGGAGCCGGCCGCGCACACGGAGGCCCCTGACTTCGACGACGCGGACTGGATGGCCTCCGTGGCCAGCACCGCCAGCCGCCTGTACGGCGCGGACCTGGCCCTCTCCGCCGAAGTGCTCCGCCCCCTCGCGCCCGAGGAGCGTCGCGCGGAGCTGACGCGGCGGCTGGTGGCGACGGGACTCCTGCCTCCCGGCACGAGCAGCCAGCACGTCCACGGCCTCATCGAGGTCTACAAGACCGCGTATCGGATCAACTACCTTCCCGGCGACACGGTGCCGGTGCCCATCACCCTCTTCCAGGCCCACGAGCGGCACGAGGATGACGGCATCGTCCCCGCCGACTTCGCGGGCGACGCGACCTGGGGCTGGCGGCGGTACGCGGACGGCGCCGTCCCCGTCGAACAGGTCCCGGGCGACCACATGACGATGATGGTCGCCCCCCACGTCGAACCGCTGGCGCGGAAGCTGCGCGAGCACCTGGACCGCGCACCGGGCGAGGGCACCAGATGACGACGACCGCCACCGAGACCGAGCACCCGCCGTCGTTCCCCCTCGCGTTCGCCGTCCTCATCTGGCTGGGACAGTGCGTGTCCCTGCTGGGCTCCGGGCTGACCAGCTTCGCGCTGGGCGTCTGGATGTACGAGACCACCGGCGGGGTGACGCGCTTCGCGCTCGTCATGCTGTCCGCCACGCTCCCCGCCATCCTGCTGGGGCCTGTCGCAGGCGCGCTGGTGGACCGCTGGAACCGCCGCTGGGTGTTGATCCTCAGTGACTCCGTCGCCGGCCTGATGTCGCTGGTGCTCGCGACGCTGCTGTTCAGCGGCAACCTCCAGCCGTGGCATGCGTACGTCACCACCGCCGTGGTGTCGGCGGCCAGCGCGTTCCAGCAACCGGCCTTCGGCGTGCTGGTGTCCACGGTCATTCCGCCCCAGTACCTGGGCCGCGCGAACGGGATGGTGCAGTTGGGGCTGGCCGCCTCGCAGCTCATCGCGCCCCTGGCGAGCGCGTCGCTGATGGCGACCATCCACCTGCAAGGCATCCTGGTCATCGACGCGGTGACGTTCATCCTGGGCACGATGCCGCTGCTGCTGTTGCGCATCCCCAAGCGGTTCCTGACGACGCCCGTCAACGAGGAGCGGCCGTCGCTGTCGGACTCGGTGCGCGCGGGAGCGCGCTATCTGCGCACGTCGCCCGGCCTGCTGGTCCTCATCGGCCTGCTGGCCACGAGCAACTTCTTCGTGGGCGTCGTGGAGGTGCTCGTCACCCCGCTGGTGCTCTCCCTGTCCAACGTGAGCGCGCTGGCGGCGCTCACCACCGCGGGCGGCATCGGCCTGCTCGTGGGCAGCCTGGCGATGAGCGCCTGGGGCAGCCCCCGCCGGATGGTCCACGGCATCCTCGCGGTCCAGTTCATCAGCGGGGTGCTCTTCATCCTCGTGGGTTGTGTCACGTCCATCCCGCTGCTGACGGGCATCGCGTTCTGCTTCTTCTTCAGCATCCCGCTCGTCAACGGCGCCAGCCAGACGCTGCTCCAGCGCAAGGTCCCACTGGAGCTGCGCGGGCGCGTGTTCGCCTTCACCGGCACCCTCACCGGCGCCATGCTCCCGCTGGCCTACACCCTCGCCGGCCCGCTGGCGGACCGGGTGTTCGAACCGGCCCTGCGTCCGGGCGGTGCGCTCGCCGCGCTCCTGGGGGGCTTCGTCGGCGAAGGCGCCGGCCGGGGCATCGCGGTGATGTTCATCCTCGCGGGCATCCTGACGATGCTCGTGACCGTGTTCGCCGCGCTGTCGCGTCCGCTGCGCGGACTGGATGGCCCCGATGCGCCCCCCACCGGCGAAGTCGCCAGCAGCCCCTGAACCCTCTTCAAGAACTTCGAATCACCGGAGCCCGCCACCATGCTGCCAGCCAATGCCCCCGTTGAGACCCTGACCGACCTGCTGCGCTGGCGCACCCAGCGCCACCCGGAGTCCTACGCCTATACCTTCCTGCCGGATGGAGATGGCGCCGAACAGAACTGGACCTACGCCGAACTGGACCGTCAGGCGCGCGCCGTCGCGGCGCAGCTCCAGGAGTACAAGGCCCAGGGCGAACGGGCGCTGCTGCTCTATCCCCCGGGGCTGGAGTACCTGGGCGCGTTCTACGGCTGCCTCTACGCGAACGTCATCGCCGTGCCGGCCTATCCGCCGCAGTACTTCCAGTCCATCTCGCGCATCCTCTCCATCCTGCAGGATGCCAGGCCGCGCTTCGCGCTCACCACCGCCGCCATCCTGGAGACCGTGCGGGCCCTCCAGGGTGAGTACCCGCAGCTCGGGGACATCCAGTGGATCGCCACGGACGCGCTGCCAGGGGGCATCGAGGAGACGTGGAAGGCCCCCACCGTAAAGGGGGACAGCCTGGCCTTCCTCCAGTACACGTCCGGCTCCACGTCGACGCCCAAGGGCGTCAGGGTGCTGCACCGCAACCTGATGTCGAACCAGGCGATGATCCAGCGCGGCATGGGCCTGGATGAGCAGTCCACCGTCGTCAGCTGGCTGCCGCTCTACCACGACATGGGGCTCATCGGGACCGTGATGCAGGCGCTCTACAACGGCTCGCGCGCGGTGCTGATGTCGCCGTGGTCCTTTCTCCAGAAGCCGGCGCGCTGGCTGCGCGCCATCAGCCATTACCGCGCCGCGCTCAGCGGAGCCCCCAACTTCGCCTACGCGCTCTGCGTGCGGAAGGTGAAGCCCGAACAGCAGGAGGGCTTGGACCTCAGCTCCTGGCGGATCGCCTTCAACGGCGCGGAGCCCGTGCGCGCGGACACGCTGCACCGCTTCGCGGAGACCTTCGCCCCGGTGGGCTTCCAGCGGCAGGCCCTCTATCCCTGCTACGGACTGGCGGAAGCCACGCTCTTCGTCACGGGCGTGCCCCCCGACACGGGGTTCAGCACGCGCACCGTGGACTCCAGCGCGCTGGAGAAGCACCGCGTCGTCACGGTCGAGCCCGGCACGGCGAACGCACGGCCGGTGGTCAGCAGCGGAAGGAGCTGGGGAGACTCGCTCATCCGCATCGTGGAGCCGGAGACGTTCAAGGCCCGAGCGGACGGCGAGGTGGGCGAAATCTGGGTCGCGGGTCCCCACATCACCCAGGGCTACTGGGGCCGCGCGGAGACGGACTCACAGACTTTCGGAGCCCGCATCGCGGGCAGCGACGAAGGCCCCTTCCTGCGCACGGGGGACCTGGGCTTCCTGCTGGACGGGGAGCTGTTCGTCACCGGGCGCCTCAAGGACATGATCATCATCGACGGGCGCAACCACTATCCCCACGACATCGAACAGACGGTCGAGTCCCAGCACCCGGCCTTCCGCGTGGGAAGCTGCGCGGCGTTCTCCGTCGAGCGCGACAACGAGGAGAAGCTGGTGGTGTTGATGGAGGTGGACCGCCGCTACGCCCCGCCCGCAGGGGGCGAGGGCGCACTGGAGCTGAAGGAGGTCACCCGCAAGTTGCAGCAAGCCGTAGCCGCCGCGCACTCCGTGGAGCTGCACGACTTCGTGCTGCTGCAGTCGGATGAGATCCTCAAGACCTCCAGCGGCAAGGTCCAGCGCCGGGCGTGCCGCGTGAAGTACCTGGAAGACTCACTCCAGCGCTGGCAGGGCTGACGGTTCCCACAGGGCGCGGAAGGGGCACTCCCCTCTTCCACGCTCGCGGTGGGTTCCGTCAGAGGACCTTGCGGAACTCGGCCAGCCCCTCGCTCAAAGAAGGCGGTGCTTGGGGAACAGGGGTGTTTCGTGCGGCATCGTCCGCGAACATCTCTGCTGCGGGCCAGCACGCACTCTCGTTGCCGCTGTACCTCGGGTACGCCTGGACTTCGTCGACAGGAGGCCCATCCAGATAGAAGTGGATCCAGGTCTCGATGTTCCGCTTGGGAATGAGACGGGCAATGCGCTCATCCAAGCCAATCGGCTCTTGGGCCTGGGCACGAAGACCGTCATCCAGTTGCTGGCGGCGGTCCTGAACGGAGTTCGCAGGGTCCGCATCCAGATGGATGATGAGCGAGGTGAGAAACCGTGCCGTAAGGGTCCGATGCTTCTTGACCTGCGTAGGAGTGTGCTTACGCACATATTGCTCCCCGGCACCGCCCTCATTCGAGGACGGCAGGGCTTCAACCCGGATCTGGTGCCGCCCGACGCCCAACCGCTTCAGCGCTCGGGAGAGGAAGACGCTCGACTGGAGGTCTTCGCAAAGAATGACATACCGGGAACCGCTACTCACTGGCGATGCTCTCCAATCCACGGGCAACGACATCAGCAGCCGTGAGTTCGTTGATCCCCTTGAAGCGTTCACTCCGGACAGGCCCGCTCTCCTGTCGGAAGAACCGCACTCCGTGGGATGGCGCGAGCTGGTTCAGGACCTCGGGATGATGACTGACGAACCAGACCTGGGGACCACGCTTGTCCAGCGCCAGCTCACTGACCTCCAAGAGCCAGGGCTGGATCTCCTTCAATGCCACGTAGTTGTCGGGCTCATCGAAGATGACCAGACGGCCCGGCTTGAGCACTGCATGGCGGAGCACATGAAGCGCGATGAGGGCCCGTTGCCCGTCAGAGAGTTCTCCGAAGTCCACGGCATAGGGAACGCCCTTGCCCGCGGAGAAACGAACCTGCAGTTGGGGCCGCGACTTGTCGACCGAGAGAGAATCGAATCCCAGGAGAATTTCCCGCAGGGTCGACTGCGTCTGGATCGCAGCATCTAGATCCTGCGCGATCAGCGACGGATACCAGGATGCGAAATTGAGGAGGTCGACGTCGAGCGACTCATTCTGCTCATCCGTGCGCCCTGACATGCTCCGAGGATTGGGACGGAAGTACCAGACCTCTTCGTCCAACCATTTCTTGAATGCGGTGAGCTTCCTGGTGGCAGCGCCCCCACCCACAGCGCCTAGCGCGGACCTGTTGGTGCGCGTGCTGATTTTGACGGTAGAAGAAATAAGGGAGGTTTCGGTACGGAGCATGAGCTGACCGTGGACGAACTCCAAGAGCGGCGCACCGTCGCAAAAGAGTGACTCCTGTGCGATCTCGCTCTTTGAAGGGTCTTCTTCGGAGTGTTTGACGGTGAGCCCGTACGAGAAGAGCTCACTGCCCAGCCGGACATCCAATTCTACCCGCTGCTCCAACCGCGTGTCCCAGCGTGTCCTGGAACTGCTGGGGAACCCCCGGCGAATCTCCGCGTCGTTCGATATCAGCGAGCGGATCCGCTCAAGCACCTCAAGGATCGAAGTCTTGCCCGAACCGTTCTCTCCCAGCAGCAGTGCGAGACGCGTTGGCTTCCACTCGAAGTTGACGAAGCACCGGAAGTTGTCGACGTAGATCCGTTCGAGCATTTGTCCCTCCCTAACACACCCCTACTGCACGACGACCTTGCGCATCTCCGCGGCGAAGGGCTCCGGTGCCAGGAAGCCCGTCACGCGCGGCTTCGTCAGCACCGTGCCGTCCGGGTGCACGAAGGCCACGGTGGGCAGGCCCTCCACGCCCAGCCGCTCCATCAGCGCGTCCAGGTGCTCCTCGCTGTGGGTCGCGTCGATCTTGATGTTGAGGAAGCGCCCGGACTCCGCCTGGGTGATGACCGGGTTCGACGGGTACGTCTCCCGGTCCAGCTCCTTGCAGGCCGCGCACCAGTCCGCGAAGAAGTCGATGAGCACCGGCCGCCCCTCCGCCTTCGCGCTCGCGAGCACCTGTTCGAACTGCTTCGCGTCGAACGTGGCCGTCTTCGGCGGCATCACGTGGTGCCACTGCCAGGCCGGCGCCGTGGGGGGCTGCGCCAGTCCCAGGCGCACCCACAGCGCGCCCGTGGGCCGTGCGTCCAGCGCGCCACCGCGCACCACCAGCGCGCCCACCACCAGCACCACGCCCAGCGCCTTGAAGCCGAAGTCGCGCGTGCCCTCCTTGAACGAGCGGTGCACCGCGCCCGCCAGCACGCCCAGGGCCGTCAGCACCGCGGCGATGAGCGCTCCGGGCACCTGCCCCACCTGGTCGCCCAGCGTCTTCACCGTGTCGCGCGCCCAGGGGAAGGCGTCCTTCAGGTACGAGAACGCGAGCGCCACCAGCATGATGCCCAGCACGCTCTTCACCCACTCCATCCACACGCCACCGCGCGGCAGCCGCACCGTGAACACGCCGATGAGGAAGAACGGCACGCCGATGCCCAGCGCGTAGATGAACAGCAGCGTCGCGCCCAGCGTCGTGTTCGCCGTCTTCGCCACGAACGCCAGCAGGCCCGTCAGCACCGGCCCCGTGCAGGGCGCCGCCAGGAACCCGGACACGCTGCCCATCAGGAACGCGCCCGCGAGGCCCGCGCCGCCCACGTTCGTCAGCTTCGTCTGGAGCGACGACGGCAGCGCCAGTTCGAACGCGCCGAACATGGACGACGCCAGCAGCAGCAGGAACAGCGCCAGCACCGTCACCACCACCGGACTGCCCAGCATGGAGCCGAAGGCCTGGCCCGTCTTCGCCGCCAGGATGCCCAGCGCGCTGAACACCACGCCCATGCCCACGATGTACGCCGACGTCAGCGCCAGCGAACGGCCGCGCCCCTCCGCCTTCCTCGCGCCGAACACCGACACCGTGATGGGAATGAGCGGGTACACGCACGGCGTCATCGCGGTGAGCAGCCCGCCCGCGAACACCACCCCGGCGCCCCAGAGGAGGCTGCCGGACTCCAGGAACCGGGCCGCGTCCAGCCCGGCGCTGGGGCCCGTGGGCAGCACCCACGGCACCACCGCCACCGCGAGGCCCGCCACGAGGGCGACCACCACCCCTGTCAGCTTCATTCCATTCATGCGTGCCTGGCTCCCCGCTCGTCCCGGACCCGGGAGGCTCCCTTCTATATGCGGAGCCCGGCGGGGCGGCTACTCCACCGGCATCGCGTGCGTCGGCGCTGGCACCTTCAGCCCCGCCGAGCGCGCCAGCCCCATCACGCCCTCCACCGCGGCGGCGATGTAGCCAAAGGGGTTCGCCCCATCCACCGCCGTCACGTGCACCTCGCCCATCTTCTGCTGGAAGGCCGCCGCCACCTGGGGGAGCTGCCGCGCCAGCGTCATCTGGATGACCTCCGGGCTCACCGTGTTCTCAATCTCGCGCAGCGTCTTCATGCGCTCCAGCTCCAGGCCCTGCTGCGCCCGGGTGCGCCGCAGCTCCAGCTCCGTGATGCCGGCCTCCGCCTCCGCGATGGACTGCTTCGCCAGCAGCACCTGGAGCCGGGCGGCCAGTTGCTCGGCCTCCTGCCGCGCCTCCGCCAGCTGGATTTCATGGCGCGCGGCCTCCGCCTCCTGCTGCCGGCGCAGGCGCTCCAGCTCCACCTGGGCCTTGGCCACCTCCGCCTCCTGGGCCAGCCGCAGCTGTTCCAGCTCGCCCTGCGCGCGGTTGAACGCGAGCTGCCGCTCACCGTGGAGCTGCGCCTCCGTGAGGCGGGCCTCGGCGGCCAGCGCCTCCAGCCGGGCCTGCTCCTCCGCGGCCTGCGTCTGGGTGCGCACCTCTTCCTGCGCGGCCAGCTTCGCGAGCGCCACCTCGCGCTCCACCGCCGTCTGCTCCTGCTGCGCCTGCCGCTCCTGCGCGAGCCGCGTGCCGGCGACGCGCGCCTCCACCGCCAGCTGCTCCAGCCGCGCCTGCTCCTCGGTGGCCTGCGTGCGCTGGCGCACCTCCTCCCGCGCGGCGAGCTTCTGGAGGTTGAGCACGCGCTCGCCCTCCGTCTCCTCGCGCCGCACGAAGCGCTCCTTCGCGAGCTCCGCCTCCCGCGCCTGCCGCTCCTGCTCCCGGCGGAAGCGGGCCTGCATGTGCTCGAAGACGGACGCGGACAGCACGCGCACGTCCTGGATTTCAATCGTGTCCAGGAGCACGCCCCAGCCCGCGTCGGTGCGGTCCTCCAGCCGGCCCTGCCCGGAGAGCACGGGGGCGATCTCCCGCATCAGCTCCTCCGCGATGCCCTCCTTGCGCCGCGTGAGGCACTCCTCCACGGTGAGGTTCGCGACGAGCCTTCGCGCCGCGCCCACGAACATCTCCCGCAGCAGCTCCGCCAGCTTCTCCTGCGCCCGCTCCGGGTAGCTGAAGTTGAGCATCCGGAAGGCCACCAGCGGCTCCGCGATGCGGTACACCGCGAGCCCCGTCACCGCGACGCCCACCTTCTCGCTCGTCACCTGATCCGCGGTGAACTGCAGCCGCTGGATGCTGGTGGGCACGATGGCCACCGAGTCCCCCGGCAGCTTGAAGCAGCTGGCGCCCTGCCCGCTCACCTCGCGCACGCGGCCCCGGCGCATGTGGATGAGGAACTCGCTGGGCCGCGCGGTGATGAGGCCCCACCCCTTCACCTTGTCCGGATCCTCCGCGGGCTTCCCCGCCCGCCACCCATCCGTGTAGCGGCTGCGGTCCTGGCCCCCCTCCAGACGGACCAGGGCCGGCCGCCCCGCCGCCTCCCCACCGACCTCCGAACCGCTGCTCCGGGCCTGCGACTTCGCGTTGGCGCTCATGGGTGCACCCTCCGCGTGTCCCCCAGTGCAGGCGCCCGGCCAGCCCCCGCGATGCCTTGAAACGGGCACTTGCGACCTGACAGCGCACCATTTCGGGGCGGAACGTGCCAGGACGGCTCACCCGGAGTGATCCATTCCGGCCAGGCGTTGCACCGCCACGGCCCACCTCCAGGCCCAAAAACCAGCCCGGCATCCGGCCCGGCGCGTCAGCGAAGGGGGGACCTCGCCTTATGTTCCCTTGACCCGAGGGGGGTCGATTTTATAATTGACCAGTCCGGTCCACATTCGTGTGGGCACATGTAGACCCTGCCGCTGCGCGCGGACCCACCGCGTCGCCGGGGAGCGGAGGGAAGTCCCACCCTCCCGCGTCATTTCTTCCGAGGAAGCCATGCTGAACCTGCCCATCTACATGGACAACCACGCCACCACCCCGCTCGACCCGCGGGTGCTGGAAGCGATGTTGCCCTACCTCCGTGAAGACTTCGGCAACGCGGCCAGCCGCAACCACGCCTTCGGCTGGAAGGCCGAGGCCGCGGTGGAGAAGGCCCGCCGGCAGGTGGCGGAGCTCATCGGCGCGTCGGAGAAGGAGATCGTCTTCACCTCCGGCGCCACCGAGTCCGACAACCTGGCCATCAAGGGCGTCATCGAGTTCTACAAGTCCAAGGGCGACCACATCATCACCCTGAAGACCGAGCACAAGGCCATCCTGGACACCTGCAAGCGCCTGGAGCGCGTGCGCCAGGAGCGGCTGGACGAGCTGAAGCTGCTGCGGCTGGGCCAGCTGGCGGAGCGCGACGTGCAGCCGGAGGACGTGGCGGAGCTGGCCGTGAAGTTCGACCTGGAGTCGGACGCGACGTACAAGAAGTGGGCGGAGCTGCCCACCGGCGGCGCGCGCGTCACCTACCTGGACGTGGAGCCGGACGGCCGCGTGAGCCTGGAGAAGCTGGCCGCGGCCATCACGCCCAAGACGGTGCTCATCTCCATCATGTTCGCCAACAACGAGATCGGCGTCGTGCAGCCGGTGGCGGAGATCGGGAAGCTGTGCCGTGAGAAGGGCGTGCTCTTCCACTGCGACGCGGTGCAGGGCGTGGGCAAGGTGCCCTTCGACGTGGAGGCGATGAACGTGGACCTGGCGTCCATCAGCGCCCACAAGATGTACGGCCCCAAGGGCGTGGGTGCGCTGTACGTGCGCCGCAAGCCGCGTGTGCGCATCGCCCCCATGGTGGACGGCGGCGGGCACGAGCGCGGCATGCGCAGCGGCACGCTCAACGTGGCCTCCATCGTCGGCTTCGGGATGGCGGCGGAGGTGGCGAAGCAGGACCTGCCCGAGGAGGCCGCCCGCCTGTTCCGCCTGCGCGAGCGGCTGCGCACCGGCATCATGGAGCAGCTGGACATGGTGGTGGTGAATGGCAGCCTGGAGCACCGCATGCCGGGCAGCCTCAACATCTCCTTCTCCTACGTGGAGGGAGAGGCCCTGATGATGTCCATCAAGGACGTGGCGGTGTCGTCCGGGTCCGCGTGCACCTCCGCCTCCCTGGAGCCCTCCTACGTCCTGCGCGCCCTGGGGGTGGAGGAGGACATGGCCCACAGCTCCATCCGCTTCGGCCTGGGCCGCTTCAACACGGAGGAGGAGGTGGACTTCGTCATCCGCCTCGTGGTGGACAAAGTCCGCAAGTTGCGAGACATGAGCCCCCTGTACGAGATGGCCAAGGAAGGCATCGACCTGAAGAGCATCGAGTGGACGGCGCACTAGGCGCGCTCCTTCCAGCGACACGCAGTCCCACCGGGCACGGGAGCCCCCGCCTGCCCGGTAGCGAATCGGTTGCCCCCCAGGCGCATCAGTTCAAGCGTTGTGTGAAGGAGCGTTAGACGCATGGCTTACAGCGAGAAGGTCATCGAGCACTACGAGAACCCCCGCAACGTGGGGACGCTCGACAAGAACGACCCGAACGTGGGCACCGGCCTCGTGGGCGCCCCCGCCTGCGGCGACGTGATGCGCCTCCAGTTGAAGATCAGCGACTCGGGCGTCATCGAGGACGCGCGCTTCAAGACCTTCGGCTGCGGCTCCGCCATCGCGTCCAGCTCGCTCGTCACCGAGTGGGTGAAGGGCAAGACGGTGGACCAGGCGATGACCATCTCCAACAAGGACGTGGCGCGGGAGCTGGCGCTGCCTCCGGTGAAGATCCACTGCTCGGTGCTGGCCGAGGACGCCATCAAGGCCGCCATCGAGGACTTCAAGAAGAAGCGCGCGGCGCGGCAGTCGTAGTTGGCGGCCTTCGTCGCACGCGGCACCTTCCAGGAAGCGAGGACGACCCCATGAACGAGCAGGCCCAGACGACCCAGGCCCCTCAGACGCCCCCCAAGCCGGCGCCCAAGGGCATTGGCCTGGCGGACAGCGCGGTGGAGCGCCTCAAGGTGCTGCTGGCGGAGCGCCAGACGCCGGAGGCGGGGCTGAGAATCGCCGTGAAGGGCGGCGGGTGCTCCGGCCTCCAGTACTCCATGGAGTGGTCGGAGAAGTCCCGCGAGCGCGACAAGGTGTTCGAGAAGGACGGCGTGCGCGTCTTCGTGGACCCGAAGAGCTACCTGTACCTCATCGGCACGGAGCTGGTGTTCGAGCAGACGCTCATGGCCTCCGGCTTCAAGTTGAACAACCCGAACGTGAAGGCCGCCTGCGGCTGTGGAGAGAGCTTCTCCATCTGACGCGCGGTCCACCCACCCGCCCCGTCGGTCAGGGAGCGGGTCCCAGGGGTCCGGCCCGGTGCCGGGCCCCTTTTTCGTTTCGCCCCCGCATGAGGACTTCCCCACCGTGAGGACCCACTTCGACGTGTTCGGGCTGCCCCGCTCCCACGCCGTGGACGTGCCGGCCCTGGAGAAGCAGTTCCGGGAGCTGTCGCTCCAGCTGCACCCGGACCGCGTGGCCCAGGGCAGCGCCAGGGAGCGGCTCCAGGCCCTGGAGGGCACCACCGCCCTCAACGAGGCCTACAAGACGCTCAAGGACCCGGTGCGCCGGGCCTTCTACCTGCTGAAGCTCCACGGCATCGACCTGGACCGCGAGGACGCCGGCGCGCAGAAGGACATGCCCCTGGCGTTCCTGGAGGAAGTCATGACCCTGCGCGAGGACCTGGACGACGCCATCGCGGCGAAGGACCTGCCCAAGGCCCAGGCCATGGCGAAGGACGTCGCGGCAAGGAAGCAGGCGGCGCTGGCGGAGGCCGTGGCCGCGCTCCAGGGGCTGGAGGGCGCCGGGGATTCACCCGACGGGGTGAGAAAGGCATCGCACGCGCTGGGGCGGGTGCGCTACTTCACGCGCTTCCTCGAGCAGGTGGACGCGTTCGAGGAGGAGGTGCTCGCGTGAGCAACAACGGCTTCATGCAGATCCACGACCCGCTCAAGCCCAAGGGGCATGCGGTGGGCATCGACCTGGGCACCACCCACTCGCTGGTGGCGTCCGTGGCCCAGGGCAAGCCGCGCTGCGTCCCGGTGGACGACGGGGACTCGCTGCTGCTGCCCTCGGTCGTGCACTACGGCAAGGACGGCGGCGTGGTGGTGGGCGCGCGCGCCCGGGCGCTCGCGGCCGGGGCGCCCACGGACACCATCGCGTCGGTGAAGCGCTTCATGGGCCGGGGCCCGGATGACGCGGAGACGCGCAAGCTGGGGGCCTACCGCTTCGTCCCCGGCTCGCAGGTGGTGCGCTTCGACGTGGCCGGCGGCCAGCCGGTGACGCCCATCGAAGTGTCCGGGGAGATCCTGCGCGCGCTGAAGCGCCGGGCGGAGGCGCACTTCTCCGGCAAGGTGGAGCAGGCCGTCATCACCGTGCCCGCCTACTTCGACGACGCCCAGCGGCAGGCCACCCGGGACGCGGGCAAGCTCGCGGGCCTGGAGGTGCTGCGGCTGCTCAACGAGCCCACCGCCGCGGCGCTGGCCTACGGCCTGGACAAGGGCAGCCAGGGCAGCTTCGCCGTCTATGACCTGGGCGGGGGCACCTTCGACATCTCCATCCTCAAGCTGGAGGACGGCGTCTTCGAGGTGAAGTCCACCGGCGGCGACTCCGCCCTGGGCGGGGACGACTTCGACCGCGCCATCGCGGAGCGCGTGCTCCAGGCGATGGGCGCCACGTCCCCCACCCCCTCGCAGATCGCGGAAGCCATGGCCGCGGCGCGCAAGGCGAAGGAGGCCCTGACGGACGCGGCGGAGGTGACGCTCAGCGTGGGCGGGCACTCGCAGCCGCTCACGCGCGCGGACTTCGAGGCGTGGATCCAGCCGCTCGTGCAGAAGACGGGCATGGTGTGCCGCCGGGCCCTGAAGGACGCGGGCGTGGGGGCCGGGGAGCTGGACGGCGTCATCCTGGTGGGCGGCTCCACGCGCGTGCCGGCGGTGCGCCGCTTCGTGGCGGAGCTGTTCGGCCGCGAACCCCTGGGCGACATCGATCCGGATCAGGTCGTGGCCCTGGGCGCGGCGGTGCAGGCCAGCCTGCTCACCGACAGCAACCGCCAGGACGAGGTGCTGCTGCTGGACGTGCTGCCCCTGTCGCTGGGCCTGGAGACGATGGGCGGCATCGCGGAGAAGCTGATCCCGCGCAACTCCACCATCCCCACCGCGGCGGCGCAGGTGTTCACCACGTTCAAGGACGGCCAGACGGGCCTGGACGTGCACGTGGTGCAGGGCGAGCGGGAGCTGGTGCAGGACAACCGCAGCCTCGCGCGCTTCACGCTCTCCGGCATCCCGCCCCTGGCGGCGGGCCTGGCCCGGGTGGAGGTGCGCTTCCAGGTGGACGCGGACGGCATCCTGTCCGTCACCGCGAAGGAGCAGAGCACCGGCGTCGCGCAGACCATCACCGTCAAGCCCAGCCACGGCCTGTCGGACGAGGAGATAGAGCAGATGCTGCTCGACTCCATCGACTACGCGGAGGACGACATCCAGGCCCGCCAGGTGCGCGAGCAGCAGGTGGAGGCCGAGCGCGTCCTCACGGAGGCCGACCGCCAGCTGCGCGAGAACGCGGCCCTGCTGGAGGCCGGCGAGCCGGAGGCCATCCAGGCCGCCATGGCCCACGTCCGGGAGGCGGCGAAGGGCAAGGACTACCTGGCCGTGAAGGAGGCGCTCCACGCGCTGGACGAAGCCTCCCGGGCCTTCATCGAACGGGTCATGAACCGCGCCATCACCCAGGTGGTGTCCGGCCATTCCGTGGAGGAGTACTGACCGTGCCCAAGGTCACCTTCAAGAGCCCCCTGGCGGAAGTCGTCGTGGACGTGCCCCCGGGCACCACCCTGCTGGACGCCGCGGAGAAGGGCGAGGCCCAGGTGGGCCACAGCTGCGGCGGCGTGTGCGGGTGCTCCACCTGCCACGTGTGGATCCGCAAGGGGCTGGACTCGCTGAGCGAGCAGCGGGACGACGAGATGGACCGCCTGGACATGGGCTTCGACGTGCGGCCCTATTCCCGCCTCTCCTGCCAGACGGAAGTGGCCCAGGAGGACGTCACGGTGGAGATCACCGAGGAGTCCCTGGTCGCCTTCATGGATGAGAACCCGGCCATCCGCCGGCAGCTCGAATCCGAAGGGAAATGGCCCCTGAGGAAGTAGGCCAAAAACGGGGCTTGACCGGGCAGAAGAGGTTCTTTATACGTCTGCCCGTCGCAACGCCGCGCCAGCCCGCCCGGGTGGTGGAATTGGTAGACACACTAGATTCAGGGTCTAGCGCCTGCAAGGGCATGGAGGTTCGAGTCCTCTCCCGGGCATGAAGTAAAGAAGGGCCCCGACCACAAGTCGGGGCCCTTTTTGTTTTCCGGCGCGGGCCCTCCGGAGCGTCAGGGCGGCGCGGGTTCCACGGCCTCGTGCGCGACGTGGTGCGCGGCGGCGTTGGCCAGCCGGCCGCCCTTGCGCAGGTCCCGGATGCGCAGCTTGCTGTGGTGCACGGACAGCGCGCCCACGGACACCTGGCTGAGCACGGTGCCCAGGTGGGTGAGCGTGGCGAAGGCCGCCGCGGCCTCCGGGCTGGCGCCCAGGGAGCGCGCCGCCCAGCTCGTGACGAAGTAGTAGATGCCCATGCCCGCCGGCACGCCCGGCAGCGCCTGCCCCAGGGAGATGGCGCCCAGCACCACCGCGCCCGCGAAGAGGCCCCCGGGGATGCCAATGCCCTGCAGCGCCAGGCCGTAGGCCAGCGCGGAGGCGGACACCGGGAAGATGGAGAAGAAGAACACCTTCGCCATGCCCTTGAAGGAGCGCGCCGTGCCCAGGCCCTCCCCCACGTGGCTGAGGAAGCTCTCCACGCGCGGCAGGCTGTGACGCTTGTGCAGCCAGCGCCCCAGGGGCGCCGCCCAGTGGGCCAGGAGCACCACCAGGGCCACCAGGCCGACGCACAGCGAGATGGCCACCTTCAGCTGCCCCTGGAAGTGGGCCATCGTCGTGCCGAAGGGGCCCAGGAAGGACAGCGCCACCAGCAGCATCAGGCAGGCGAACTCCATCAGCTTGCACACGCCCACGGAGCCCAGGCCCCGGATGAAGGGCACGTGCTGCGTGCGTGACAGCAGGAAGGCGCGTGTCACCTCGCCCAGCTTCCCTGGCAGCGCGTTGTGGACGAAGACGCCAATGCCCACCAGGTGGTAGCGCTCCCGGAACGGGATGGGCTTGCGCAGGGTGGCCTGCCACTGCACCGCCCGCAGCGGGATGAGCGACGCCTGGAGCAGCAGGAAGGGCACCAGCCACACCAGGTGCCCGGGCAGGTCCAGGAGGAACTGGCGCAGCGGGAAGCGGGGCGTCAGCAGCGCCCCTCCCCCGGACAGGTTCCACTTGAAGAAGGCCGTGGACAGCAGGAGCACGGACAAGCCGAGCCCCACCACGGCGCCCAGCACCTTGAGCCACGTGCGTCCACCAGCGTTGGGAAGCCGCATGGTCCTCCCTTCGGGTTTCAATGCAGGATGCGAGGCGCGCCAGCGTCCAGGTAGGCCTCCGCCAGCCGCTCGTGCAGCCGCGCGCAGTGGCTCAGGCCGGACAGGTCCACCGGCCCGCTCGCGGGCCACATCACCAGGCTGTCGGACTCCACCCGCGTGAGGCCGCCGTGCGAGCCGAACTCCCACGCGAAGCCCACCGTGCCGCCCTTCTGGACGGCCTCTCCGAAGAGCACCAGGTCGCCCGCCGTCTCCATGCGCGGCAGGCCATGGAGGAAGTCCGCCACGGCGCGACGGCTGTACTCGGACGACAGGGGCGCGCGGTCCAGCTCCGCCGGGCCGTACACGCCCCCGCCCATCACCACCACCGCCTCGGCGCCCCGGCGCATCGCCACCATGCCGATGTCCGGGTTCTCCGTGGCCCGCGCCAAAACGTGCGGATGCAGCGCGAGCAGCTCGCGGGCCTCCAGCGGCGCGGGACGGCCGCTCAGGTAGACGTGGGCGAAGTTGCCGGCCTCCACCACCACGGGGACGAAGGGCTCGCGCGCGGACGTGTCCGGCGTCGGCGGTTCGCGCCCGTCGAGCAGGCCGCGCCGGACGTCCTCGCGCAGCGGCGGCGTGTCCCCCTGGAAGAGCACCGCCTCCAGGCGCCGGCCCTGGCGCTGCTCCAGTGGCAGGCTGTCCACGTGGCCGTGGTCGGAGATGAGGATGACGTCGTAGGGCTCCGGCGCGGCGCGGGCCACGGCGAACAGCTCCGCCAGCGACGCGTCCACGCGGTGCAGCTCCGCCAGCGCCAGCTCCGAGCGCGGCCCCCTCCGGTGGGCCACCTCGTCGAAGTTGCCGTACACCAGGTAGATGAGCGGCACGCCGCGCACCATGTCCACCAGGGACTTGGTGTACGCGAAGCTCCAGCCCAGCCGCTGCAGGAGGATGCGGCTCAGGAGGAAGCCCTGCTCGTGGCGCCAGTCGTTGATGGAGCGCGACCACTGCCGCACCTCGCGCACCGCCTGCAGGGACTCCATCCCGAACGAGCGCAGGAAGTCCCACGCACCGCGCGTGCGCGCGGAGCCCAGGCCCTGCATCTCGTATGCGAACGAGCGCGCCATCAGCTTGAAGCTGGACAGCGTGCTCATGCACATGCGGTTGGTGGCGCCCGCGTGGAAGAGCGAGAAGTAGGTGTGCCCGCCGTGGTCGAGCAGGCTGGTGCGGCCGTGGCCCCTGAGCCGCGCGTCGATGGCCATCGCGTCGCCCGGCGTGTTCATCTGGACCTTGCGGCCGAGCGAGCGGTCGTACCAGCTGTAACCCGGCAGGTTCGGATGCTGGAGCCCATAGAGCAGCCCCGCCTGGAAGAACGGCGTGGACGTGGGGGCGCCCCAGAAGGCGTTCTCCAGGTGGTACGCTCCCGAGCGCACGAGGTGCCCCACGAAGGGCATCCGCCCGGAGACAATCGCCTCGTCCAGCAGGGCCTTTGGCACGCCGTCCAGGTGCACCAGCAGCACGTTGCGTGCGCGACGCGCCGCAACGGGCGGAACGCTTGACCCGATGCGCCGGACAAGGTTGTTCGCCCAATTCCGTGAATTCTCGCTGACGAGTTCACTCAGACTTTCGCGCACGTTGACGGCTCCCCCATCCCGCGAGGCAAAATGGGCATTCAGGGGGACAGGAGCTTCTGGGGCCGTGGTGCTCTCTTGGAGAGCAGGCGGGCAGAACGCTTTCTGATCCCGGGCTGGAATCGATGTGCCCCCCTGGGGCTTCACGGGGTTTCGATGCTGGCTCCTGTCGTCCTCCTGTTCTTCCTCCTGCTGTCCCTCAGCGCCGTGGCGGCCGGCCGGACCGCGCCCGGGCTCCTGCCCGTGAAGAAGACGCCGGCCATGGACGGCATCGCCCTGCCCCTGGTGAGCTTCAGCTCCGACCAGGGCTTCGGCTACGGCGCGGTGGGCGGCATGTACCTGTACGCGCCCGGCAAGACGCCGTACGCGCATGCCCTGTCCGCGCAGGTCTTCTTCAGCTCGCGCGGCGCCATGAATCATTACGTCCGCTACGACGGCCCGCAGTTGCTGGGGCCCCTGCGGTTGGAAGGCCGGCTGGAGTACCGCAAGGAGAAGAGCAGCCCCTTCTTCGGCGCGGGCAACCTGTCCGCCCCGGACTTCCGCGGCGACGTGGACGACCAGCGCTACAACTACGACAAGGGCTCGCCGGGCCTCTGGGTCCGCCTGCGCGGCCGGCCCTTCGGTGAGACGCACCCGTTCCAGTCCTACGTGGGCTACGCGTGGCGCAACACCAGCGTGTCACCCTACGAGACGTCCATCCTCGCGCAGGAGAAGCCCATTGGCATCGAGGGCGGCACCAGCGGGCAGATCCTCGCGGGCGCGCTCTGGGACACGCGCGACGACGAGTCCGACCCGACGACCGGCGGCGTGGAGGAGGTGGCGCTGCGCGTGTCGGGCCTGGCCACCTTCAGCCGCTACCAGTACGCGGGCGTGACGCTGAGCGAGCGCCGCTACATCCGGCTGTCGCCGAGGCTGGTGTTCGCGCAGCGGCTCACGCTGGACATGCTGTTTGGCGAGGTGCCGTTCTTCGAGTGGATGACGACGGGCGGCGTCAACGTGTCCGAGGGCATTGGCGGCATGAGCAGCGTGCGCGGCATCGAGCGCAACCGCTTCGCCGGCAACGTGAAGGCGTTCAGCAATTCGGAGCTGCGCTTCCAGGCCGCGCAGATGTCCGTCTTCGGCCAGCAGCTCAAGCTGGGCGCGGTGGTGTTCCTGGACCTGGGCCGCGTGTGGCACCCGGGCGTGACGGATGGCAAGTGGCACGAGTGGCATCCGGGCATCGGCGGCGGCCTGCGCTTCTCGCGCCGCGCGGCCGTGGTGCGCATGGACTACGCGCGCTCCACCGAGACGGGCCGCCAGCGCTTCTACATCACGTTCGGCCACATGTTCTAACGGCCGGCCCGGACGCTCGCCCGGGCTTTTCGGCGTCGTCAGACGAGCGCGTCCACCCAGCCTCGGAGCCGCGGGTCCGCCTGCGCCTCACCGCGCACGCCGGGCTCCACGTCCAGCGTCAGCGTGAGGAAGCCGCGCGACTCCAGGCCCTGGCGCAGCTCCTCGCGGGCGCTCGCGTCCGGGGCGAAGAGGATGCACCCGTCCCCGCCGCCCGCGCCGGACAGCTTGCCCGCGCAGCCGTAGGACGCGGCGATGGCCAGCACCCGGCGCATGCCTTCGGTCTCCAGCGGACCCAGTTCCAGGAGCAACGCGTGCTGGGCCTTCACCGCGTCCGTGAAGGCGCGGAAGTCACCGCCGCCCAGGCCGTTTTCAATGGCGTGGCCCAGCGCGTCCGAGCGCTCCACGAACGACTGGCGCCCGGCCTCCGCGAGCTTCGCCTCCACCTGGGCGATGAGCAGCTTCGTGGACGCGCTCTCTCCGGTGAAGGCGTAGAGCATGGCCACGCGGGGCGCGGGCATGCGCCACAGGTCCACGGGCGGCGACTCCGCGAGCGCCGCGTGGAAGCGGCCGGTGTTGGCGGCCTCCGTCAGCGCGCCCACGTCGTAGCGCCGGTAGCGGGACAGGCCGCCCGCGAAGCTGGAGGCCACGTCGCCGCCGCTGCCCTTGCCGCCCTGCCCCAGCGTGTGCGCGACGAGCGCGAGCTTCAGCACGTCGAACTTCTCTTCCAGGATGAAGCGGGCGGCCTCCGCCGCGAGCACCGTCGCGGAGGCGCTGCCGCCAATGCCCAGCTTGTGGCCGCCCGGGCCCAGCGCGCCCGGCGCCACCGCGACGTCGAACCCCACGCTGGGCCTTCCATGCGCGCGCAGGGCTTCGTCCAGCGTGCGCGCCACGAAGGAGAACCCCGCCGGCACGTCGCGCTCCCACTTCACGCCCCGGGGCGTGGTGAGGCCCTGGAGCGTCCCCTCCTCCAGGCAGACGTGCACCCGCGAGTCCTGCCGCCTGCGCACGTAGGCGGCCGTGCGGGGCGCCACCGCGGCCACGCGCGACACGCCTCCCCACAGCACGGCGTATTCGCCGGAGACGAACAGCTTGCCGGGCGCGGAGAGGGCGCGCTCCATCAGAACAGGTGCTCCGTCAGCAGCGCCGCGTCCCCACCGGGCACGCAGCGCACCACGTCCAGCGCGCCGCACGCGCGGGCCATGGCCTCCGCCGCCACCTCGTGCGCCGCGTCCGTCAGCAGCACCGGGTTGGGCCCGGCGTCGAGCGTGAACCACACCGGCACGCCCTTCTTGCGCTGCTCGCGCAGGTTCAGGATGAGGCCCAGCGTGGCCGGGCTCAGGTAGCAGAGCGGCGGGTCGGCCGCGAGCGACGTGCTGTGCATGCGCCACGCGTTGCGCTCGCACAGTTCGCCCAGCGCCTGCAGGTCCTTCTTCGCGATGAACTCGCGAGCGCGGGGGACCTCCGCCTCCGCGTCCTTCACCCACGCCGCGTAGTAGGGGCTCGTCTCCACCGCGCCCTTCATGCCGTCGCGCGACTTCACTTCCTTCTCGCCGCGGTCGACGATGGCCACCACCATGCGCAGGTCCGACCAGTGCCCCGCGTCGAAGCGCTGCACGGCGTAGCTGTCCTCGCCGTCCGCGCGCTCGCCGCGCATCCACTCGCAGAAGCCGCCCTGCACGCTGCGGCACGCGGAGCCGCTGCCCCGCCGCGCGAGCACGCTGGAGGCGCGCGTGTCGGAGGGGAGTCCCGCCGCCGCGCGCCCCGCCACCGCCAGCGCCGCGAAGCCCGCCGCGCTGCTGGCCAGGCCCGCCGCCATGGGGAAGTCACCGCGCGACACCACCTTCGCGGGGCCCAGGTCGCGGCCCGCCTGCACGCGCACGGCGTCCAGCAGGCGCAGCACGCGGTCGCGCTCGCTGCCCTTCGCCGCGTGGCCGTGCAGCTCCACCTGGTCGGACGCCGCGCCGAACTCCACGGTGGTCGTCACGTGGATGGGCGCCAGCGTGAGCGACAGGCTGGACTGGTGCGGGAGGATGAGCGCCTCATCGCGCTTGCCCCAGTACTTCACGAGGGCGATGTTGGGATGCGCCCGGACGGTTGCTTTCATGAACGGTCTCCGTGGGGCCGCGGTCCCGCCAGCTGGCTGGCGAAGCAGCGCACGCCGTCGCGCGTCAGCTTCGCGACCACGGGCCCGGGTTCGAGGAAGAGGCCGATGACGGCGCCGCCGTCCCCCCCTGCCCCGGTGAATTTGGCGCCCAGCGCGCCCATGCCGCGCAGCCGGTACACCATGTCCTCCAGCGCCGGAGACGACAGGCCCAGCGCGCCCAGCAGGCCCTGGTTGACGTTCATCGCGTCCCCCAGGCCCTCCAGGTCGCCGGCCTCCACCGCCTTCGACGCCTCGGTGACGAGCCTCCCCACCTGCGCGAACAGCCGGCGGTAGCGCTCCGGCCACCGCGCCTGCCGCTCGCGCAGCGCGCCCACCGTCACCTTCGTGGGACTGCGCGCTCCGGCCAGCGCCACCACCACCGACAGCGCGCGCGGACTCTTCACCTCGCGCGCCCGGCCGACGACGCCCGCGGGCCCCTGCACCCGGCGGTAGAGGATGAGCTTCTCCTCCGCGCTGGTGGTGTGGTCCACGCCCGACGGCGTGCCGTGGAACTCCTGCTCCATCTCCCACGCCAGCCGGGCCGTCTCCTTGGGCGACGGGGCCCGCCCCGCCGCCTGGAGCAGCACGCGCGACAGGGCCACCGCCAGCGCCGCGGAGCTGCCCAGCCCCGCGGACAGCGGCAATTGGGGCTCCAGCGTCACCTTCACCTTCGGCTCGCCCACCAGACGGGCCGCCCGCGTGAATGCCTTGCGCATGAGGCGCTTCTGCGCGGCGTCCGCCGTCGCCGGCACGTCCAACTGGCAGGAGCGCGCGGGCACGCCCCGCGCCGTCACGCCGAAGCTCAGGGGGCCCGCGAGCGCGGGGTAGCCGTACACCACGCTGTGCTCGCCCAGCAGGATGACCTTGCCGGCACCGAAGGCGACCAGGGGGTTCGTAGCGGGAGTCATGAGACCGGGCACCGGACAAGGAAGGGGGGCGGGCACTCTACAAGCGCGCCGCCCCGCCAGGGTCTCCGCGCTGGAGCGCGGGGGAGCAATCAGCCGTTGGTGACGGTGGCCGCGACGCCGGGCGTTTCGAGGATCAGGCTGGCGAGGATCTCCTTCGCCTTCTCCACCTTCACGTGCCCGGCCTTCACCAGGAGGTTGGCGACCTTCTCCACGTCACCGCCGCGCGCGCCCGCCGTCACCGCGACGCAGCGGGCGTGCATGGCCATGTGGCCCTTCTGGATGCCCACCGAGCCCAGGGCCCGGAGCGCCGCGAAGTTCTGCGCCAGCCCCACCGCCGCGAACACCATGGACAGCTCGCGCACGCCCGACACGCGCAGCAGCTTGAGCGCCACCTGCACGCCCGGGTGCACCTTGATGGGACCGCCCACCGTGCCCAGCGCCAGCGGCAGCTCGATGCGGCCCACCAGGTGCCCCTCCTCCAGGTACCAGGTGGACAGCGGCCGGTACTGGCCCCCGCGGCAGGCGAACGCGTGCGCGCCCGCTTCAATGGAGCGCCAGTCCTGGCCGGTGGCGATGGCCACCGCGTCGATGCCGTTCATCACGCCCTTGTTGTGCGTGGCGGCGCGGTACGGGTCCGCCTCCGCGAAGCGGCTCGCCTGGGCGATGCCCTCCGCGATCGTCTCTCCCGGCAGGTCGAAGTCCGCCAGCAGCGGCAGCGGGATGCGGCAGGTGGCGCGCGCCAGCCGGCGATCCGACAGGTTGGACAGGATGCGCAGGTACACCCGGCCGCCCGTGACCTGCTCGATCAGCGGCGCGACACCCTCGGCGACGGTGTTGATGAGGTTCGCGCCCATCGCCTCCTGCGTGTCGATGAGGATGTGGACGATGAGCAGCGGCTCGCCGCGCGGGCCCTCCGGCGCGGGCAGCAGGCGCACCTCCACGTCCCGCGCGCCGCCGCCCCGGGCGACCATCGCCGGGTGGAAGCTGTTCGCCAGGGCGAGGATCTGCTCCTTCGCGTCCAGGATGCGCTGGGAGGCCAGGGTGGGGTCGCCGTAGTTCGACACCTGCACCTGGCCGATCATCATCGACTCGTCGGCCTCCGCGACGAAGCCGCCCGACTCACGGACGATCTTCGACGCGAACGACACCGCCGCCACGACGGAGGGCTCCTCCACCGCCATGGGCACGATGTAGTCGCGCCCGTTGACGTTGAGGTTGAGCCCCAGCCCCAGCGGCAGGGAGAAGGTGCCCACCGCGTTCTCGATCATCTGGTTGGCCAGGACGGGCTCCAGGGTGCCCACGCCGCGGAGCTGGCCCAGCTCCTCGTCCGACAGCCGGAACATGCGCCCGATCTGAGCGAGTCGCTCCTCCATGGGCAGCTTGTGGAATCCGGAAAGCCGCGACGTCACGGTGTCAGACATGTTGTTCCTTCCCAACCTGGGAGCCACCGTGCATCACAGGGCCGCCAACCAATCCTTCAAAGCTCCAGACACCACGCGCGGCCGCTGCCGCAGCTCCGCGACGTTCCGGCTTCCCGTCAGCACCAGCGCCTGCCGCAGGGCCGTCAGGATGACCTTCAGCGCGTCTTCCGCGCCCGCGAGCCCGCCCTGCTGCTGGGCCCGGAACAGCGGCAGCGCCATGCCCGCCAGGTCCGCGCCCAGCGCGAGCACCTTCGCGCACTCCAGCCCGCCCCGCACCCCGCCGCTGGCGACGAGCCGCGCCTGGGGGCCCACCGCCTTGCGCACGCTGGCGATGGCCGCCGCGGTGGGGATGCCCCAGCCGCTGAACTCCGCGCCCACCTGCGCCTGGGAGCCGTGCGCGCGCAGCTGCTCCACGCGCACCCACGACGTGCCGCCCAGCCCGGAGACGTCCACGTTGCGCACGCCCAGCTCCACGAGCCGCCGCGCCACGTCCGGGCCGATGCCGCACCCGGTCTCCTTCACCAGCAGCCGGTCGCCGAAGGCCCGCGCCAGCGCCTCCACCACCTGGTAGCCGCCCCGAAAGTCCCGGTCGCCCTCGGGCTGCGTCAGCTCCTGGCCGGCGTTGAGGTGCAGCGCCATGCCGTCCGCGCCAATGGCGTCCGCCAGCCGCCGCACGCCGTCCACGCCCAGGCCCACCGCCTGGTACAGCCCGATGTTGCCCACCAGCACCACCGTGGGCGCCACGTCGCGCACCGCGTACGAGGCCGTGCGCGAGGTGTCCTCCGCCATCGCGCGCTGGCTGCCCACGCCGAAGGCCAGCCCGTGCCGTTCGGCGAGCAGCGCCAGGTCGCGGTTCACGACGCCCGCGCGCTCCGTGCCGCCCGTCATGCCGGTGACGAGGAGGGGCGCCCGCAGCGCCTTGCCCAGGAAGGGCGTGGACAGGTCGACCTCGTCCGCCGCCATCTCCGGCATGGCGCAGTGGATGAGGTGGACGTGCTCCAGCAGGGTCGAATTCTGCGCGGGCTCCACGTCGCCGGTCGCGCACAGGTCGAGGTGGGCATCCTTGCGCCTGGCTGTCGTCTCGTCGCCCATGTCCCGGAAGGCCGCCCGCTCTGTCATTGCAAAAAACGTGTAATTCCGTGGGATTCCTAGCAAGTGGCGGGGCCGGGGTGCAAGACAAAGGGCCCGGTCGGTCGTCGCTCGCGGGTGGATGGACGGCACGGCTTCTGGACGGTATGAGCCCGTGCGTGAGCGCGCCGGACACCAGGGTCGTCGTCTTCCTGCACAGTGGCGAATACGACCGGGTGCACCAGGGGCTGTCCATCGCGGCGGCGGCGGTGGCCTCCGGGCGGCGCGCGGAGGTGTACCTGTTCTGGTGGGCCCTGGAGCGTTTCCTGCTGGACCGTCTGGACGAGCCTGACTTCACCGGCCGCGACGACGTCTCCGACCGCTTCGAGTCCCGCCGCATGCCCACCCTGCGCGCCCTGCTGGAACACATCCGGGAGACGGGGCTCTGCACGGTGGCCGGCTGCACGGGCTCGCTCGGTGCCCTGGGGGGCGAGCCGAAGGCGGGCGACAGCGGCATCGACGTGTGGCTGGGCTGGAGCGCCATCCTCCAGCGTACGGCGGGCGTGACGGATCGTTTCTACCTTTGAGGAAATGAGGAAATCCGCTCGCTGAAGCGGGAAGCCGCCGGGTTGACGCGGGGACGCCTTCATTGACGGCCCCCCGCGCCTGCTTACGTTTCGTGGGTCCCCCTCTTCTGGACGGGACGAAAGGCACGGAACGAGGACCATGGCGCGGCGTGACCCCCACATGACATCCCGAGGACCGGCCGCACCGGCGCTCAAGGGCGGCGGGTGGCACCGGCTGGGCAACGCTTTGAAGACGACCGTCCTGCTGGCCGGGTTGACGGCGCTGGTGCTCGTCATCGGCCAGCGGCTGGGCGGCGCGCAGGGGCTCGCGATGGCGGGCCTCTTCGCGGTGGTGATGAACTTCGGCTCCTACTGGTTCAGCGACCGCATCGCGCTGGCCATCCATGGCGCGCAGCCCCTGCCCTATGAGCAGGCGCCGTGGCTGCATGAGATGGTGGAGCGCCTGTCCGCCCGCGCGGGCATGCCGAAGCCGAAGGTGTACCTGCTGCCCACGCAGCAGCCCAACGCCTTCGCCACGGGCCGCAGCCCGAGCCACGCGGCGGTGGCGGTGACGGCGGGCATCGTGGACATCCTGGACCGGCGCGAGCTGGAGGGCGTGCTGGCGCACGAGATTGGCCACGTGCGCAACCGGGACACGCTCATCGGCACGGTGGCGGCCACGCTCGCGGGCGTCATCAGCTACGCGGCGCAGATGCTCTTCTGGTTCGGCGGCAGCATGCTCAGCCGCGGCGACGACGAGGAGGGCGGCGGCATCGCCGGGGCCATGTCCAACCTGGGCCTGCTGCTGGTGGCGCCCATCGCGGCCACGCTGCTGCAGTTGGCGGTGAGCCGCTCGCGCGAGTACGGCGCGGACGCCACGGGCGCGGAGCTGTGCGGGGATCCGGACGCGCTGGCCAGCGCCCTCTTGAAGATGGAGCGCGCCGCGGAGGCCATTCCGTATGATCGGGCCCCCGCCACGTCGCATCTGTTCATCGTGAACCCGCTGCACCACGGCGGGGTGATGTCGCTGTTCAGCACGCACCCGCCCATCCCGGAGCGCGTGCGCCGGCTGCGCGCGATGAGCGCACGCCTTGGCGGCCGGGCGCGCGGCGGCTGGGAGTACGCGTACTAGCGGGCGGATTCAGGAGCCCCGGCCGGCGCGTCGAAGAAGTCGGCCGGGTGCTCCAGCAGCTCGCGCAGCGTGTTGGCGATGACGCCCGCGTGGTAGCCGTCAATGAAGCGGTGATCGAAGGACGCGTTGAGGCTCATCACGCGGCCGGGCACCACCTTCCCGTCCTCCACCACCGCCACCTCCCGCACCGCGCCGGGCGCGAGGAAGATGGGCACGCGGGTGAACGGCGCGAGCGGCAGGTAGGCGGTGTCCAGGCCCAGCGTGCCCGCGTCCACGACCACCGCGGAGCCGAACGGATCTCTTGGCAGCCCCAGCCAGCCGGGGTCCACGTTCAGCGTGTACGACAGGAACGACAGCAGCCCCGTGAAGCGGCGGAGGAGCAGCGACGGGACGCGCTGGAGCAGTCCCCTGCCCCGCTCCAGCCCGGCGTCGCGCCCTTCCCGCGCCCGCGCCACTGCGGCCTCCAGCTCCAGCGCGACGGCGTGCACGCTCTTGCGGTCCACGTCCTGGATGCGCGCGGGCGTGAGGCCGGGCCGGCACGGGTCTCCGTCCGGCACCAGCGCGCACAGGGTGACGTGCTGGCGCAGGTAGATGCGCTGGAAGCGCAGCAGCGCGTTGGCGTCCGGGCACCGGCGCAGCGCTTCGCCCAGGGCCTTGAGCACCAGGTGCAGGGGGGTGAGGCGGACACCGGTGCGCTGGTGGAAGGCGTCCAGGTACGCCAGCGCCGCGTCCATGCGCACCGTCAAGGTGCCGTAGACGGTGGGGTCGTACGCGGTCGCCCAGCTGCCGATGGCGAGCTTGCGGAAGCTCGACACGTCGCGCTTCGGCTTCAGCTCCAGGTGCGCCATGGGCTTTCGTGGACTCCCCTGAAGGACGCCTTCAGCCTCCTGTTTACGGATTCGCCGGGGCGCGCGCCAGGACCGTGCCGGCGAGGGGCGGCGCACGGCAGGCGGGGCTTCGAGGCCCGGCCGGCGCGGCTGGAGCCCGGGATGTGTCTGCCAGTGAAGCCTTGACGCGCCATGTCCCGGCGGTAGGCTGCCCCGCTTTTTGCATCCTTCTGTGGAGGTTGTTCCCTTGGTCGTTGCTCTCATCCTGGTATCGATCGGTTTCGCCGTGACGCTCGGCCTGCTGCTCTTCGGAGACAAGGGCGGCGCTTCGGGCGGTACCGCGAACCGTCCGTCGGTCTCATCGCCCTCGTTCCGTGGGGAGCTGGAGTCGGAGACCAAGGCTCGCGCCAAGGCGGAGTCGGAGGTCCAGCGCAAGCAGAAGGAGCTGGACGAACAGCGCGCGCAGCTCCAGGAGGTCAAGGAGCAGCTCAAGCAGACGAAGCGCAAGCTCTTCGACCAGAAGGAAGGCGACAAGGGTGCTCAGGACCTGGTCAAGGCCCGCGCCGAGGTGGAGCGCAACGCCAGCATCCAGCTCGCGCAGACGCGCGAGGAGCTGTCGCACGCGCTGACGGAGAACGCCAAGCTGCGCGCCGAGGCCGAGTCGCGCGGTGGCAACCGCCGCCGTGAGGCCCCCGCCCCCGTGCAGGCGACGACGTCCGCGCCGGTGGCGGTCGCCGCCCCCGCGTCGGCGGACCTCATCGCCGCGCCCGCGAGCGAGCCCGTGGTGAGCGCGGCGGTGTCGGTGCCGGCCACGCCGGTGGCCCCTGCCGAGCCCGTGCGCCGCTACCGCGAGCTGAACGACGCGGACCGCGAGAAGATGGACCGGCTGGAGACGGCGGCGAACAAGGACCGCCTGCGCGCCGTGGAGCTGGAGAAGGAGCTGCGCCGCATCAAGGGCCGCGCCGACACCCAGGCGCGCATCCTGGCCGTGACGAAGTCCGAGGCAGACCTGGGCAAGGACAAGTACAAGGCCCTGGAGAAGCGCCTGAACCGGACGCTGCTGGAGCGCGACCTGCTTCGCCGGGCCATCAAGGACCTGGAGAAGAAGACGGGCATGCTCGCCGACCGCACGGAGCTGACCCCGGACGAGGTCGCCGCCAGCGACCAGCGCAGCGACGAGGTCGCCCGCGCCCGCGCCGAAGCGGAGGCCCGCGCCGCCGCTCCGGCCACGCCGACCGAGGCCGCCCCCGTGGAGACGGCCGCCGCCCCGGCCTCCACCGAGGGCGAGGCGAAGCCCTCCGAGGCCCCGCCGACCAACGCCTGAGCGAAGTAGAGGCTTGAAGCACCGAGGCCCCGCCTCCCTTCATGGGACGCGGGGCCTTCGTGTTTCAGCGGAAGGAATCCACGATTTCGACCGCCGCCTTCGAGAATTCAAGGATGGCCGTTCCCGGCTTGGACTCGGGCTTCTTCCGGAGCTGTCCCTTCGAAAGTCTTGCCACCGCGCAGATGGGAATCTTGTCGCCACCATCCGGCGGCTGCGCCTCGTAGTAACGAACGACCACCTGTGGGCCTCCGGTCCAGACCCGCCCGTAGAGTCGGGTGGAGGCCTCGAGCGGACGCATGTGGTCGATCAGGGTGCTCTCTACGGGTCCGTCGTAGAGCGTGATGGATCTCACGTCGTCCTGATTGATGTCGAGTTCAGCCCAGGAGCCGTCCCCTACGTTCAAGCGAAGGAGCCGCATCGCTTGGAGCGCCTCCTCCGGACAGTCCTCAGGCTTGGGAGTACCATCCGCGCGTAGGCCCACGCCCCCACGGGTCGCGGTGCAGCCCAATGACAGGGCCAGCACAAGGGCAACAGGGGACCACGGGCGCGGTGCGTTCATGTCAGATCGATCTACTCCTTGAAGAGGCGCCACTCCAGGACGAGGTAGGCCTGCGACAGGCCGTCGGACCTGAACAACTCCAGCGCCAGTTGCTCCAGGCCTTGAGGTGATTGGAAGACGCTGTTGTTCGCGATGATGGCGATGCGGCCGGTGGCCCCCGGAGCGATCTCATCATGCTGCATGCGCAAGGCGAACGGTCTCGGCTTGCTGCCCGCAACCGAGGACAGCCGGACCTCCTTCAAGCTCCACGCGGTCTTCCCATGATTGGTCACGGTGAAAAGCACCCCCACCTTTGGCACCGTCCTGCTCGTAAGCACTTGGACCAGGACGTCCGCCCCCTCCTCCTTGAGGAACCACCGCTGCCCCTGGTTGAAGGGCGTGTCCTTCACCTCACCATTGGCCAGGAGCGTCGCAAGCGCGTGATCCGGGGAACGCTCCTCCAGGCGCAGGCGCTCATTCTCCTCCACCAGGACCCGCTGCTTCTTGAGTGAATCCATCAGCGCCGAGTACATCGCCTCGTAGCGCTGTTGGTTCTCGAACACGTTCACCTGTTGATCCAACGCGGCCCGCCTGCCCTGTCCAGGAGCCTTCAGGAGGAGCGGGATCTCCCGCCCGTTCGTGAGCGTCACGAGCAGGGGCACGCCCTCGTCCTCTCCCAGGTCCCGGAGTGGCTCCACGACCACCTTGCGGCCACCGACCAACAGCGGCTCGAACCGGCCCTCCCAGGCCAGCATGCGGGTCTTGGCCGGATCCACGGGGGCCTCGAAGCGCAGGACAGTGGAGACCGCGCCCTTCACGTAGACGCTCGGCGTGAAGTCCTCGGGGTGCTCCGACAGCAGCACCGTGCGGACCGCGGGCTCCCGCGCTTCCACCGCCGCGCTCAGCAGGAGCACGGCCAGGGCAAACCGGGCAGGTAGGCAGGTCACCATAGGACCTGGACGCTAACAGTCCGCCCGGAGCGTGCCCACCTCAGTCGCGCGGAGGCGGCATCACCACCAGCGCCTCCCTGGGCGCCCGGGGCTCGCCGGTGCTGTCATCCACGCCGCCCACCACGAGCACCGAGCCATCCGGGAGCGCCGTGCACGAATGCCACACGAGCGGCTGCGGCAGGAGCGGCAGGCCCAGCACGCTGGGTTGGGCATCCTTCGCCGGGATGATCAGCTCCGCCCACGCCGTCGCGCGCGGAATGCCAGGGTCGGTCCCCCGCCCGCCCAGCACCACCACCCGGCCGTCCGGAAGCGACACCGCGCACGCGTTGCTCCGGGGCAACAACGTCGGACCATCGCTCACCCGGATCACGCTCTCCAACACCTCGGACGCCCTCACGGCCAGCGCCCCATTCAACGGATCCACGCCATCGAAGCCGCCGATCAACAACGGACGGGGGCCATCCTCCGTCCGACCGAGCATCGCCACGGTGGCGCCCACCCTGGGAACCCGGAGCCGGGGTGGCACCGCCTGCAACCACACGAAGGTGTCTCCATCGAACCCGGAGGACAGGACGCTCGCCTCCGGACGCACCCCATCCGAGCCTCCCGCGACCAGGATCGTGCGCCCGTCCCCCAGCACCGCCAGCGTCGCGTCCACGCGATGCATCTCGCCGGGCACGTCGACGAAGCGCCCCGAAGCCGCATCGAAGCCTTCCATCGTGAAGACGCCGCGCCCCTCCGCCGAACGCCCTCCCACCAGCAGCACGTGCCCTTCCACATCCACCGCCGCCGCGTGCTGGTAGCGCGCCACCTTCGGCTCCAACGCGGTCGTCTCCCCCGACGCCACGTCCATGACGCGCGCCGTGCGCTGCAGGGACAGCACGTCCAGCGTCTCCGCGCCCCCCGTCAGCAGCACCTTGCCGCCCGGCAGCAGCGACGCGGTGTGGAAGGCCCGCGCACCCACGTCCGGCCCGGGTGTGAACGTGCCCTCCTTCGGGTCGAACACTTCCGTCGTCCCCGACACCGGCCGCCTGCCGTCCGCCTCGGGCGCATAGCCCCCGGCGAAGAGCACCCGGCCATCCGGCAGGGGCGTCGCCGTGTGCCCCGCCCGGAGCTCACGCGGCAGCGCGCACGCGTCAGGACTCGCCGCCTGGTTCACCGGCGCGAACTCCCCCAATCGCCTCAGGAACACGCGCACCGACGCCGCCTGCCCTTGCGCGACGTCGAAGGGCGCCGTCCGGCCCAGCGACCGCAGCTGGCCGCCCCGGTCCGGAACCCCCGCGTACGCCCGCACCTCCAGCACCCGCCCGCTGCCCGCCGGAATGGCCGGAACATCCTGCGCCGTCCACCGCACCGTGGACACCCGCTCCCGGGGCGTGTCCAGCCCGGGCCCGGTGACGCGGAAGCGCAGGTGCGTCACCCCCGCCAGGGGCGGCGTGCCCGCGCAGGCGGTGGTGACGAGGTCCAGCGAGGGGGCGACCTCCTTCTCCCCACAGCCAGCGGAGAGGACCAGCAGGGCGGCCAGGAGCGTGGAGCAGACGGGGTGCGGGGACATGCGCCGGACGCTACCAGCCCGCTTCCGTCCTGGGCGGGACGAAGTCTGGACGCCCGGGAAGGACGGAAGCAGGCGGGCCGCCGGGGATTGCGCTGTAATGCGCCCGCCCCAGGACGTATGTCCTGTCCCCTCCCGCATGAAGCTCTCGCTCGCCACCCGCATCTTCCTGGGCTACGCGCTGGTGCTGCTGACGTTCGGGACGGTGTCCCTCTTCAGCGTGGCGGAGCTGCACCGCAACCGGCTGGAGATCCGGCTCGTCAGCCAGGGCTACCTCCAGCTCTCCCAGGACGCCGCCGCGCTGGAGACCTTCCAGACGAGCCAGGAGAAGGACACCGAGCGCGTGCTGGAGCAGAACAGCGTGGAGACGCGCCGCGCGCTCATCCGGCTGGCGAGCCTGTACTACTCGCCGCAGATGGCCCAGCGCCTGGAGGCCGCCCGCGCCAAGGCCCGCGAGGTGCTCACCTTCGCCCCCAAGGGCGAGGTGCCCTTCGTCATGGAGCTGGACGCCCGCTTCGGAGAGCTGTCGAAGAACTCCCAGGCCTACGGCCACGCGGTGGAGGCCGTGTTCGCCGCGCTCGCGTCCGAATCCCCGGAGGGCGACGAGGTGGCGCGCGCGACCGCCGAGCTGCGGCAGTTGGAGGCCGCCATCGGCCGGGAGCTGCGCGTGCTGCGCGCCACGCTGGGCAACCGCATCCGCGAGCGCGTGGACGGCGCGGAGGAGCGCGAGCGCCGCACCGGCCTCACCATCATCGCGCTGTCCATCATGGCCATTGGCGTGGGCGTGGGCGTCACCGCCTGGTCCGCCCGCACGCTGCGCCCGGTGCGCACCCTCATCGAGGGCGTGTCGCGCATCGGCAAGGGGGACTACTCCGCCCAGCTGGGCGTGCGCGGCGACGACGAGGTGGCGCTGCTCGCCCGCGAGTTCGACCAGATGGCCCGCTCGCTCCAGGCCCGCGAGGCGCAGCTCAAGTCGCAGGCCGAGGCCCTGATGCGCGCGGAGCAGCTAGCCGCCGTGGGCCGCATCTCCGCGCAGATCGTCCACGAGGTGCGCAACCCGCTGTCCTCCATCGGTCTCAACGTGGAGCTGCTCCAGGACGCGGTGGCCACCGCGCAGTTCGACTCCACCGACACCGCCGTGGAGGCGCGCGAGCTGCTCTGCGCCGTCACCTCCGAGGTGGACCGGCTCACCGACGTCACGGAGCAGTACCTGCGCATGGCCCGCCCCGCCCGGCCGGACCTGGAGCCGGAGGACATCACCGCGGTGCTGGACGGCGTGCTCGACTTCACCCGCGAGGAGCTGGTGCGCGCGGGCGTGGAGGTGGTGCGCGACTTCGCCCCCGGCACCCCCCGAGTGCTCGCGGACCAGGGGCAGCTTCGGCAGGTGTTCCTCAACCTGCTGCGCAACAGCCGCGAGGCCATGCCCTCCGGGGGCCGGCTCACCGTGGCCACCCAGCCCCGCGAGGGCGATGTGGAGGTGTCCGTCCGCGACACCGGCAACGGCATGACGGAGGAGGTCCGCCGGCACCTCTTCGAGCCCTTCTTCACCACCAAGGAGGGCGGCACGGGCCTGGGGCTCGCCGTGAGTCAGCAGATCCTCCAGGCCCACGGGGGCTCGCTCTCCTGCCAGAGTATTCCCGGCCAGGGGACGACCTTCGTGTTAAGGCTTCCCTGCGCATGAGCTTTAAACCGTTCCGGGACGTGCTGCCCTCCGGGCTGCGCGTCGTCACCGTCGAGACGCCGCACCTGCACACCGCCCTCCTGGCCGTCTACGTCCGGACCGGCAGCCGTCATGAGACGGCGCAGAACAACGGCGTCAGCCACTACCTGGAGCACCTCTTCTTCCGCGGCAGCGAAGCCTGGCCGGACACGGTGAAGATGAACGCCGCCGTGGAGGAGGTGGGCGGCAACCTCAACGGGGCCACCACCCGCGACCACGGCTACTACTACACGCCGCTGCACCCGTCGCACCTGCGCGTGGGCATGGACGTCATCGGCGACATGCTCACCCGCCCCCGCCTCACCGACATGGAGGTGGAGCGGCAGATCATCCTGGAGGAGATGCTGGATGAGGTGGACGAGAAGGGTCGCGACATCGACCTGGACAACCTCTCCAAGCGCCTGCTCTTCCCGGACCACCCGCTGTCGCTGAAGATCGCCGGCACCCGCGAGTCCGTGAAGGCCCTCACCCACGCCCAGGTGCGTGAGCACTTCGCGCGCCACTACGTGGCCGGCAACCTGGTCGTCACCGCCGCGGGCCGCGTGCGCCACTCGGAGGTGATGGCGCTGGCGGAGCGCGCCTTCGCCCACCTGCCGCGCGGCGAGGCCTCCACCGAAGCGCCGCCCCCCCTCATCGGGCCCGGGCCGCACTTCCACTTCGTCACGCACGACGAGTCGCAGACGGAGTTCAAGCTCACCTTCCGCGTCGTGCCGGAGCAGCACGAGGACTACCCCGCGCTGCAGATCCTCCGGCGCCTGCTGGACGACGGCCTGTCGTCGCGGCTGCCATTCGAAATCGTGGAGAAGCGCGGCCTGGCGTACTCGGTGAGCGCCGGGCTGGACACGTACCACGACACCGGCCTCTTCGAGATTGAAGCGGCCAGCGCGCCGGAGAAGGCGTCGCAGGTGGTGGCCGAGTCGCTGCGGGTGGTCGCCGCGCTGTGCGACGAGGAGGTGGGCGCGGAGGAGCTGAACCGCGCCAAGCGCCGCCACCGCATGCTGCTGGAGTTCTCCCAGGACTCACCGGGCGAGCTGGCCGGGTGGTTCGGCGGCACGGAGCTGTTCCGCACGCCGGAGACCTTCAGCCACCGCGCGGACCTGGTGGACCGCCAGACGGCGGCGCAGGTGCGCGACACGGCCCGGCGCTACTTCACCCGCGAGAACCTGGTCGTGGTCGCGGTAGGCCAGAAGAAGGGCCAGAAGGCGCTGGAGAAGGTGGTGGCGGAAGCCGCGCTGCCCTCCGCCGTCAGCGCCGTCCCCCGCGGATGATGATGGGGTTGGAGGAGGTCCCCTTCTTCTTCGGGGTGGCCTTCTCGATGGCCTTGCGGATGCGCAGGTACTCGGGGTTCTGCGGCTCGCGCTGCAGGGCCTCTTCAATGAGCTTCTTGCCGCGCGGCAGCTGCGTCTGGAACTGCGCGTAGAGGCCCGCGAGCGCGGCCTTCTCCTCCACCGCGGCCTCGCCCAGCCCCAACAGCCGCTCCAGCGTGAGCTGGGCGTCCGGCTTGCGGCCCGCCTTCATGTGCAGCCGCCACACGCGCGACAGCGCGGGGCCGAAGCCGGGCTCCGCCTTGAGGGCGAAGCGGTAGCTGTCCTCGGCGGCGCGCGTGTCCTCCTGCTCCTCCTGCACCCGGCCGCGCACGTACAGCGCACGCGCCAGCCGCGGACGCAGGTTGAGGGCCCGGTCCACCAGCTGCTGCGCGTCCGAAGCGCGGCCCTGGGCCCGGACGATGTCCGCCAGCCACGCGAGCGCCTCCGCGTTGTCCGGGTCGTCCTCCAGGAGCAGCTTGAGGGCGGCCTCCGCCTCCGCCGGGCGGCCCAGCGCCATCAGCACGCGCGCCTTCATGGTCACGACGTCGGTGGTCGCCGCATCCTCCGGCAGCACGGACTGGAGGTCCGCCTCCGCCAGGTCGGAGAAGCCGCTCATCAGGAAGTAGCGCGCGCGCAGCAGGCGCGCCGGCGTGAAGCTGGGGGAGCTCTGGAGCACGCGGTCCATCAGGTTCGCCGCGAGCAGCTCCTCCCCCTTCATGAGGAGGATCTCCGCCTCCACCGTCTTCGTCGCGGCGTCGTCCGGGTTCTCCCGGAGGATGCGCTCCAGCGTGGTGAAGGCCTCCTCGGCGTTCCCCTGCCGGGCCTGGAGCCGCGCCAGCGACAGGATGTCCCCGTGGGTCAGCTTCCCCTCGTCGCGCAGGGCCACGAGCGTGGAGATGGCCAGGGCCCCCTGCCCCTCCCCCAGGTACAGGTCCGACAGCTTCTTCTGGATGACCGGGTCGCTGCCGGGCAGCAGGGTCTCCGCCTGCTTGAGCGTCAGGATGGAGGCGCCCGCGTTGCCGCTCAGGCGGTGGGCCTCCGCCAGCAGCAGCAGGGGCTCCACGCTCTCCGGAGCGGCGTGGGAGGCCTTCTGGAGCGCGCCAATGGCGCGGCCGTAGTTGCCCTGCTCGAGTGCCTGGCGGCCGTCGGACAGGGCGGACTGGACCTGGGTGGCCTGCTTCTGGGCGGCTGCCGTCTCCGGGTCCTTGCAGGCAAGCGGAAGGAGCAGGACGAGCGTCCAGGTCGAGGGCAAAAATCGCTGAGGCATCACTGAGCGACAGGGTAGCGGATGTTATCCTCCTCCGTCGATGGACCCCTTCGTGCGCCGCCTCGTCGAGAGGCTTCATGACCCCGGCCGCCCGCTGTCGCGCAACCGGCACTTCCACACGTTCGACACCCCCGAGGGGCGGACGGCGCTGAAGGTGTTCCGCCGGCTGCGCAGCCTCCAACAGGACATCCTCGCCTGTCAGCAGGAGGGGCGCCGGGCGCGCATCTTCCGCCACGTCAACGCGGCCGGAGAGCACCGCATCGAAATCTGGATGGAGCGCGTGGCGGGCCGCCGCGTGTCCATGCTCCAGCCCGCGGAGTACGAGCTGCTCGCCCGGCTTCCGGGCATCCGGGACGCCCTGGAAGTGCGCGAGGAAGCCGCCTGAGCCGACGGCCGTCCGGGCCTCAGAACACCCAGGGCCCCAGGCCCGTGGGCGCCCCATCACACGCCGCGCGCAGCCGCGCCTGGGCGTCCTCGTAGGACAGCCGGGCCGCGTCCGCCTTCAGCGCCGGGGAGGCCCAGTCCCGCCACGAGCGCAGCACCGCGACGTGGTGGCCGTCCTCCTCCTGCGCTTCGGAGAAGTGGACCAGCAGGCGCTCCTCCAGCGCTTCACGCGCCTTGGTCCACGGGCCCTCCTTGTCCAGCCGCACGCGCCTGTCCCGCTCCACGGTGGAGAGCAGCGAACGGGCCTCCAGGGACAGGCCCTGGAGCGAGGGCCGGCGGCGCGCGGGCTCCATCGCGACCCGGTAGACGGACGCCCACAGCGTGGGGTCCACGAAGGCCACCTTGCCCTCCACCAGCCGCACCGCGAGCACGTCTGGCGACGCGCGCAGCTGGCGCCCCAGCCGGTACGCGAGCCGCCCCTTCGCATGTTCACGCCAGCTTCCGGCGGGGCGTCCCCCCATCACCTGCTCCACGAGGGACGTGGGCCCGTGGGTGGGCACCTCCGTGATGACGTGGCGCGTGCGCACCAGCTCCTCCGCGTCCCGCAGCGTCCTGACCATCCGTGCTCCCCTCTCCTGGGCGCGACGGGTGCCGCACCCGAGGGAAAAACATTCCGGGCACGGCGCGGATTCCACCGCGCGTCCGCCCGAGCCTCCCTCAGGCGGAGCCGTCCTTCGCGCCCTGCTCCTGCTGCCAGTGTCCCGGCGTCGTGCCGCTCCAGCGGCGGAATGCGCGGGCGAAGGCGCTGGGGTCGCTGAAGCCCAGGAGGAAGGCGATTTCAAAGTGGGGCAGCAGCCCGTCGCGGAGGAACTGGAAGGCGCGGTCACGGCGCACGGCGTCCTCCAGGCCCGCGAACGTGACACCCTCCTCCCGCAGGCGGCGCTGGAGCGTGCGCTCACTTACCGCGAGCCGCGACGCGACGTCCGCGGGCACCAGGTCCCCCGTGCGGGGCTGGGCCGCGAGCACCTCCTGGACCTGTTCGCGCCAGGAGCGGACCTCCTCGCTGCGCCACTGCGCCAGCGCGGCCTCGGCGCGCGCGTGGAGCAGGTTGCCCAGTTCGATGTCCGCGTGACGGATGGGAAGCCGGGCGGCGGCCGCGTTCCCCTCCACCAGGTAGCAACTCGCGTCGTACTCCGCGGTGATGCCCAGGAAGTCCTCCACGGCGGCGGAGGCCGCGTGGCGCGGGTGCGCGAAGCAGATGCGCGTGGGGCTCCAGTCCTCGCCGCTGAGCAGCCGGGCGCTGGACACCAGCGTCACCAGCAGCCCCTCTGGCGGGTGCTGGAGGCGCGGGGCCCAGGCATCCAGCGGATCCAGGTGCAGCTCCACGCGCATGGCGTGCTCCTGTTGGAGGACGCGCCAGCGCGTGCGCGGGTCGAGCAGCGCGTTGATGCGGCAGTAGCGCTCCAGGGACGTGCCCAGGTCGGGGCTGTTGACGAGCACGTAGCCGACGAGCCCCACGTGCGTGGGCTCCACCGCTTGCGCCAGCCGCACGGCCAGGGGCTCCTTGCCGCCCACCTGCACCAGCAGGGTCCACAAGCGCTGCAGCGCCGCGTAGGGCACCCGCACGTCCGGCCGCGCGAGCCGCGACTCCTCTTCACCCACGGTTTCGAGCAGGAGCGCGCGAGGGATCCCCAGTGTCTCACCGACATGGAACAGCGGCCGGAACAGGGAGGACAGGAGCGTCTGGGGACGCATCGGTCGCCAGCATGGCCCAGGCGCCCCGGGCTCGCAATGCGCGGTGGCGCCAGGGGACAACGCGTTGGCGCCCGGGGACCATGCGCGCGGACGGGGTGGCGCGCGATACCTCCCCCCAAGTCCAGCAGGAGGAGTCACCCGATGACGACCACCGCCGCCGCCCCCGTTGCCCGCATTCCCACCGGCCCCCCGGGCCACCTGTTGATGGGCGTGCTGCCCCAGGTGCGCCGCGACATCCTGGGCTTCCTGTCGAGCATCCATCGTGAGTACGGGGACGTGGTGCGCTACCGCCTGGGCCCCATCAGGTCGCACCTCATCGCCCACCCGGACGGGGTGCGTCACGTGCTGCAGGACCACGTGAAGAACTACACGAAGGACCACCTCTCCTACCGCATGGGGAGCTGGATCACCGGCAACGGACTCCTGACCAGCACGGGGGACTTCTGGCTCCGGCAGCGGCGGCTGGCGCAGCCCGCGTTCCACCGGCAGCGCATCGCCGGCATGGCGGCGCAGATGATCCACTCCACGGAGGCGATGCTCCAGCGCTGGGACGCCTCCGCCGCGCAGGGCACGCCCGTGGGCGTCACGGAGGAGATGATGCGGCTGTCGCTGGGCATCGTCGGGGAGGCGCTCTTCGGCACCTCCGTGGAGGACCAGACCGCGCGGGTGGGCACGGCCTTCAGCGAGCTCAGCCGGCAGATCGCCGAGCGCTTCCGGTCCTTCCGCATGCTGCCGCCCGTGCTGCCCACGCGGGACGACCGGGCCTTCCGCGCGGCGCGCACCACGCTGAAGCAGACGGTGCAGGGCATCATCGCCGCGCGCAGGCAGCGCCCGGAGGACACCGGCGACCTGCTCTCCATGTTGATGGCCGCGCGCGACGAGGACACGGGCACGGGCATGACGGACGCGCAGCTGGGGGACGAGGTGATGACGATGCTCCTCGCCGGCCACGAGACGACGGCCACGTCGCTGAGCTGGGTCTTTGGACTGCTGGCGACCCATCCGGAGGTGGAGGCCCGACTGCACGCGGAGGTGGATGCCGTCCTCGCGGGCCGTGCGCCCACGGTGGAGGACGTGCCGAAGCTCGGCTACACGCGGCAGGTGGTGGAGGAGGCGATGCGGCTGTATCCGGCGGCGGTCATCTTCAGCCGCACGGTGATGGAGGACGACGTCATCTGCGGCTTCAGGATTCCGAAGGGCAGCGCGGTGGACGTGAGCCCCTACGTGACGCACCGCCATCCTGACTTCTGGGAGCAGCCGGACGTCTTCCGCCCGGAGCGCTTCGCCCCGGAGGCCGCCGCGAAACGGCACCGCTTCGCGTGGTTCCCGTTCAGCGGCGGGCCGCGCCAGTGCATCGGCAACAGCTTCGCGATGATGGAGTCCCAGCTCGTGCTGGCCACCGTCGCGCAGCGCTACCGCCTGCGGGAGGCGCCCGGCTTCACGTTGCAGCCGGAGTCGCACCTGTCGCTGCGGCCCTTCGGAGGGCTGCCCATGCACCTGGAGCGCCGGAGCCCCGTGGCCCGCTCCTGAGCACCGAGCGGGTCATGGCCGCGCACCTCCGCGTCAGGGAGGTACGACGGCTGCGCGCTGCACCTGGGACACGCCGGGCAGCGTGGGCGCGGGGTTGAGCGCCTGGATGAGCATGGCGCGCAGCGCTTGCGTGAGGTCCGCGCGCATACCTGAAGAAGGCACTCCGCGTCAGGGACGGATACCAACAGTCGCTCGCCGTTGGAATTGCTATTGCGGATGACGCGCAGGGAAGCCTCGAAACCCTAGCAACATCCAACGCCCCCACCCATCAGAGCCCTCAGCGTGTCCTGGACTGAGCAAGGATACCGTTTAGCAGGGAGTTGAAGCGAGCTACGTCACGCACTGGAGGAAATTTCCTCGTGCAGGGTAACCGTCCGGCCAACGACGTGCCGGTTCGCTTGAAGGCGGACGGGAGGCGCGCGGTGTCGAGCGGTGCGATGGATTAAGACGCGAGGCGTTGGGATGCGTTGGCTGCGCGTAGACGCTTCCATTCGTGCGGCAGCAGTTCGCCGATGCGGGCGTTCGGGTGCGTCTGGACGCGCAGCAGCACGTCGGCGAGGTAGTCCTCGGGATTGACGCCGTTGGCCTCGCAGGTGGCAACCAGCGCGTAGAGGCCGGCGAGATTCTCGCCCGCGGCTTCGTGGCCGACGAAGAGAAAGTTCTTCCTGCCCAGGGCCGCCTTTCTCAGCGCCGCCTCGCTGCGGTTGTTGTCCAAAGGCAGGCGCGCGTCGGAGACGAAACGGGTGAGGGCGTCCCACTGTTTTCGGGCGTAGGAGAGGGCCTGGCCCAGCGGCCCCTTGGGTGGGTGGAGCGGCGTCTGTTCCTCCAGCCAGGCGCGCAGCGCGGCGAGGACGGGAGCACTCTTCTGCTGGCGCAGCTCGCGGTGGGCGTCGGTGCGCACGAGGCCCGCGTCACGCGGCCTGCGCCTCCACGCGGTAGAGGGCGAGGATGAAGTCCAACGCCTCGCGGGCTTCCGGCGCGGTGGGCAGCGCGTCGAAGAAGCGTCGGCGCACGTGCGCCCAGCAGCCGACGCGGACGCGCCCCTCGGGAAGCGTCACCGCGTTGTAGCCCGTGTACGCATCCACGACGAGGGCGCCCCGGGTGCCGCCCAGCACGTCCTTCGGCATCGTGCTGGCCCGGCCCAGGCTGAAGCGGTAGCCGATGAGCCACTCGCCCTGCTGCGTCTGGGTGAGGAAGGTCCAGAGGTAGCCTTGGCGCGTCTTCTTCACGTCCAGCACGCGCACGGGCGTCTCGTCGGCCCACACCACCTCGGCGGCGGCGATGACTTGCAAGAGGTGCGAGGAGAGCGGCAGGAGCACCTGCGCGGACTGATGGAAGAGGTCCGTCAGCGTGCTGCGGCTCATGGGCACACCGCCGCGCTCAATTCGCTGGGCCAGGCGGTGCAGGGGCATGGCGTCGGCGCACTTGGACGTCACCACGTGCGCCAGGAAGCCTGGGCCGTACTCGCCCCGGTCCACCACCCGCTGGGGCGCGGGCGCCGTCACCACGCCCTGGCCGCAGGTGCACGCGAGGACTTGCTGCACATGGGAGTAGCCCGGTTCCGTGGACACCCGAGATGTGATGGAAGGAGCACGGGATGTCCGCGACTGACGAGAAGCAGAGGAAGCCCCGCAGGCCGCGCCGGGAGTTCACGGCGGAGTTCAAGGCCGGGGCGGTGAGGCTGGTGCTGGAGGAGGGAAAAACCATCCCCCAGGCCGCCCGAGACTTGGACCTGACGGAGTCAGCGCTGCGGCTATGGGTGGAGCAGACGAAGACGGACCGGGGCGGAGGCAAACCTGGAGCGCTGACGACGGTGGAGCGCGAGGAGCTCTCGCGGCTGCGCAAGGAGAACCGGGAGCTGCGGATGGAGCGGGAGATACTAAAAAACGCGGCGGCCTTCTTCGCGAAGGAGATGAAGTGAAGTTCGCCTTCATCGACACGAAGAAGGCCCTCTACCCCGTCGCTGTCCTCTGCCGTCACCTGGGCGTCTCCCGTAGCGGCTACTACGCCTGGGAGAAGCGGCCCGAGTCCGAGCGCAAGAGGCGCGACCGGGCGCTCCACCTCGAAGTGGCAGCCGTCCACCAGGAGAGCGGTGAGCGTCAAGGTAGTTGTCGCGTGAGAAGGTTCAGCCGAGGCGCATCAGCTCCTGCGCTTCCGGTGAGGGGTTGAGGCGCACGGGGCCCGCGGGCGTCCAGTCGCGCGTGTCGCGGCTCCAGCGCTCGGGGTGACGGGCGCGAGCGCGCTGGTACACCTGGTGGCGCTGGGCGAGCAGCGCCGCTTCGTTGCCGAAGTGCCTGGCTTCCGGCGTGACGAAGCGGATGGCGGAGTGCCGGTGCTCGGTGTTGTACCAGCCGACGAAACGCGCCACCCATGCGTGCGCATCCTGCGTTGAGGTAAAGGGGCGCCGGGGGAAGGAAGGGCGGTACTTCAGCGTGCGGAAGAGGGCCTCGGAGAAGGCGTTGTCATCCGAGACGCGAGGCCGGCTGAAGGACGGGGCCACGCCCAGCCATTGCAGCGTCGCGAGCATCGTGGCGCCCTTCATGGGGCCACCATTGTCCGAGTGCAGCACCAGTCCCTCGGGGCAGCCCGCCTCGCGCCAGCTTTGGCGGATGAGGGCCGCGGCATGCGCGGAGGACTCCTCCTCGTGGACGCGCCAGCCCATGATGCGGCGGCTGAAGACGTCCACCACGAGGTAGAGGTAGAGGAAGCAGCCCTTCACCGGGCCCTTCAGGTAGGTGATGTCCCAGCTCCACACCTGGCAGGGGGCGTTGGCCGTGTGCTCGGCCTTGGGACGCGGCGTGGGCGGCTTCGCGGGGCCCCGGTGGGCCAGCTGGCCCGCTGCGCGCAGCACCCGGTAGAAGCTCGCCTCGCTGGCCACGTACTCTCCCCGGTCCGCGAGTCTCGGCACCAGCTGCTTGGGCGACACGTCGCGGAACTCCTCGCTGTTGGCCACCGCCAGCATGCGGCGCTTCTCGACTTCGGAAAGGCGGTTGGCGGCCGGGTGCGCGGACCACACCGCCCGTCCTGCGCGGTGGCCGGCTTCCTCCAGCGTTGAATGGTGCGAGGGGCCACCCCGAGCCGCTCGCAGACGGCCTCCAGCCGCACGCCCTGCTGGAGGGCCTCCTGCACGTGGGCGAGCGTCATTTCTCGCGCTTCTCGTCCGCTGCGTCGTCCTCGTCGTCCAGCTCCCGCTCGTCCCAGCCCGTCGCCTGAAGTTTTTTTTCGAGCACCAGCAGCGCCGCTGTCTCCGCCAGCGCCTTCTCCTTGCGGCGCAACTCCCGCTCCAACTCCTTCACCCGCTTCTCGGCCGCCGCCAGCCGCCTGCGCTCCTTGGCCGGCAGGGCCTGCGTGGACGCTCCCGACAGGGCCCCCGCGGCCGCCTGCTGCCATTCCGTCAGTTGCTCCTCATGCAACCCCTCGCGGCGCAGCAGTGCCCCCAACGCCTCGCCCGTGAGCCCTTGGGCTGCTACCAGCACACGCAGCTTCTCCTCGGGCGTCCACTTCTTCGGTCCAGGCGGCGCAGCAGGCTTTTCCTCGGGCGGGGGCGTCATCGCCGCCAACTTATTCGCCTCGCGCAGCCACTGCGACAACGTCGGCTGCGAGACGCCCACCTGGCGGGCCAGCGCCGCGGCACTCACCGCGCCCGGGCCCACCATCCGCTTCACCATCTCTGACTTGAATCCATCCGTGTACGGCACTGCGTCCTGCCTGCTCTCGCCCCCAAGGCGTGGTCATCCCGGCCGCTCAGCCGAGGCGACAACTTCCCTGACACAGGGGGAGAGCCGGGGCACGTACGGTGCTCCTCGGGTACATGCGGAACTCAAAGCCCGCGGCCAGCGGGTGGCTCGGAAGCGAGTGGCTCGCCTGATGCGCCAGGCGGGCCTGCGTGGACGAGCCCGGCGTCGCTTCGTGCGGACCACCGACTCGGCCCATGGCCATCCGGTGGCGCCGAACACCCTGGAACGGAACTTCCAACCCGGCCAGCCCCACCGCGCGTGGGTGGGTGACATCACCTACGTCTGGACCGACGAGGGCTGGTTGTACCTGGCGGTGCTGCTGGACCTCTTCAGCCGCAAGGTGGTGGGCTGGGCGATGGGCGAGAGAATTGACCGCGCTTTGGTGCTCAGCGCGCTCGACATGGCGTTGCTCGGCCGGCCTGCTCCGCAACTGCACCACTCCGATCGCGGCAGCCAGTACGCGAGCGAGGACTACCGCCGACTGCTGGAGAAGCGCGGCATCGGATGCAGCATGTCGCGCAAGGGCAACTGCTGGGACAACGCCGTGGCGGAAAGCTTCTTCTCCACCCTGAAGCTGGAACTCGTCTACGTCACCCGCTTCAAGACACGCGAGGCGGCGAAGCAGTCGCTGTTCGAGTACATTGAGGTGTTCTACAACCGCAAGCGGCGCCACTCCGCCCTGGGCTACGTCAGCCCCGTGGAGTACGAGAGGATGACCGCGACCAAGAGGCTGGCAGCGTAGTCAACCTGTCCACCGAACCGGAGCAGGCCCAACATGCACCTGGCGCTCGAAGAAGGCCGGCACGTACTCGTACAGCACCGTCCGGCGCCCCTCACCCAGGGGCTTCAAGTCCCCGCCGCCGCACGCGGGGCAGTGGCGTGCCTCGGGGGGCACCGCATGCTGCACCTCGCGCGTCGGAGCCTCCTGGGCCTTGCGCGCTGAGCGCTCGCGCCGCTTCTCCAGGGCCGCAGCCACCCGCGCCGCTTCGTCCTCGGGGCTCGCGGCTTGCTGCCGCAGTTGGCTGGCCACGGCGGGCATCCGCTCGGCTTTCCTGCCGAAGACGTGGCGTTGCAGCGCCGCCATCTGCCCCTGGAGGGTGGCCAGCTCTCCGCCGATTCGGCCCACCTCGGCTTTGAGTTCCTCGGCTTCTTCCCGCCAGGGGCAGAAGTGGTTCTGGGGCAGCACGCGGGGCACTCTTAAGTAACGCCCCACCCCGGGGCCCTGGTGCGCCCGACCCGTCTCAGCTGCCCGTGCGGCCGGGCGGCGTCCAGGCGGGCTGCCGCTTCACCTCGGCCACGTCGATGCCGTCCAGCAGCATCGCCAACTGCGTGGCGTCCAGCGTCACCGCCTTCGCGTCCTCCTCCACCCGGGGCAGTCGGAAGCGGCCCGTCTCCAATCGCTTGTAGAGAAGCACGAAGCCGCCCCGGCTCCACGTCAGCACCTTGATGCGGTCGCCCCGCCTGGAGACGAAGGCGAAGAGGTGCCCCGAATAGACGTCCTCGCCCCACGCCGTGCGCACCAGCGCCATGAGCCCATCAATCGACTTGCGCATGTCCACGGGCTCCGTGGCCAGCACCACGCGCACCGACGCGGGAAGCGCGAACACCACCTCACCGCCCCAGCGCCGCGACGAGCCGGGCCACGTACGCCACGTCCGTCCCGACGGCGAATCGCACCCGCGCTCCGCTTGCTGCCACCACTTCCAGCACGGATTCGGATGTCTCGGGGGCCGTCGCCACCTGCACGGGCAACAGGCGCACCGGCTCGGCTCGCGCTGTCGCGGCCCGCCGACGCCGGTACACCCAGGACTGCAACGTGCTCAACCTCACGCCCCGCACCAACGCGAACTCCCGCTGCGTCTGGCCGCTGGCCTCGAACGCTTCCGCGATGCGCGCCCACTCCGGCTTCTCCACCTGCTTCGACATGCCCACCAGCGTCCGCCGCTACCGCCACCCCGGCAATCCCTCACGGCACGTCGTTGGCCGGACGGATACCGTGCAGGGACTCAAGAAAGCAGAGCCATGAGCACCTCAGCGGTAGCAAGGAACCCGCGCTCTGCGCTTGTCGGTCGTGGAAGGCATGCCAGTTGTCAACGACCAACAATGATCCGGTCCGAGCATGAAGTGTTTTCCCTACATTGTCGGTTGCGGACTCGACAACAGAAACGGCGTGCTCGATCAACGGGGGGACTTCGCCGTAAGCGAGAAGTGCTCCTTGCCGGATGGCGCGGCCATAGAAACGCAATCCGAGCCGCCCAGAGGGAACTCCTCTCTGCTCAACGACGCGGAAGAATGTGGGCGAATCGTCGCGTGTGAAACTGAAGGGCAGCGGAGTTGCCTCAAGAAAGCGCACCGTCTCCATCCCCTCGGGGGTCCTTCGCAGCTCCGTCAGGACTTGGTCACACGAAGCGACACGCCAAGCGCCCAGGCCCAGCGGGTCCGCCCGAGCGATCCAGGCCAGACTCACGACGGGACGGCGCTTGTGGGTGGAGAAGTCGTTGTGCCAGCCGATAGCTGCGGGTTGATCAAATGGAGCGGAGTCATCCGCATCCACTGTCGGCTGCGTCTTGATGAGGGGGAAGCCAGAAGAACAGCCAGGGGGTACGTAGATTCGGCCCAGTGCCTGCGCCAGTTCAAAAACCATGTGTGCGCTCTGCGCTGTGGAGAAAAAAGGCAGATAGAACCAGCCATGGGTAAGCAGCGACACCCGAACTCTGGAGCAAAGAGAGATTCGCCGGGAACACATCGTGGGGTCATCCAGAGAGGAGCACTCTACAAGGGGGAGAAGCGACTAGCGGCATCAATCCAGCGGGCTGAATCAACTGAGCCTCCGAATTTAGTCTTGCGTCGGCAGGCGGTAAAGTAGGCTCCGAAAAGAATTGATAGACCAGAAGGAGCCACAAATGAGTGGACGCATGCTGCGCCCAGAAGCTCGACCGTTGGACCTAGAAGAACTCTCACTCTCGCAACTCAAAGTACTTGACCGCGTAGTTAGAGCAATGAAGGAAGCTCACGACCAACTTCGCTTTCAGGAACAGCAGGGCAACACCCCAGACCTCGACCGAAAAAGGTCCAGCCGCCTTTTTTTCGTTAGCGGAGAGCCAGGCATCGGAAAAACATCCATCTACACCACTCTCCGAAAACTACTCCCTGGGCAGGACAGACTACCCGGCAAAGAGAAATCCATACCCGAGTCATTCCACTACGCCCAAGCCAAGCGGAGCGAATTCAAGGAGAGAACGAGAAGAAACGCAGGCAAGATAGCAACAAGCATTAGATGGCTAGATCCATTGGACATGGAGCCGCTATCTGGATCCACCAATTTTCTTGCCGCAGTAATGGTTCGCATTGAGCGAGCACTTGAAGGTGGTAGCGATCCGGGCCGCATTGCCTCACGAAATGGATTGCTCGACCGTTCTTCAACAACCGTTGATGCGCTTGAGGAACTCCGTCGATTCCAAAATGACCTCGCAATGTCATGGGATGGAAATCTTCATGCGAGAGCAGCGCATGTCGATCCCGATCAATACGCGACAGAGGTGCTTCGTGCGGAAAGAGCTCGACTGGCCGTCAACAAGCGGCTCCAGGGAATTCTCTCAAAACTTAATACCAGCGGAGAGGGAAAGCAGAGGGAGCCGCAGCTCTTCCTGCTTGTGGTCGACGACCTCTACGTCAGCCCCGCCAGCTCTATTGAGCTGCTGAGACTGCTGCGAACGATTTCCGCGCCGCAACTCTTCGTGCTGCTACTTGGGGACTACGACCTACTTGAGTATCTCTATTGTCAGCAGACACTCGGTGACTACATCAAGCTGGCGGGCGACGCCGCATTCAAAACAGCCAGCGGCGACACAACAGACGAGCTAAGGAGTCGGGCATCTGCAGTTGCGACGGGCTCACTGCGCAAGCTTCTGCCGCCCAATCAAAACGTCGAGCTATGGCCACTCCGAGTCGAAGAGGCGCTAAGCTTCAAAGCACTGGACACACGAAAAAATAAAACGGCCTACTCATTGAGATTTCTCCTCCATCGGCTCCGATTCCGTCAACAGGGATTCCCCTCGACAGTGAAGGAGCTTGTCACTGCGGGCTGGAGAGAGAGGGGGCAGAAGCAGAAGCAGAAGCAGCCATGGGGGCGTCATGTCTACAAAGGAGCCCCCTTGCTTGAAATGCCCCCCCGTCACGCCACGGACTTGTGGATGACCTTAACCGAAACAGGAAAAACTCCATCTACCGAGCTTGTGGTAAAGCTATTGGGTGATGAATTCCAAGCCGCCCTCAACGAGCAAAACCTAATCACCGAAAAACAAAAGAGTCAATTCAATTCCATCCTAACAAGAAGCACAGTTCGAACAACACAAGAAGAGTATTTATTAGACACGAATTCACTATCAATAGCGCAGGAGACTTCCGACATAAGCATCGAAATCGCCCCGGATGCCCGCGACTCAATTCCGGGCACAACAACAATTCGCTCACCAGCACACATCGACTGGCATATCCAACTGGATGGCGAGAAACTCGATTTGCCGCCAAGGCCGCTAGGATGGCTGGTTGCCCTTCATGACGTTCTCGCGCTAGGGGCTGTCCCTGATCTCCGGCCCGAAAATCAACCTGGCGGATCAAACACCCGAGTTGGACCTGGCGTCCGAAGGCATCCGGAGGTTGCCAGCCAGCGTCGGACGTGATCAACGCTGGCTGTGCGCCGACATGAGCTGAGCGATGCCGAGTGGAGCCGCATCGAGCCCCTGCTGGGCTCGCGCAGCGGCCCTCCCTCGAAGCGAGGAGACCGCGACTTCATCAACGCCGTCATCTGGCGTGTGAAGACGGGCGTGCAGTGGCGGGACCTGCCCGAGAGATTCGGCCACTGGAAGACGGTCTACAACCGCTTCCACCGCTGGGCGAAAACCGGGCGCTGGGAAGCCATCTTCAAAGCGCTGCGGCTGGACGTGGATGAGCTCGGCTCCCTCGCTGACGCTTCCGTCGTTCGAGCGCACCAGGACGCCTCGGGCGGAAAAGGGGGGTCCGAAGAAATGCTCTGGGGCGTTCTCGAGGAGGTTTTTCAACGAAAGTTCACGCCGTCACAACGACGGGCGGTAAGCCGCTCCACCTCGTGCTGACGCCCGGCCAGCAACATGAGTCAACGATGGCCGAGGAACTGCTGGTGCACGCCGAGGGCGAGGCCTTCATCGCGGACACGGGCTATGACGCCGAGCGCATTCGCGCCAACGCCCAGAAGGTGGGGATGAAGCCCGTCATCCATCCCCATCCCAGCCGCAAGCAGCCCCCAGCGCTGGACCGAACCCTCTATCGGCTTCGCTACCGGGTGGAGTGCTTCTTCCACGACCTCAAGCGCTTTCGCGCCGCCGCGACCCGGTACGACAAGACGGCGAGCAGCTACCTCGCCGTCCTGCACGTCGCCTCCATGCTTCTCTGGCTGCGTTAATCAGGGACAGCCCCTAGGGCGCCCTGAAAGCATGCGGGGAGGGCCACTGCCAAGCAAAGAATTTGAGCCTCGCTGGGTGAGCATTTCCTGGAAATCAGCCCACCCCAAGACAGCCACCCCAAAAGAAAGCGAAGTATTCTATTGGCCGTCTCCGAAGTTCAGCACGCTCGTAGAGGTCGACTTGCTAAAATCGGCTTGGAATAGCTTGGTCGACGAAAGCAAAGGTCGCCCCCTCAATGTGGATGCACGAGCATACCGCTGGTTCGACGCCATTTGCTCAATTTTGCGCAACGACAAGGACAAGGACATCGTCCGATTCGAAAATCCTTCCGAGCCGCCCTCTGACGCACAATGGCTAGAGCTTGTTGAACGGATTGGCAAATTGACGGTCGATACCGCGAACAACACATCCAGTCCTGCGAGCAAATGGATAGTCGACGTAGGGATTGTTATTGCAATCCGAATTGGCATTTCCGAGCACATTGCCAACGTCTTCGAAAGGAACGTGCTACTAAACAAGTTCTGGCAAGAAAGCGCAGCGATACAAGAAATTCGAAACAGTCGCACAGGGAGTCGCGACTGGCATTCATATGCGTCGGAATACTTTCCTGAACACTGGCCGCCTGTTCTGGCGAGCCAACAGGAGCCAGCATGAGCGGCTCTCGAAACGCTTCCATTCCATGGCATCACACCATTTCTGAACTCGTGGCATTTCCACTTGCCTCGGAAGCTGCTCTGCGTCAGCGCGTCACCTCTCTTGATCCACGGCTCAAACAGGAAGAGACCTGGAGGCTATGGCGGGCTGCGGAGCGTGAACTGATTGCCGCATCCCCCTCGCTTTCAATCGACGAACTGGTTGGGTTGCGTGATGAACTCTGGTTCAAGGGCACCGAGAATACGGAGTCCCCCCCGAGGAACAGCATTGACCTCGCCAACTACCTGCGCGGAGTCTCGAAGACTTTTTTGAGGCATACTGGCGCCCTCGCCATCCCAGACTTTACATTAAGAAAACTGCACGAGCGAGGCCAGTCCCGATCAGCGCATGACCGAAGCATGTGGAGGTGGCTGTCATTTGCACTTCCATCAGATCTTCTCTTGGCCTCGCTAGGGCAGGACGAAGTCGGTCCTGAGCGCATTTATGTATTATCGCCACTCCTTGAGCAACAACTAAGAGATGGTGGCTTTGCTGAGCCTCACCTTCACCTCAGCGCAGCACTCGACTTTCCATTGATGTGGGTCAGCACACTCAATGCTCTAGCAGAACGCAGTCCTCGCATGCTAGTGAAGGACTTAACAAGCCCTGGGGCCATCCTTGACGAAGGAGGCATGCTTGGTGTCTGGCTCATGAGATCTGCTATAGCCAGATACCTCCTTGGCGCCTTTCTCGATCACGGCGAAAAAAAGAACCTCGCTTCGTTTCTTCAGCAAGACGTCGAGGCACGCATTCTCGAAGCAGGCCGCGGTCTAGTGATGTTGACGGGCGTCAGGGAGGCTATCTCTGGATTGATCGAAACCACTCCGCTTGAGACCAAGGATCTGGACATTCATCGAGCCATCTCCAATCTCCAATCCGTCTACATTGACTTAACCGCCATTCGGTCACAGCCTCGCCCCAGAGATCTGAAAAGCATGTGGGCTACAGATCCATTGGCCTCGTTTCTTCCGGGTTGGACTGGGCAAAGAAGTCCAGAGGTCTGGCTTATCGCGCGCGCTCTCGAATATCTAGAGACTGAAGCAGGAAGAAAAGACAGGCTTTTTGCCCTTGTATTCTGGCAAGTGGTGCGAGTGCGGTGCCTTTTTTACAGACACGTCGTGCAACGTCCTATGACTCCAGGCTTACAGTGGTTCATTCGGTTCTTCGCGCGAATGTCACCACTACGAAGCCCGATAAAAAAAGAATTGCTGATTGAGAGTGCACTTAAAAGCTCCGGCCAGGGAGCGGGGCTTCGTTCGCTTGAATTGCGCATCTCCCCAGAAGGAAAGCACACTCTTGATCTTATCAAGAAGGCAGAACAACTACTGCGCACCAACTCCTCCAATATCGAAGGAACTCCTAGGGGGAAATTTGAATTGGGCTTCGTAGTCCATTTCCAGCGGGAGCGCGGAGGTGAAGGATTGAGGGGGAAGCCGGCGGCGTTCGCTCAGGACTGTGATGCCAATCCATCCGAGAGCAAAACGGGATACCGCCACGCGCAATTCTACAGGAAGCGCCGCGAAGAGACCTTGGAACTCAGAAACTTTCTGACGGAGAACGCCTTGAGCCTTGAATGGCTGCGAGGGCTGGATCTTTGTTCGGATGAGGTGGGAGTTCCCGTGTGGGTCATGGCCCCATTGTTGCGACATGCGCGGGAGGCTGGTGCAGTCGCGTCACGCATACTCCAGCGCATGCTAAACCTGCATGTTCCTGGCTGCCGGATTGCGGTTCACGCAGGCGAGGATTTCGTCCATCTGTTAACGGGTCTTCGTCGTCTTGATGAGGCCATTGATGGACTGCGACTCCAGCCTGGTGACCGCCTTGGTCATGCACTCTCACTTGGCCTTGATGTAGAGAACTGGGCGAAGCATGCCGGAAATGTCGTCATGCCCGCAGAAGACCGACTGCTGGATCTGGCATGGGAGTGGAATTGGAGGAGCAGGAACGGTGGACAGCTAACCCGAAACCGCCATCTTCTCATCGAACGGGAGATAGCAGACCTATCCAAACACATCTTTAAAGAAGAACACTCGCCGCTTGATTTCGTCCATCTTGTGGAGGACTTATATAGCGAGTACGCACTAAAGCAGGCTGGCTTCCCCAATGGCCCCGTCCCAATGGACGAGCCCACGCCCCAGGGCAAGAGAGCCAACCTCCTGGTACAGTTTCTAACCAGAGCGGATATCTATTCGCGAGGGCGGCACTTGCGCTGGGTAGAACCCGCCCAAGATGTCGAAGCACTTGAGGAATTGCAGCAGGCACTACGCCAAAAGGTGGCGAAGAGAGAGTTGGTCGTTGAGGTCAATCCTTCTTCAAATCTGCTGATCGGTCACCTTGCGGACATCAGCAAGCATCCACTCTGGCGACTCCGTCCTCCCAAGGGGGCCGACGGTGCTCCCGCTGTGACGTTGATCATTGGTTCGGACGACCCCATCACGTTCGCAACGGAACTCCGCCAAGAATATCAGCTCGTCTATGACACACTCATCCTTGGTGGTTGCTCAACGGAACTAGCAGAAGCCTGGATTGACAGCGTTCGAAGAGCCAGCCTTACATCACGCTTCACCGTGCCCTGGAGCGGACGCAGTATAGAAGAGTTGAGAAGCAGTGACTGGAGCAACGAGCAGAGACGCAACCTTGTGGATCCGCCCTGAACCTTCCGGACGGACATTGTTGCTTACCCTGTCCGCCGGAACACCGCTCCATGTGACTTGAGCAGCGGGAATCGGGCGGCCTCCACCGCCAAGCTGAAATTCCGGCGTTCCAGAAGGAAGCGGTCCAACCCATGAGCGAACAGCTCCGGAGTCTCTCTGCAGGCAGGGCTGTCCACATCTTCTAGCACCAAATAGCCACCTGGCCGGACCAGCGCGGACCAACGTTCCAACAGCATCAGCTTACCCTCGGGTCTCGCATCCGCATCCAGCACCACGAGTCCGAAGCCATCCGGCACCAGCGCGCGAACCATCTCTAGCGTCGCAGTCGCATGAGCATCCCCATGCACGCGATCCACTTGCACGTGCGCGAGTCGTTCAAAGGGTGGCAAGTCTTCGCTGTACGGCTCCCGGTCTACCCCTATCACCCGGCCTCCGCCGCACAGGGCCAACATGGTCGCGAAGAACCATAGCCCGCCCCCCATCCCATATCCCACCTCCAGCACCGCCTTCGTCCCTGAACCCGCCAGGAGTTCCTGGTAGAAGAACAGGTCCATTGGCATCTTCACCGCGACGTGCCCCAGCCAGCGATACTCGCGCTCGGCTTCAACCTCGTGGCGCCAGTACCAGTCCTGGTACGCGCGCCCCAGCCATGCCTCTGTTCCTGGTAGAAGGCCCCCGTGCGCCTCTGGCGTATCGTTGAAGGGAGGAACCAACACTCCTGCCTCCACCCAAGGGTCCAGATGCGACTCAGGTTCAGCGAAGGACCGAAAACGAAGCAGTTCTTCGTAAACCTCACGCGTGACCCGGACCGTTGTGCCACGCACCGTGTGCTGCACCTCCACGTCTGCGCCATAGTCTACGAAGAGCACATGACTGCTCAGGCGCATCCCCCCCCTCATCCCTCCCCTCCTCCCGGCTTGCGTGCGACTAGGAAGGGACTCAGCGCATCTGAAAAGGCATCTCGCCGGAAGGAGTTAAACAACTGGACATCCTCGAAGCCAGCATTCTGCGCACATGAGACCACGGCCCTGGCGTCGGCCACGCGTAAGAGGTGTCTCTCGTGCATCATTTCGCCGAGTGACTTGCACGCATACACGTACTGCGCTTCCAACTCATCCGACCCACTTGGAAGTCGGTGGAAACGATAGAGGAAGAGGATGTCCTCGGGCTTGCCTCCGGGTCCAGGCTCGCGATCCTCCATCACTTCCACCGGAGCATGGCTCGCGTGCGCAATCTGGAGCACGACACCGCCTCCGGGCCGTAGCGCCCGATGGAATCGACGCAGGACCGCCACGAGTTCCGGGTAGCTCTCGCAATAGTTGATTGTCCATGAGAGCGAGACGATGGCGTGGTAGGTCGACTGCGCCTCCAGCTCTTGCATCCGCTGAACCGTCACAACGTCACGCCCAAGCCGTCTCTCCGCTTCCCGCACCATGCCCGGCGAAGCATCGACGCCCTGAACCCTCATTCCGCTCCGAAGAGCCTTTTCAAGGAAGGCGCCCGTCCCGCATCCGACATCCAGGACATAACAGGGCATGGCCCAGGAGCGCAGCATCTCAAGCACAAAGTCATGATCGTGTTGGTAGTGCCCAGGTGGAGTGTGCAAGTCGTATCGATGCGCGAACTCATCAAAAAGTCGCATCATGGCAACACCGCACGCATGTCGGTGAAGGCGCCTACGATTTGTTGTCCTGCGGCTCGTACCGCATCCACATCCGCCAGATGGGACATGTTCCATGCGCGCCCCTTGCCCACCAGAGGAGCGAGGCAGTCGAGAACGCGTCGTAACATACGCTCCTGGCGCGGGGTAGAAGCCCTCAGCCCTCCCAACGCATGGGAGAACTCGACAAGGGAACCGTCCCGAACCCAGTCCTGGAGCGAGCGCCCGTCCAGCATCAGCAGCCGTGCGGAAGAGGAGAGCCCAGTCCCCTCACACATGGGGCATCTGCTTGACGAGCGACTGCCCTCCACGGCCAGTCTCCACTTCGCGTTCGTGCTTCGTGCGTACTGCTGTATCAAGTGGAAGTACAGTCCATCCCAGCGCAGCCAAGCGTTGACTTCTGAAGCGTCCGCCTTGGCATCCTTGAGGAAGGTCCCAGGTCCGGGTCGTGTCCAGCATCCATACAGCACCAGATTGCGCGCGTTGGCGTCCAACCGCTGGTAGGGCACTCCTCTTTCCCACAGTCCCTCCTCGGCCATACGACGGAAGAAGGGCAGCATCTCGGCACGGCGCACGCCTTTCATCACCGCCGCTGCGGCTGGCAGTAGCACCCCTTCGTCCTCCAACGGGGCTTCTCGGTCACCGATAGCGAGTTCCTCCTTCAGCGTCAGAACTCCGCCACTGCCTTTGCAGGTGGGACAGCGGCCTCGAGGGTCATGCCGAGAGAAGTGGAAGGGCGCCGCCTCCATCGGTCCAATCAAGCCCCGATCCAAATCCATCAATCGCGTCTGGAGGACGCCGTGCAACTCGCCACGGGCGCCACGGAGCTCAACATGCCCTGCGCCCAGCGTCAGCGCGTCCGAGACCAGCCTCCGGCGCGCGGCCGGGTCCTTCTGTCGTGGCACGAAGCGCTCCCCGGTCGCGCGCACTCGCCCCCACTCCACGTCAATGCCCTTCTTCAATTCCCTGCCGTCCGGTGCCAGCAGCGTCAACCCCATGGCCTTTGCATGGCTTCGCGCATCCTGCACCGCAGCGCGCGGCAGACGCGGCCCCCACGTTTGAAGCTCCTTCAAGAACGGGTGGATGACAAGGCGTCCATCTCCCTGCATTTCCCACTGAGCCGCCAGCCTGTTGATGTCCTCGGCACGAACACCGTGCGTCTGCACATCCAACAACAGCCGTGCAAGCTCCTGGTCCAGGTCGCCGATCTCCCAAGGGCGGCGCCCCTTCCACATGCGCTCGTCCACGACCACGGCCGGCCGGTCAAGGACGACTTGGTCCGCAGAGAGATCTGGGGGCGCGATGTCGTCACCGATGAGCTGGCGAATCCTCGCGCCCATCCGCACGGCCTGTCCGCGCAGGTCCTCCGCCACCGACAGTTCCTGAGGAGCGAGAGGGGAAGTGCCGCGGTGGCCGGAACTGGCTCGCACGGTTCTTCCCGCGAGCATGCGGCCCGTTGCGGTGTTCGTTCTACGCATTTCCGCAGGCGTCCCCATCGCCATCACCCGCCCACCGTGGGGCCCGCCGCCAGGCCCGAACTCGACGAGCCAGTCCGCTGCGCCGATGATGGCGGCATTGTGCTCCACCAGCACCACCGTGTTGTGGCCCACACTCAGGATCCGGTCCAGCGCGCGCACGAGGTGCGCTACATCTTGGGGATGAAGGCCCGCTGCGGGCTCATCAAGGACAAACAGTAGTCGGCGCGAGCCATGCTCAGACAGCGTGTGAGCAATGCGCAACCGCTGCACTTCTCCTCCACTCAGCGTGTCCACGCGCCGGCCGAGACTGACGTGCCCGAGTCCCAATTCTTCCATCTCCTCCAGAACGCCCGTCTGCGTCGCAAGGAAGGAGGGAAGCTTCTTCCGCAGCGAGGACACAGGCAGAGCCAGTAGGTCCCCGATGCTCATTCCTTCAACCTGCACGGACAGCGCCTCCTGTCCGTACCGCAGTCCGCCGCATACAGGGCAGGCTGTCCACAGTTCGTGCTCCGCGACTTCACCCAGCCCCAGGCAGAACTGGCAACGCCCCTGGCCCGCGTTCAGTCCAAAGTCGCTGGCGCTCAACCCCGCTGTGTGGGCCTGCTCGGAGGATCCGAAGACAGCCCGCAGCCGTTCAGCCAGCTCAAGGAACGTCGCCACGATGCTGCGACGATTCGTGGGGGGTATCCTCTGGTCCAGCGCGACCACCCCTGCAAGATGTTCAGTACCCGTGAGAGCCTTCCAGCGTCCCGGACGAAGGTCGAAGTCAGCCAGTTGCGAGGTCTTGTCCAGCATCCCGAGCACACCGGGCAAGAGTACGCCTCGCACGAAGCTCGATTTGCCAGAGCCGGAGACTCCCGTCAGGCACGTCAGTCGTCCCAATGGAAGCTTGCAGTCAACGCCCTGGAGGTTGTGGATGGTTGCGCCCTGAATGGTAAGCCACAGCGGCAGCTCCTGCTTCAGCGGCACCGATCTCTTGATGGGAGGCAGGTGCGTCCACGCACTCTCCACGACGGGTCCCTCATAATCGATACATCCACCGGCAGCGCCGGCTCCTGGGCCGAGTTGGATGAGGTGGTCAGCGGCATGGGCGAGCGCCTGGCGGTGCTCGTTCATGATCACCGTATGATGCGGCGCAAGGCTCGCGATGGCGTCCGCAAGCCCTACGAGGTCCTCGTCATGAAGCCCTCGGGCAGGCTCATCCAGGAGCAGGCACAAACCCGCGCTGCGTGCATTCAGCACGCCAGCGAGTTGGGTCCGGCGCCCCTCGCCGCCGCTGACTTCCAACATGCCTCGGTCTCCGGACAGATGCCCGAGCCCCACCGAGACAAACGACTGGGCTTGTTGCTGGAGACGTCGTACCAGTCCCTTGGCCTCGCGCGGTATGGAGGCGTTGAATGCGTGATCCTCTTGTGTGTGCGCTGACAAGCCAGTGAAGGGCAGCGCGAGCAGATCATGAACGCCAAGGCTGCCCACCCGCAGCGCACGGGCCTGGAAGGACCAACGCGTGCCACAACAGTCATGGCACGCGCCCTCACGCACGAGAAAAGCCAAGCTCTGGGCAACCTTCGTCCCTCGCGACACACGCTCGATGATGGCCTTTCGGAACCCTTCGAACGGCCTGGGGGCGCTCATCTTCCGCCCCGTCTTGCGCTCTCGATCCGTCACCAATTCGGATCCAGCCCCGTCCAGGACCAGCCGCCGGGCATCCTCGGGTAGGTGCATCCAGGGGGCATCTGGAGAAAAGCCCCTCATGCCGCGCAGCCCCTCGACAGTCTCGTGCTGGATGTTGAGGTATTTGTAGTTCTTCTCAGTCCAGAGAACGAAGGCGCCCGCGTGCATTGAGCGCTCCGGGTGAGGGACAAGCGCCCCCTCATCGACAACGACCGCACGGCCCAGGCCACGGCACGTCGGGCAGGCGCCGCTCAGGGGGTGCTCGGGCGAATTGAAGGAGAGTAGGTGGAAATCGGGAAGGCGGAAACAGGTGGCCAGCTCTGGCTCGACGCAATGGAGAGTGGAATCCAGTCGCGGTCCAAAGGGGCCTTGCAATTCAGGCTGTATCGCGCCTGGCAATTCCACAACTACCGTCCCCCCACCTGCTTCAAAGGCCCTGGTGAGAAGTGACTTCAACTTACCCACATTCGTGCGGGGTTCGATGTCCACCGACCCCATGTTCGCCTCAATGATGTGCCGGACCGTCGACGCCAGGGGCCTGGCGCGCGCCAATCGGACAAGGCGACCTTTCTCCCAGACTGACGGACTGTCTGTCTCACTTCGTATGACGGCTTGCTCAATCCCAAGGCCATGCAACCGCGCGAAGGTACTGACGCCGTCCGTCGCTGCGAAGCGCACGGGGGCGGCCCAGATGACAGCAGGGCCGCGGCGATGCCGCACCAACCACTCGGCATAGCTCTCCGGAGATGGGGCGGGTACGTCCCGCTTCAATTCGTCTGAATAGGGGCACCCGGCGGCCAGGAAGAGCCTGCGCAGGGTTGCGAGCAGTCCGGTGCTGGTTCCAACGGTCGTCCGGGCAGAGCCCCGGAATGTCCTCTGTCCCACATGGATCGCCGCCGGTATGGGGCCAATGAACGCCCGTGGCGGCGGGCCTTCCATGTGAGGAGGATGAATGCCGAGAAACGTGCCCATGCGCCGACCCGCTTCGGCCGCGAGCGTGTCCTCCAGGAGCGAACTCTTTCCAGAGCCAGATACCCCAACGACCATCGTCACCCGATTCAAAGGGAAGTTGACGTTGATGGATCGGAGGTTGTTTGCATCCGCCCCGACAACCTCGATCTGGTCTTTGCTCTTTGTCGCAGTGGATGCCTTGCTTTTCCTCATGATGGTTCGTCCAGCATATGGAGGACGTAGACTTCACGAGACGTGAAGGCTCTAGGAAACGATTGGAAGACGACCGTGCACGCCCCTCTGTAGTGGAGGGCTCGCGTATTCGACACGAGAAGCACATCTCCGGAGCCCAGATGGATGGGCGTGGACACAGAGAGCGCGGCATCATGGATGAGCTGGAGGTGGGCTTCGAGCTCAATCGGGTTCTTGCCGAACCGGCGCTGGCCCGCCCGGAGCGTCTCGGGGTGGAACCGGATGCGCCCTTCGGCGATGCAGCATCCCATCCACCCGCCGGGCGATGTCTCATTGACCATGCTCACATCCGTCTCTTGGAGGAAAGTGAGGGCAGCCGAGGCGTTGCGTCGGTGTAACTCAGCCAGCAAATCGTACAGTCGGGCGACACGCAGCTCGCCCTGGGACGGACTGGCTGGATCAGGAACCTTGCATTGGATGGCCGTTACCACGGGCGGCAATGGAGCCGTATTGATGTCCGTGTGGAAATGCCCTTCCTTCAACGTATGCGACAGGTCCGTCGTCCATGGAGACATTCGGAAGTGCTTGACAACCTTGTCCTTCCGATAGGACTTGAAACGACGAGAGAGAGCAAGGGAGGCGAGTAACAGTGAAGCCCCCTCCCCCGCCTCCGGTACTCCACGGAGCACCACATGGTCATACTTTCGCCACAATTCGCGGACGCGGTCAGTGAAGTCCATCCAGGCTTCTGATTGGAGAAAAGCGTCGTCAAGCTCACCACGAAGCGCAGTCTGCTCCAAGTCCGCCAGCGCCAAGGAATTGGAGTACTTCGAAGAGGCGAACCAATCAGTGACTGCATCACTGACGACAATTTCTGGCAGGAGGGAACCGGGCGTCATGGGCGCATGAACCTGAAGAGCAGTTTATGTTTGAAATGGTGGTTCATCATGTCGCCCACGCTGGGAAAGGAGAAGGTCGACAATCCTGGGTCGTGGGTTATCCAACCTGATGTGCGAAGGGGTCTCACCGAGGGGAGAAGCCCTTGAGCGCCTGCGGCAGCGAGGATGTCCATGGGCCGGTGGCCGTAGACGCGGTGCCCCATGTCTTCCAGAACGGGACGCCAGAGGGGCCAGACCGGGTTTTCGGCATGGCATCCCAACACGACGTACGCCCGGCCTCCTTGCGAGAGCACTCGCTGCAAGCGAGCCATGAACCCGCTGACATCCGGCTCCAGGTAGAGCATTTCATGGCAGGTGACGAGGTCGATGCAGCCCTTTGGGATTCGCTCCCAACCGGCCGCGTCGAGCAATTCAACAGAAGGGACAAGCCCATTGAGGCGGAGGGCAGCGTGCTCACGCGCTTCCGCGATAGGCTCAATCCCGTAGAGACTGCGAAGCTGCCAGCGGCCAAGCAGGCGCAGCAGCAGCCCGCCCCTATGGCAACCTACATCCAGCGCTGAGCAAGGAGGATGCGACCAGTCATCCTCATGCATGTGCTGGAGGAGGCAATTCCAGAAAACTTCGTTGGAAGCCTCAAGGTGCTCCTCATCTTCTTGAGAATGGAAGAAGCGGCTGCGCATGAGGAATCCTTCGGCTCGCACTCCACAAGCAACGAGCGAGGGAACCCCTCACGGGCAGCGCTGTGGGCGACAGCTCCGTGCGCGAGCATCACCCGCAGTTGGATCGACACCGAAGTGGAGAACAAAAAGATCGATGGACTGCAAGAAGGTCTCTTCCAGGTTCTGGCGATCCTCCGGACCACGCATGCCGAAGTACGGGAAGTGGTGCAGCATCCGCCCGAAGAGGCGCTCACAATCATTCGCATAGGCACGGGTATCCAGGATGTGTGCGTGCCAGAACTCGTCAATGGGGCCCGTCGGGCAGATCTTCTTGTCCGGGAACCGAATGTTGAGGGCGAGGAACTTGCGATAGAGCGATTCCACTTCGTCGCAGTACTCAGACGTCCACTCCTGCTCCTCCATGAGCTTGCGCTTGAGCATGTTGAAGTCGAGTTCCGAGACGCGATTGAGGGCATGGGCAAGCTCCGTGTCCACACGAATGAATGCGTGGGCCTGCTCGAAGGTCATCGGCTGATTCAGCACCTGGGCTTCCATGGCTTCTCCTGGTGAGGTACGACTCTGAGAGCTATCCCACCACCTAGGATAGATCAAGGCGCTGCCCGGTCTCTCCCACTCAAGAGGAAGCAACGAGGGAGCAGCTGAGTACCCGGAGCGACGAGTTGCCAAGGAAAGTTGGCTCCGAGACCACCTGGTGGCCAGAAGCTGGCGACCGCGACCTTCGCGAAGGCACTCGGCTCGCAAGTCCGAGAGCACCAGGAACCTCCCGAACGCGCCGTTTCAACCGCATCGCGGTCTGCTTTGAAATGCGTTGAAATACTAGTGAGTTTATCCCACGAGCGCCTTACGTCGACGTCACGGCTGCGCGCTGCACCTGGGACACGCCGGGCAGCGTGGGCGCTGGGTTGAGCGCCTGGATGAGCATGGCGCGCAGCGCCTGCGTGAGGTCCTCGCCCGGGGCAATCGCTCCGGCCGGTGCGCCCAGCAGCGGCGAGGGCACCTCCGTGCCCACCACCACGATGGGGATGCGGACCTCCCACGCCAGGTAGTGCGCCAGCTTCACCGCCGGCTCGGAGTTGTCCATCAACAGCGCGCCAATGGCGCCCGCGCTGAACGGGCGCCACAGCGGACGCGCGGCCTCGGCGGGCGGCAGCACGCAGAAGTCCACGTTCAGCACGTCACTGAGCTCCAGCCGGCCCAGCGTCCCGAAGCCGCTCTTCACCGCGGTGGGATCCGCCGACAGCGCCTCCAGCCCCGGCACCCGCGCCAGGATGCGCCGCGCCGCGGACGAACCGCTGCCGCACACGAACACCTTCGCCGTGGCCACCCGCGCGGGGGCCCGCGTGCGCAACAGGCGGCCTCGCAGCGCGTGCACCTCCGCCGCGCCGATGAGGTCGCCCGCGCCCAGGTTCTGGCCTTCGCTCTCCGTCGGCCGCGCCACGCCCTTCTGGAGCAGCGTGGACAGCACGCCCAGCACCTCCATGTCCGTGGCGGGCGCCAGGTCCAGGACCTCGCCCAGGGCGCGCGGCTGGCGCAGCAGCTCCATCACCTGCGCCGTCACCGGATGCTGCGCTTCGGACAGGTCCACCTCCGGCGCCAGCATCAGCCGCGTGTGGCGCGGCGGCAGGTTCGGCAGCAGCCGGTTCACCTCGTCCGACTGCCGCATGCCCTCCAGCAGCGCGTCGTCCATCGCTCGGTTGATGCGCGGCCGGGCCGCGTTGGTGCCGGGCGTGAACGTGAAGTTGCCCTCCGTCCACGACAGCAGCCGGAACAGCGCCTTCTCCCCCTCCACCCTCCCCAGCCGCGCGTTCACCGTGCGCCCGTCGGAGACGGTGATCTCCCCGCGCTCCGAACCGCGCTCCAGCGACAGCCGGCCGTTGCGCTTGTTCATGCCCAATATCTGCATGAGGTCCGGGATGCTGAGCTGGCTGAGCGAACCTTCGATTTCCTGCTGCTCGCTCTTGAGGTCCTTGGCCGCTTCGTTGCGCCGGAAGATGTGCTCGATGCGGCTGAGCACCTCGTCCAGGTTGAAGGGCTTGCGCAGCATGCCGTCGCGCGGGCCCCGCGCCCGGTCCGTGTCCATGCTGGACGTGGTGAGGACCACCGGGATGTCTTCGGTGCGCGGGTTGGTGCGGAGGATCTGCACGAACGTGCGCGCGTCCAGCAGCCGGCACGCCTCGTCGAAGAGCGTCAGGTCCGGGTGCCGGAGCACCGCGACCTCCAGCGCCCGCGAACCATCCGGCGCGTAGTGCACCTGATAGCCCTTGGTCCGCAGCGCCCGCGACAGCGCGCGCACGGAGTCGAGGTCGGGGTCTGCGATGAGGATCTTCCGAACCTGGGCCACGGTCAGGGCTCCGCTTTCTCAGTAGGGCTGCAGGTCGTATTCGGCCTGCAGCTTGGAGATGAGCCCGTCCACCACCGCGGTGTCCGAGGTGTGGAACCCCCACGTCGCGCCACGCCCGCGCCGCTGGATGAGCGCGTACGACGCACTCTCCGACAGCCAGAGGATGAACTCGTGGCGTGCCACCCGCTCGTCCCCCTCCAGGAACACCGGCGTGAGCGCCGGGTGCGACTCCAGATCCACGCGCCGGCCCAGCAGGTAGATGCGCGAGGACAAATCCGGCGGCGCCTGCTCCAGGCCAATCGCCAGCGGCAGGTCCGCGCGGATCTCCGGGCCGCCCACGTAGAGCAGCCCACGCGAGCCCGGGTCGCGCACCAGCTCGCGGGCGATCTCCACCTGGAGTTCGTCGAAGAGCACGTCCGCCACCTTGCCCCGGCGGCTGGGTTCGGCCCGGTCGTCCGTGGGCAGGCGGGGGCTGTTGGGCGTGCCCAGCAGCAGGTCCACCTCGTCCCAGAACGGCAGCCCGTCCAGCATCAGCCGGCGCTGGAGCGACGCGCGGCGCTCGTCCATGCGGCGGCGGCAGCGGTGCACCAGCTCGTCGAAGTCCTCGCCGTCCTTGGGGAAGGTGCTCGCCCCGCCCACCAGCGCCAGGGGCAGGCGCTGCTCCACGTCCTGCACCTCCGGCTCGTCGCGCACCGCCGCCACGGCGCGGCGCACGAACATCATCGCGCCGAAGAAGTCCGTCTCCGGCAGCAGGAGGTAGAACTCCTGGTCGCTCGCCTTCGCGATGACGTCCGAGTCGCGGATGATCTTGCTGAGCGCCTTGATGATGCCGCGCACCGCCTTCTTCGCCTCGGAGGCCCCCAGCCGCACGCGCACCAGCGGCAGGTTGTCGATGCTGAAGGTGAGCAGCGAGAACGTGCGCCCGTACCGCCGCGCCTTGTAGATCTCCTTGGACGCATAGTCGGTGAAGTAGCTCAGGTTGTACGCGGCGGTGTCGCGGTCGCGCAGGCCCAGGCGCTGGAGCGCCAGCAGCTTGCGGCCGTTCTTCACGCCCACCGCCGCGAAGTCCGCCAGCACCTTCGCGTCGCGTGTGTGCTCCGCGCGGAAGTCGCCGGTGAGCGGATCCGACAGCTGCGCCAGGCCCATCACCTCGCCCGCGGCGACGAGCGGCACGTAGAGCACCGTGGAGCGCTCGTCGCGCGCGAGCCACGGCAGCGCTTCCCGCAGCCGCAGGGACAGCGGCCCCTCCGGGCTCATCTTCTCCGGCAGGAACTGCTTGTCGAGCAGCCCCCGGTACGAGCGCAGCCCCAGGTCTCCCCGGTCGTCCACCACCCACAGCGCGGCGCTCTGCGCGTCGCACACCGAACCCAGGTCCGCGATGACGCGCTCCTGGAGCCACTCCAGGTCCGGATGGGACAGCAGCTCCAGGCACCGCTGCTGGAGGTTGTGGAAGCGGGCGAACTCCAGATTCTCGTCCTGGAGCCGCGAACGCTCATGCCGAAGCTGGGCGCGCTCCATGGCGCGGTCCACCGCGAGCAGCAGGTCCGCCTCCTCAATCGGCTTGGTGAGGCAGTCCGCCACGCCCAGGCGCAGCGCGACCTCAGAGCCCTGCACGTCGGTGCGGTGGCTGACGAGGATGACCTCCTGCTCCGGGTCTCTTTCGCGCAGGCGGGCCGTGAGCGCGAAGCCGTCCACGCCGGGCATCACCACGTCGGTGAGGACCAGGTCGAACGTGGCCCGGCCCACCTCCTCCAGGGCGAGGGTGGCGTTCTCCACGGCCACCACGCGGTGCCCGCGCTGCGACAGCAGGTCCGTGGCGAGTTGTCGGAAGAACAGGTCGTCGTCGACGACGAGGATGGGACCAGCCACGGCGCTCGGGGGAGAAGGGAGGAAAAGCGAAGGTTATCGGGCCCTTGGAAGGGCTACAACGCCTTCGAAGACGAAGGCGACAGGACCGCGGAGGCGGATGTCGGACAGGTCGTCCGGAACGCGGATGCGCAGGTCGCCCCCGGGCAGGGTGACGCGCAGCCAGGCATTGCCGGGCAGGCGCCTGGCCAGCACCGCCGCCACCGCGGAGGCGCACGCCCCCGTGCCGCACGCCTGGGTGAGGCCGCAGCCCCGCTCCCAGACGACGACGGTGAGGCCGTCCTCCTCCACGCGCACGAACTCCACGTTGGTGCGGTCCGGGAAGGCCGGGTGCCGCTCCAGGACGGGCCCCAGGCGCTCGCTGGCCTCCAGGGGCTGATCCAGGAGCACCAGGTGCGGGTTGCCCATGTTCACGGCGGTGCCGCGCAGCTCCGGGTGCCCGGGCACCGGGGCGTCCACGAAGGGCTGCCCCGTCGTCCCCGAAGGCAGGTTCGAGGCCACCAGCCGCGCCGGCCCCATGGAGATGTCCACGCCCACCACGCCGCCATCCCCGTAGCCGGGCTCGCAGGTGAGCACGCCCGCGCCCGTCTCCACGTCGAGGAGCGCGGGGTGGTCGCCGGAGTGATCCACCAGATACTTCACCGCACAGCGCAGGCCGTTGCCGCACATCTCCGCGATGCTGCCGTCGGCGTTGTGGACGACCATGCGCGCCGTCCCCCGGGTGGAGGGGAGGAGGGCCAGCACCCCGTCCGCGCCAATGCCCCGACGCCGGTCGCACAGCCAGCGGGACTGCTCCGCGTCGATGTCCACACCCGTCCGCCGGCGGTCCAGGACGACGAAGTCGTTGCCCAGGCCGTGGTACTTGAAGATGCGTTCGCTTGCGTCCACGGGGCCAAGTCTAGACGGCCGCCTTTATTCGCGCTCGCCGACCTTCTTGGGCGGGGTCGGAACGTCCAGGGCGGGCATGGACCGGCGCGAGGCGCCGGAGGGGGTGGGCCCGCTGGCGCGTCGCAGCTCGGCCAGCTCCGCCTCCCGGGCGGCCAGCTGATCCTGCATGGTCTCGACGTGGGCCTGGAGGACCTCCATCTCCGCGGCCATCTCCAGGACGGCCTCGGGGGGCTGGCCGGACGAGGACGCCTTCGCCTCCTCCAGCGCCTGGACCAGCGTCTCGCGCTCGGTCTCCAGGGCCTCCAGCCGGGCCTGCTGCTCGCGGATCCGCGCGGTGAGTTCGGCGCGCTCGGCGTCCAGGATGCGCGCGGCGTCCACGGCCGCGGTCTCCAGGGTGGTGGCGCGCCCCTCCAGGCGGACGCGGGCGGCGCGCGCGACCGTCAGGTCGGACTGGAGGCGCTCGCGTTCGGAGGCCATCGCGGTGCGCTCGGAGTCGGCGCGGCGGGCCTGGGCCTCGGCGTCGGCGGCGGCCTGGGAGAGGGAGGCCACGCGGGACTCCAGCCCGGCCCGTTCGGCGCGTGCTTCCGCCAGCGCGGTGGAGAGCTGGGCTTCCAGGGCGGACAGGGCCTCGCGCGTCTGTTCGGAGGCCTGGGCGAGGCGGGCTTCGATGGCGGCCTTCTCCGCCTCTGCCCGAGCGGTGAGTTCAGAGAGGCGCACCTCCAGCTCCGCCTTGTCCGTGCCCGCGCTCGCGAGCGCTTCGGCGAGCCGCGCCTCCAGCCCCGCCTTGTCGGTGCCGGCTTGCGAGGTGAGCTCGGAGAGGCGCACCTCCAGCTCCGCCTTGTCGGAGCCCGCGTCCGCGATCCGGGCTTCCAGTTCGGCCTTCTCCTGCTCCGCGCGGGCGGTGAACTCCGCGAGCCGGGCCTCGAAGGAGGCCTGTTCGTCTTGAGCGCGCGATTCGAGGGCGGCCAGACGGGCCTCCACCTGGGCCTTCTCGGTGCTCGCGAGCGACAGCGCGTCCTGGGCCGCACGGGCCTGGGCCGCGACTTCGGCGAGCTGGGCCGCGCGCTCCTCGGCGGTCCGCGCGAGCTGCTGCTCCAGGATGGCCGCGCGCTCGGTCTCGCTCCGGGTTGCCTCCGTGAGCCGGGCCACGTCAGCGCGCGCGGTCTCCAATTCGGAGCGCAGGGCTTCGAGCGCGGTCCGCTCCGCTTCCAGCGAGGACTCCAGGTTCGTGGCCTTGCCCGCGAAGCGCCGCGCGGTCTCCAACTGCACCACGAGCAGCTCCGCGTGTTCGCGCGTGGCGGCGAGCCGGTCGCTCGCGTCCATCAACTCCGCTTCCAGCCGGTCGATGCGCTGTCCCCGCTCATGCAGCGCGGCGTGGGCACGTTGCAGCTCGGAGCCCAGGCGCATCAGCTCCTGGTGCGCGGCGCCCAGTTGGGCGGTGTCCGTGCGTAGGCTCGTCAGCTCCTGCTCCTTCAACCCGAGCTGCTCCCGCGCCTCGTCCAGGTCCTGCTGCTGACGTTCGGCCCGGGAGAGCGCGCCCTCCAGCTGCGCTTCCATGGACACGCGGAGGGCGCCGGCCTCGCGCAGTTCCTGCTCGCGCGTGGCCAGGGACTCCAGGAGGCGCGTCGCCCGGGCCTCGGCCTCGCGCGCGGCCTCCTGGGACTGGGCACCTTCCTCGAAGCGGGCCTCCGCGCTCCGGCGCGCGGCCTCCGCCTGCGCGAGCGAGTCCTCCAACGCGCCCAGGTTGGCGGTCTCCGCGGCCAGGCGGAACTCCACCTCTGTCAGCGAGGCCTCCAGCTCGGCGCGGCGCGCGGTCTCCGAGGCGGAGCGCTTCTCCGCCGCCGCCAGCGACTGCTCCAGCGTGGAGAGTCGCGTGGCCTCGGAGCCCAGGCGGGCCTCGGCCTCCTTCAGCGACTGCTCCAATGAAGCGACCCGCTCGGTTTCAGCGAGGTGCCGCGCCTCCGCCTCCGCGAGGGCCTGCTCCGACAAAGCGACCCGAGCCGCCTCGGAGCCAAGCCGGGCCTCCGCCTCCGCGAGGGCTTGCTGAAGCGCGGGCAGGCGCGCGGCTTCGGCGGCGTACCGGGACTCGGTGTCCGACAGGGAAGCTTCCAGCTCGGCGCGACGCGCGGACTCGGAAGCCGCACGGGCTTCGGCTTCCGCGAGCCGGCTTCGCTCGGACTCCAGGCCCGTGCGCAGGGCTTCTTCGCGAGCCTGGGCCACGGCGCGCTCCTCCGTGAGCGTCCGCTCCGCTTCGGACAAGCGCTCACGCTGAGCCGTGGACTCCGCGCGCAGTGCTTCCAGTTCGGCCTGGAGCGCGGTCAGGGCCTCGCGCTCCTGTCGCAGGCCATCGCGAGCCTCCACGAGGGCGGCTTCGTCCTTCGCGCGCGCCTCGCGTTCGCGGGCCTCCTGGGTGCGGGCCTCGTCCAGTGAGGACAGCGCCTCCACTTCGGAGCGCCGCGCCTCGGTGAGTTCGGCGCGCAGCTCCCGCAGGGCCACTTCCTGCGACGACTGCGCCTGCTTCGCTTCGGACAGCGCTGCGCGGGCCTCCGCCAGGGCCTGCGCGCGCGCCTGGGACTCCTCCTCGGCGGTCGACAGTGCGGCCGCGTGCGCCTGACGCAGCTCCAGCAGCGCGGCCTCGTTCGTGCGCTGCGACTCGGTGAAGGCGGTCTGGACCTCCGCCAGGGTCTGCCGCGTGTGCTCGAACGCGGCCTCGGTGGACAGCCGCGCGGCGCGGGTCGTCGTCAGGTCCGCTTCGAGGTTGCCCTGGGCTTCGCGCGTCGAGGCCAGCGACGCCTCGACACGGACGCGCACGGCGCGCTCCTCGTCGAGCGCGGCCTGCACCGCCGCGAGGGCGTCTCCGGCCTTCGTCCGCAGGGACTTCTCTTCCTCGAGCGCCGTCGCGGACTCCTCCTTGAACCGGGCGAGCGACTCCTCCAGGCGAACGCGTTGCGAGCGCTCCTCCTCCAGGACCGTGCGAGCGACGCCCAACGCGGCATCGAGCCGGAGCCGGTCCGCCTCCAGCGCGCTCTGCGCCTCGGTCCACGAGGACTCCGACCCCTCCAGGCGCGTGCGGAGGGCGCGCTCGGCGTCCAGCGACTCCTGCACGCTCGCGAGGGCCACCTGGGCGCGGGCCTGCTGCTCGCGATCCGTGAGCAACTGGGCCTGGGTGTCCGCGAGCGCCGCTTCCCAGCGAGCGCCCCGTTCCTGTTCGGTGGTGAGCGACGCCTGGACCTGGGCCAGGGCCTGTCGCGCCGAGCGCAGCTCGTCCTGCGTGGAGCCCAGCGCCGCCTCCACCTCCAGCCACTGGGCGCGCTCCTCCTTGAGCGTCTGTTCGACCGCGTCCAGCTTCGCCTGCGTGGCGTCGAGCGCGGCCTGCGCAGAGGCCCGGGCCTGCTGCTCGCGCGCGAGGTCCTCCTGGACGAGCTTCGTCAGGGCCTCCGCGTCGGTCAGCTCCTGGCGCACGGCGCGGAGGGTGGCCTCCAGCTCCGCGTTGCGACCCACTGCGTCTTCACGGGCCTGATTCGACTCCGCGAGCCGGGCACCGTGTTCCCACACCTCGCGCGCCAGGGCATCCCGGGCCTCGGCGAGGGCCAGTTGCAGGGTCTCGGTCTCGGAGTGCGCGGCCTGGAGCGCCTGGGAGGCACGGGCCTCCGCTTCGGCGAGCGTCTGGGCGAGGCGCGCCTCCGCCTCCGCACGCATGTCCGAAAGCACCTGTTCCGTCTGTCCGCTCGACTCGGCACGGGCCGCCGCGAGCACCTGGGCCACCCGCGCATCGGCCTCCGCGCGAGCCTCGGCCAGGGCCTGGGCCGCACGCGCCTCCGCCTCCGCGAGCGCTCGGACCTGCTCGGCTTCCGCCTCCGCGCGAGCTTCCGAAAGAGCGCAGGCCGCATGGGCTTCGGCGTCCGAGATCGCACGAGCGCGCTCGGCCTCCGCATCGGCGAGCACCTGGGCCACGCGGGCTTCAAGCGCGCGAGCCTGGTGGGCCTCCGCCTCCGCGAGCACCTGGGCCACGCGGGCTTCAAGCGCACGGGTGTGCTGCGCCTCCGCCTCCGCGAGCGCACGGGCCGCGCGCGCTTCCGCTTCTTCAAGCGCCAGGGCCTGCTGGACCTCCGCCTCGGCACGGGCTTCCGCGAGGGCGCGGGCCGCGCGGGCCTCGACCTCTTCAATCCGCAGCCCTTCCAGGATCTCCGCGTCGGCCAGCGCGCGAGCCGCCTCCGCCTCCACTTCCGCGCGAGCCTCGCTCAGCGCCTGCTTCCGCTGCGCCTCCGCCTCCGCGAGCGCCCGCGCGAGCGCCGCATCCCGCTCGGCCTCCGTCTCGGTCAGGGCCCGCGTCCGCTGGGCCTCCGCTTCCGCCAGCGCCCGGGCAAGCTTCGCCTCCGCGTCGGCCTGGGCCTCGGCGAGCACGCGCTTCCGCTCGGCCTCCGCCTCCGCCAGCGCACGCTCGACGGCCGCCGCTTCCTCCGCCCGGGCCCGCGCGAGGGCCTCCGTCAGCTCGGCCTCCGCCGCCTCCCGCGCCTCCGCCACCGCTCGCGTGAGCCGCGCCTCCTCCTGCTCGCGGGCCTCCGCCAGCGCGCGTTCCTGCCGTCCATCCGCGTCCGAGTGCGCGGCGGCCAGCGCGTTCGTCACGCGCTCATTGGCCTCGGCGCGGGCCTCCGCCAGCGCCTCCTCCAGCCGTGCCTGCGCCTGGGCCCGCTCGGCGTCGATGGCCTGCACGAGCGCGGCCTCCACCCGGACGCGCTCCGTCTCCGCCGCCGCCAGCCGCTGCCCCGCCGCGTGCTGCGCGGACTCGACGCGCTGCTGCTCCGCCTCCAGTGTCGCCAGCCGCTGCCCCGCCGCGTGGAGCGACTCCTCCAGACGGGCCGCCAGCGCCCGCGCCGCCGCCTCTCCCTGCGCCTGCCCCTCCAGGTCGCGCCGCAGCCGGGCCTCCGACTCGCGCGCGGACGTCAGCTCCGTCTCCAGCCCACGCAGCGCGGCCTCACGCTCCGCGAGCCGGGCCTCCGCGTCCTTGCGCGCCCCGTCCGCGGAGTGCATCCGCTGCTGGGCATCCGCGAGCTCACGTCGCGCCCGCGCCAGCTCCGCTTCCCGCACCGGCACCGAGTCGCCCGCCGCCCGCGCCTGGTCCTGCGCACGCGCCAGGTCGGACTTCAGGTGCTCCACCGCGGCCAGCGCCGCGGAGTACTGCTCCGCGATGCGCAGCTCCCGCTCGCGAGCCGCCTCCGCCTGCCGCCGCCGGTCCTCGGCCCCGTCCTGCGCGCGCTCCGCCGCCAGCCGGTCCCGCTCCCGGTCGATGCGCAGCGTCCCCAGCTCCTCCTGGAGCGTGCGCAGCTCCGTGTACGCCTGCGTCAGCCGCTCGCGCGCCTCATCCAGCGAGGCCGCCGTCTCCTCGCGCCGCGCCCGCTCCAGCCGCAGCGTCTCCTGCGCGGCCAGCGCCTGCACGCCCGCGTCCGCCTGCGCGCGCTGCGCGGCCTCCACCTCCAGCCGCTGCGCCGCCAGCCGCCGGTCCGCGTCCGCGATGCGCTCCGTCGCGACCTGCAACTCCAGCTCGCGCCGCCGCAGCCGGCTGCTCAGGTCGTCCCGCTCGCGCGCGGACTCCACCGTGCCCCGGGCGGTCTCCAACTGCGCGGTGAGCCGCGCCATGTCCTGACGCGCGCCCTCCAGCGCCGGCTTGAGCGCGACGACCTCCGCCTCCCGGTCGCCCACCTCCGCGCGCAGCTTGGACACCGCGTCCTTCAGCCGCCCTGCCCGCTCCTCCCACGTCTTCGCCCGGGCGGCGATCTCATCCAGCTTCCCGCGCGTGAAGGCCAGCGGCTCCGGCGGCAGCTGCACCCACGTCGGGTCCACCACCCGCGCCGGCTCCAGGCCCGCCATCACCACGAAGTAGGCCGCCTCGCTGTGCCGCACGAGCGAGCCGTCCACCTGCAACCCGTCCCCGCGCTCGAACGCGAGCTGGTAGCCCAGCACCGGCGACTGCGTGGCCACCTCCACGTGGGGGAAGTGCGCCTTGAGCGCGTCCAGGAGCTGCCCGTACATGGGCGGCACGTCCTCCTCCGGCTCCATCAACTGCGGCAGCGCCAGCCCCGCGATGTTGCGCAGGCCCCCCACCAGGAACCCCTGCCGCGCCACCAGCCGCGCCAGCTCCGCCAGCAGCTCCGGCGCGCGCACATAGGGCGCCAGGTCCGTCACCAGCACCAGGTCGAAGCTCGCCGGCTCCAGGTCGTCGTAGATGTTCGCGCGGAATCTCAGCTGCGGGTGCGCATGGGCCTTCTGCGCCGCCTCCACCGCCGCCACGTCCGCGTCGCACGCGACCACCGTGCGCGCCCCCCGCTCCACCAGGAAACGCGCGCTCTCGCCCCCGGTGGAGGCCACGGCGTCGACCTCCAGCACGCGACGGCGCGCGAACAGGCTCTCCGCGAAGATGTAGCGGGGCAGCAGCTCGCTGGGCCCCATCCGACGAAAGGTAGATTGCAAATGATGTTCCCGGGGGGCGGGAATTGTAGCGTCTGGGGAAGAGACGTCCCAATTTCAGGGCGCTTACAAGCACGGGCGAAGCGCCCGTCCGACCGGAGGGCAGGCGACATGACCACGAATTCACCCCAGGGTTTCGGTTACCGGGCACGCCGCACCTTCACCCGCCTGCTCGTCTTCCTGGTCATCCTGGGCCTGGGCGGCGGCGTCGTCTTCCTGCTGGGCCAGCTCAACTCCCGCACCTTCACCCTCGTCCAGGAGAACGGCGAGCTGGTGGTCATGAAGGGCCGCGCCATGCCCACCGGCGCCACCGCCTACCGCCCCGGCGACCCGCGCCTCGCGGACGCCTACGCCCCCCTCCCGCTGGAGGGCCAGGACGTCACCCTGCTGACGCAGCAGAAGTTCACCGACCGGGACGAGCTGGACCGGGCCCTGTTCCCCCTCATGGAGACGCTGGCCCGCCCCCGCATCGCGTCCGGCGAGCCCCCCAAGGTGGAGCGCGGCCTCTACTACCTGCGCCGCGCGGAGAAGCTCGCCGGCATCACGGAGGAGCAGCGCCGCAGCCTCCAGTCCATGCTCACCGACGTCGCCTTCTACCAGGCCCGCCAGAAGCTGGAGGACGCCCGCCGGCTCGTCTCCGAAGGCCTCGCCCAGCTCAAGCTCGCCTCCGAGACGGAGAACCGCCACGCCCGCAGCGCCAACCAGATGCTGTCCACCGTGGGCCCCCCTGCCCGCGACCTGGAGGAGGCCCTGCGCCGCGCCGTCCACACCCAGAGCGGTCAGGACAACAGCCCTGTAGCACCGGCCCCCGCGCCCCGCCCCGCCGCGCCCGCCTCCGGGGACACCTCGTTGCAGCCGTTTCCGGCCTCCCCAACCCCCGACGCCGGCTCCACGCCGTGATCTCCAGGGGTTGGGAGACCCCCTCCAGAACGCGCGGCTGAACCCCTCCGACGTGACGCGGAAATGTCCGCCGCCGAACGTCGGAATGGGCCCCGTTGAGTGATCATAGATTGCAAGCATCGATCCCACCGGCCGGGCAGGCTCCCACTGGATCTAGCGTTGACACACTGGGTCCCCCCCCATAGCTTGTGTGCGGCTGCGCGGCTGCCCCCGGTTCCGGGCGACCGCACCCAAGACCCGGAGGCAGTGTGGTTTTCTTGCGCGACACCTGCTTCTGGCCGACAAATAGCTACATGTCGGTCTGCTGTCCCCAGGTCCCCGGGTTCTGATCGCAGGACAGCACCCGTCCCCACACATCCTTGAGTCATTTCATCGGGGTCTGTTCGCCCCGAGCAGGACGGCGGTTCGCGTCCTGATGGCTGCGCTTTTGCCTTGTCCGGAGTGAGACGCCCTTGACCGTCCAGACGCCCCTGAAGCCGACCGTCGTCGCCTCGCCGCCCCCCGACTCCGCCCCCACGGCCACCGCCGCCGCGGCCCCGTCGTCCGGCGGCGACTTCGCCACCACGATGCGGGTGACGAAGCGCAACGGCACGGCGGAGCCGGTGGACCTCAACAAGATCGTCCGCGCGGTGGGCAAGTCCTGCGTGGGCCTGTCGCGCGTGGACGTGATGCGCGTGGCCACCAAGACCATCAGCGGCCTGTACGACGGCGCCACCACGCGCGAGCTGGACAGCCTGTCCATCCAGACCGCCGCGGCCCTCATCGTGGAGGAGCCCGAGTACGCCCGGCTCTCCGCGCGCCTGCTGTCCACCTTCATCCAGAAGGAGGTCAGCAACCAGGACATCCAGTCCTTCAGCCAGTCCGTCGCCGCCGGCCACAAGCACGGCCTCATCGCGGACCGCCTGCTGACCTTCGTCCAGGCCAACGCGCGCAAGCTCAACGCCGCCATCGACCCGGTCCGCAACGACCTGTTCGAGTACTTCGGCCTGCGCACCGTCTACGACCGCTACCTCTTGAAGAACCCGCAGACGCGCGAGGTCATTGAAACGCCGCAGGACTTCTTCCTGCGCGTGGCGTGCGCCATCTCCGGCGACAACGCGCGCGAGGCCATTGAGCTCTACCGCCTGTTCAGCTCGCTGGAGTACCTGCCCTCCTCCCCCACCCTGTTCAACTCCGGCACGCGCCACGAGCAGCTCTCCAGCTGCTTCCTGCTGGACTCGCCCACGGACGAGCTGGACGCCATCTACAAGAAGTATTCGGACATCGCGATGCTGTCCAAGTTCTCCGGCGGCATCGGCGTGGCGTACAGCCGCGTGCGCGCGCGGGGCTCGCTGATCAAGTCCACCAACGGCCACTCCAACGGCATCGTCCCCTGGCTCAAGACGCTGGACGCGTCCGTGGCGGCGGTGAACCAGGGCGGCAAGCGCAAGGGCGCGTGCTGCGTGTACCTGGAGACGTGGCACGCGGACATCGAGGACTTCCTCGAGCTGCGCGACAACACCGGTGACGAGGCGCGCCGCGCGCACAACCTGAACCTGGCCAACTGGGTGCCGGACCTCTTCATGCGCCGCGTGGAGGCCGACCAGGAGTGGAGCCTCTTCGACCCGAAGTTCGTCCCCCACCTCACCGACCTCTACGGCGACGCCTTCGAGAAGGCCTACGCGGAGGCCGAAGCGCAGGGCCAGGCCGTGCGCAAGGTGAAGGCGCGCGACCTGTACGCCCGGATGATGAAGGTGCTCGCCCAGACGGGCAACGGCTGGATGACCTTCAAGGACACCTCCAACCGCAAGAGCAACCAGACGGGCCAGCCGGGCAACGTCATCCACCTGTCCAACCTGTGCACCGAAATCCTGGAGGTCACGAGCCAGGGTGAGACGGCGGTGTGCAACCTGGGGTCGCTCAACCTGGGCCGCATGGTGAAGGACGGGAAGTTCGACTTCGACACGCTCCGCGCCAACGCGCAGCTGGCCATCAAGCAGCTCGACCGCGTCATCGACCTCAACTACTACCCCATCACCACCGCCGCGGACTCCAACCGCCGCTGGCGCCCGGTGGGCCTGGGCCTGATGGGCCTCCAGGACGTCTTCTTCCAGCTGCGCCTGCCCTTCGACTCCGTGGAGGCGCGCAACCTCTCCAAGAAGATCTCGGAGGAGATCTACTACGCCGCGCTCGTCACCTCGTCGGACCTGGCGGAGCAGCTGGGCGCGCACCCCTCCTTCCCGGAGACGCGCGCCGCGAAGGGCGAGCTCCAGTTCGACAGCTGGGGCGTCGTCCCGGAGGACACGCTGCGCTGGGACGCGCTGCGCTCGCGCATCATGAAGGTGGGCCTGCGCAACTCGCTGATGATCGCCATCGCGCCCACGGCCACCATCGCGTCCATCGCCGGCTGCTACGAGTGCATCGAGCCGCAGGTGTCCAACCTCTTCAAGCGCGAGACGCTGTCGGGCGACTTCCTCCAGGTGAACCGCTACCTGGTGCGCGACCTGCAGCAGCTGGGCCTGTGGAACGAGTCCACGCGCAACCGCATCAAGATGGCCGAAGGCAGCGTGCAGGACCTCACGGAGCTGCCGGAGGCGCTGCGCGCCATCTACCGCACCGCGTGGGAGGTCCCCATGCGCTCGCTCCTGGACATGGGCGCGGACCGCGGCGCCTTCATCGACCAGAGCCAGTCGCTCAACCTCTTCGTGGAGACGCCGAACATCGGGAAGCTGTCCTCGATGTACTTCTACGCGTGGCAGAAGGGGCTGAAGACCACGTATTACATGCGCTCGCGTCCGGCGACCCGCATCGCGAAGACGACCGTGAACCAGGGTGGGCCGGGCATCACCGCCGCCCCCACGCCCGCCCCCGCGCAGGCGGTGGCGCAGGCCACGGAAGCCGAAGCGGTGGCGTGCTCGCTGGAGAACCCCGAGGCCTGCGAGGCGTGCCAGTAGTCCCCGGCGCGCCCCGTCGTCCCCTGCCCCATCCGTTGCCCGTGCCGTCCTTGTAAGGGAGTGCCGAAGAAATGCTGCTCGATCCGGGAATGAACCTGACGCTGCGCCCCATGGCGTATCCCGTCTTCTTCGAGATGTACCGCAACGCCATCAAGAACACCTGGACGGTGGAGGAGATCGACTTCTCCACGGACCTGGTGGACCTGCGCTCGAAGATGACGGACGCGGAGCGTCACCTCATCCACCGGCTGGTGGCCTTCTTCGCCACGGGCGACTCCATCGTCGGCAACAACCTGGTGCTCAACCTCTACAAGCACCTGAACGCGCCCGAGGCGCGCATGTACCTGTCGCGCCAGCTCTATGAGGAGGCGCTGCACGTCCAGTTCTACCTGACGCTGCTGGACAGCTACATGCCGGACCCCGCCGAGCGCGCCAAGGCGTTCGCGGCGGTGGACAACATCCCCTCCATCCAGCGCAAGGCGCGCTTCTGCATGAAGTGGATGGACAGCATCCAGTCCATGGACCAGACGCGCTCGCGCTCGGACCGGCGCCAGTTCCTGCTGAACCTCATCTGCTTCGCGGGCTGCATCGAAGGCCTCTTCTTCTTCGCGGCCTTCGCGTACGTGTACTTCCTGCGCAGCAAGGGCCTGCTCAACGGCCTGGCCGCGGGCACCAACTGGGTGTTCCGCGACGAGAGCGCCCACATGGCGTTCGCCTTCGAAGCCATCCAGACGGTGCGCAAGGAGGAGCCGGAGCTCTTCGACGCCAGCCTGGAGCGCGACGTGGTGCAGATGCTCCGCGAGGCGGTGGAGTGCGAGACGCAGTTCGCCCAGGACCTCCTGAGCGGCGGCGTGATGGGCCTGTCGGTGCAGGAGATGCGCGGCTACCTGGAGTACGTGGCCGACCAGCGCCTCCAGATGCTCGGCATGTCCCCCATCTTCCACACCAAGAACCCGCTGCACTTCATGGACCTGCAGGACGTGCAGGAGCTCACCAACTTCTTCGAGCGCCGCGTGTCGTCCTACCAGGTGGGCGTGGGCGTGGGCGCCGCGAACGACGTCGTCTTCGACGCCGCCTTCTAGCCTCCCCTCCCCTGCTCCCACACAGAAGGAAGCCGTGCCCCGCCGCATGCGAGGCACGGCTTTCGTGCGTCCGGCGCCTTCAAGCCTTCAAACCTTCAGGCGGGGTTCTCCACGTCGCGCTCAGCCAGCCGCTGCCGCCGCTCGCCCTCCAGCGCCTGCTCCGCGCGCGCGGCGGAGATCTGCGTCACGGGCTGGTTCACCGTGCGGTACACGGCCGCGGCGAAGGCCGCCCCCAGCAGCGGGGCGATGATGAACATCCACAGCTGCCCCAGCGCGGCGCCTCCGGAGAAGAGCGCCGGGCCCAGGCTGCGCGCGGGGTTCACCGACGTGTTGGTGATGGGGATGCCCACCAGGTGGATGAGCGTCAGCACCAGGCCGATGGCCAGCCCCGCGAAGCCCACCGGCGCGCGCGAGTCCGTGGCCCCCAGCACCGTCAGCACCAGCAGGAAGGTGAGCGCCACCTCCGCGAGGAACGCCGCCCCGCCGCCGTAGCCCTCTGGCGACGCCGCGCCATAGCCATTGCTGCCCAGCCCCTCCACGCCCGCGGAGTACCCGCCCGGCGCGCCCTTCGCGATGAGCAGCACCAGCCCCGCCGCCAGGATGGCCCCCGCACACTGGGCGATGACGTAGCCGGCGACATGGCGCTTGTCGAACTTGCCCGCCAGCAGCAGGCCCACCGTCACCGCCGGGTTCACGTGACAGCCGGAGATGGGGCCCACCGTGTAGACCATGGCGAGCAGCGACAGGCCGAAGGCGAACGACACGCCCAGGAAGCCGATGCGATCGCCCGCAAGCACCGCCGCCCCGACGCCGCCGAGCACCAGCACGAAGGTGCCCACCGCTTCCGCCATGTACTTCTGCATCGCATTCCCGCCCGCGGGTGCTGGCCGGGCGTCCTTCTCGTTCGCTTCTCGCATGCGCAGCCTCCTCACGCAGTCAGGGGGCGCGCACGGCCGGAAGAGGCTTCCCGGGCAACGCAAGCCGTCCCGCGGCGTGGTGGGTGTCCCAGGAGATGCTGCGCATGCTCGCGCGCGCCACCATGCGCGCGCGCTCCACACGGCCGGACGGCGGCACGTGGGTGGGGCCCCTGGCGTCCTGAGGCCCCCACCCTCCGGGGCTGGACGCCCGGGCTCAGGGATTCTTCCAGACCCCGACGAACGGAAGGTTGCGGTACTTCTCGCCGTAGTCCAGGCCGTACCCGACGACGAACTTGTCCTCGATGACGAAGCCCTTGTAGTCGATGTTGACCTTCGCGCGCGCGCGGGCGGGCTTCTCCAAGAGCGAGCACAGCTTGAGCGACGCGGGGTGGCGTGCCTGGAGGTTCTCCAGCAGGAAGCTCATGGTGAGCCCCGTGTCGATGATGTCCTCGATGATGAGCAGGTGCTTGCCCGCCATGGGCTTGGACACGTCCGTGGTGATGCGCACCTCGCCCGTGGTCTCCGTGCCGCCGTGGTAGCTGGACACGCCCAGGAACTCGAGCGTGAGCGGCAGGTCGATGGCCCTCGCCAGGTCGATGGTGAAGAACGCGGAGCCCTTGAGCACGCAGATGAGCGTCAGCTCCTTGCCCTGGTAGTCGCGGGTAATCGCCGCGCCCAGCTCCTTCACGCGCGCCTGCACGGCCTCCTCGGAGATGAGGACGTCGACATCCTTCTCGTGGAACGTCACCGGGAACTCCCTTGGTCTACACGTAGGCGTTGTTCATGATCTCCCCGAAGCCGCCGCCACCGGGGACGATGTACTGCCGGTCATCCAGGCCCCGCTCCTTGTCCCAGAGCAGGCCCGGCTCGGTGCCGAACACCTCCGGCGGAGACAGGCCCCGGTCCAGCCGGAGCGCGTAGATGATGACGTCCGGGTGGTCCTTCGTCATCCGGCGCAGGTACTCCGGCGTGACGATGAGGTTCAACGTGATGATGCGCCGGGGCGTCCCGGGCACCTTCGTCTTGTAGAGGGAAATCGCCGTGGACAGGCTGCCGCCCGTGGCCCCCATGGGGTCCGGGAACAGCACGTACGCATCGTCGATGTCGCCGCCAATCTTCGCGCCGCCAATCTCCGAGCCCACCACCGCCTGGGCCGCGTCGATCATCCGGCTCATGATGATGTGGTCCTGACGCACGAGCGCCGGGTCCACCGTGAAGTTCAGCAAGTCGTACGTCACCTGCGACGGCAGCGTGCCCGCCCGCGCGATGTTCACCGTCACCACCCGCAGGTGGGGGTCCACCACCTCGCCCTGGTAGATGCCCAGGGGCGTGGAGTCGATCATCCGCGTGGGGATGGTCACCATCTTGCGCGGGAACTCCGCGTTGATGACCGTCTTCACCAGGTCCGCGTAGAGCTGCTCCACCAGCCGGTTGATCTGCGGCTGGAGCGTGCCCTTGGCGCACAGCGTGGCCAGCTGCGACAGGAGAAACGGATTGCCCACCAGATGGACGTGGGGCCCATAGTGGTGGGTCATCTCGTTCAACCGGAACGGCACGTTCGCGTACAGGGTGTCCCGCATCGGGGTTCAGCTCCAGGCGAAAAGAACAGCGGACCTCCCCCTCGCGGGGGTCATCCGCCAGGGGTTCAGTCGAACAGCTTCAGCGTCTGCGGGGGGCTCGCTTCGGTGGGTTCGGGCACGTGACACTTGCGGCACCGGGGCTCGTATTCGCCCGCGGCGCCCACCACCACCCGCTCCCCGCTTCCAATGATGCGCTGCGAGCGATTGGCCGGATTCCCACACACCGCGCAGATGGCCAGCTCCTTCGTGACGTACTCCGCCACCGCCATGAGCTGGGGCATCGGTTCGAAGGGGCGGCCCTGGTAGTCCTGGTCCAGTCCCGCGCAGATGACGCGCACGCCCCGCTGGGCGAGCGCCTCGCACACCTGCACCACCTCTCCGCCAAAGAACTGCACCTCGTCGATGCCCACCACCTGGATGTCGGAGGGCAGGTGTCGGAAAATTTCTTCAGCCCTCTCCACCGGGACGGACGTCAATTTCAACTGGCTGTGGCTCACCACCTGCGTCTCGTCGTACCGGGTGTCGATGCGCGGCTTGAACACGCGGACCTTCTGCCGGCCGTACAGCGCGCGCTTGACGCGGCGGATCAACTCCTCCGTCTTGCCGGAGAACATCGAGCCGCAGATGACCTCTATCCACCCGATATCTTTGGGAAACTGATGCAAGGGGCGCTCGTCGGGGAGGGTCTGGAACGGGGGCAATCTCGGGCACCCACCCCTTCCCGTCAATTTCGTTTCCGGCCTGCCAACCCCCCATCCACCCCTGCCTGCCCGGCTGCTTCCAGGAAGCCCCGGAAGACTTGGCAAGCGAATTGAATAGGGAGTCCCCCGGGCAGCATGGACGGGACCAGGGGGTAGGGCGTGGCGGCGACGGCGAATGGGATGCAGGTGGGGTCGTGGACGCAGGGTGCTTCTTTCTACATGTCGCCCGCGTCGGTGGGATTGTTGATGCTGAACCTGCTGGACGGGCTCTTCACCCTGCTCTTCCTGCAGCTGGGGGTGGCGGAGGAGCTCAACCCGGTGATGCGCGTGGCCTATGAGCAGTCACCGCTGCTGTTCATGTTCTCCAAGCTGCTCATCGTGAACGCGGGCCTGTGCCTGCTGTGCCTGCACCGCAAGCTCAAGGCCAGCCGCATCGCCATCCGCGCGGGCGCCGTGGTCTACGCCATCATCGTCGTCTACCACCTGGCGTTCCTCGCCCACCTGGTGAGTCACTGGCCCTTCGGGGCTTGAGCCGTCCGTCCAGTGAACGGTCACCCGGTGCGTCGGGTCGGGGGTGCTTGCTTTTCACCTCCCGTCTGTCCCAGGCTTCCCCATAGCTCGGGCCTTTCAGGTTCGGGGGGGACCATGAACATCACCGACGTCCGGGTGTTTCCGGTCGAAGAGGACAAGCTCAAGGCGTACGTCACCATCACCCTGGATCACTGCTTCGTCGTGCGCGACTTGAAGGTGATCCACGGCTCCACCGGGCTCTTCATCGCGATGCCCGCGAAAAAACGGAAGGACGGGACGTACAAGGATATTGCCCACCCGTTGAACGCGGACACGCGCAGCCAGATGGAGCGCGTCATCCTCATTGAGTACGAGAGACACCTTCACCAGGCGCAGACCGGGACGCTCGCTCCGGTGGCTGCGGAACTCGACTAAGCTTCTTCCCTTCGACGCTCGCACGGGTTAGTCAGCGCCACCATGCAGCAGCGTGACTTCAAGGTGTTCGCCGGGAACTCGAACCCGGCGTTGGCGCATCGCATCTGCGAATATCTCCAGCGCCCGTTGGGCAAGGCGACCGTGGACACCTTCTCCGACGGGGAGATCCACGTGGAGATCGGCGAGAACGTGCGGGGACAGGACGTCTTCATCGTCCAGTCCACCTGCCCGCCGACGAACCACCACCTGATGGAGCTGCTCATCATGTGCGACGCGCTCAAGCGGGCGAGCGCCGGCTCCATCACCGCCGTGATGCCCTACTATGGCTACGCGCGGCAGGACCGGAAGGTGGCCGCGCGCACCCCCATCACCGCCAAGCTGGTGGCGGACATGCTGGAGGTGGCGGGCGTCAACCGGGTGGTGTCCATGGACATGCACGCGGGGCAGATCCAGGGCTTCTTCAACATGCCCTCGGATCACCTGTACGGCTCGCCGGTGTTCCTGGACGACATGCGCAAGCGCTTCCCGGAGCTGAGCGACGTCGTCATCGTCAGCCCGGACGCGGGCGGCGTGGAGCGCGCGCGCGCCTACTCCAAGCGCCTGGACACGGGCCTGGCCATCATCGACAAGCGCCGGCCGCGCGCGAACGCCTCAGAGGTGATGAACCTCATTGGCGACGTGAGCGGCAAGGACGCCATCCTGGTGGACGACATGGTGGACACCGCGGGCACGCTGGCCCAGGCGGCCGCCGCGCTGAAGAACAAGGGCGCGCGCCGGGTGCTGGCCTACGCCGTCCACCCCATCCTGTCCGGTCCCGCCATCCAGCGCATCACCGACTCCGTGCTGGAAGAGGTCGTCTTCACGGACACGGTGCCGCTCTCCGCCAGCGCCAGCGCCTGCCCGAAGATCCGCGCGCTCCACACCGACGCGCTCTTCGGAGAGGCCATCGCGCGCATCCACCGCGCGGACTCGCTGAGCTCGCTGTTCGTCTGACGGCGGCGCGCCCCCCGCGGGAGCGCCCCCTTCCCTCCTGACGGGAGGCCGCGCCCCGCGCCCCTCCCCGGGCGCCTGTCAGGGCGTCCCCCCAGGAGGAGTGCCCCTCGCGGGCCGGTGGTGACGGGCGGCTTGACGCCGCCCCCCTCCGGCTGGCATGTCCGGCCCCCTCTGCCGGTTCCACGGGCCTCACGGCCCGGGCGCCGTCTTCGGGGCCCGCCATGGGGGCGGGATGCCGAGGGCGCCCTGGCGAACCGGTCGCACCCGCAGTCCCCACTGAAAAGAGCTTCCTCCATGGCCACCGACAAGAGCACCCTCGAAGCCTCCACGCGTGAAGGTTCCGGCAAGGGCGCCGCCCGCCGCCTGCGCGCGAAGGGCCAGATCCCCGCGGTCGTCTACGGCAAGCACCTGAAGACGCCGCTGCACATCTCCGTGGACCCCAAGGCCATCCGCACGGCCATCAACACCCCGCACAAGCTCAACACGCTGATCCAGATCAAGCTGGGCTCGGGCGGCGAGCAGGTGCTGCTGAAGGACTACCAGATGGACCCGCTCACCCGGGACATCCTGCACGCGGACTTCATCGCGGTGCGCGACACGGACCAGGTGAAGGTCAACCTGCCCGTCGTGCTCACGGGCAAGGCCCCGGGCGTGCTCGAGGGCGGTCTGCTCACGCAGATCCGCCGCAACCTGGAGGTCTGGGCGCTCCCCACCGCCATCCCGCTCCAGATTGAAGTGGACGTCAGCAACCTGAACATCGCCGAGGCCATTCACGTCAACGACGTGAAGCTGCCCGAGGGCGTGTCGGTGAAGACGAACGTCAACTACACCATCGCGGTCCTCTCGGCGCCGGAAGCGGCGGAAGCGGCGGCCCCGGCGGCCATCACCGCCGCGGCCCCGGCGGCGGGCAAGGCGGCGGACCCCAAGGCGGCCGACGCGAAGGCCCCCGCGGCCAAGGCGCCGGCGAAGAAGTAGTCCTTCTCCACCGTTCCTTGTTTCTTCGCGGGGCGGGCCTGTTGAAGGGCCTGCCCCGCTGTCTTTACGGAGCCTTCCATGAAGCTCATCTGCGGGCTGGGCAACCCCGGGCGCGAATACGAGCGCCACCGGCACAACATCGGCTTCATGGTGGTGGACGCGCTGCTCGCCCGCGCTCGCGCGGAACTCACCCAGGACAAGTTCCAGGCGCGGGTGGGCCAGGGGAGCCTGGGCGGCGAGCGCATCCTCTTCGTGGAGCCGCAGACCTTCATGAACCTGTCGGGCCGCTCCGTCGCGGAGGCCGCGCGCTTCTACAAGGTGGACGTGCAGGACGTGCTCGTCATCCACGACGAGCTGGACCTGCCCTTCGGGCGGCTGCAGCTCAAGGCGGGCGGCGGCGCGGGCGGCCACAATGGCCTCAAGAGCATGGTGACCTGCCTGGGCGCGGACGCCTTCATCCGCGTGCGGGTGGGCATTGGAAAGCCGGAGGGCCCCAACGCCAAGGAGCGGGTGTCCGGCTACGTGCTCTCCAACTTCGACGACGGGGAGCGCCGCCAACTGGAGGAGCTGATTGCCCGAGCGGCGGACATGACGGAGAGCTGGGTGCGCGACGGGCTGTCCACGGCGATGAACCGCCACAACCGCAAGGCCTGATCGCCGGCCGCGCCCCCGGGCAGGGAAAGCGCCCGGCCGGACGGCCCCTTCCCTGGCATTGCTTGACTTTCGCGAGGGGGGCCACTTAGAAGCCCCCTCCTCCCGTGTTGTTGGACGGGAAGAAGCGCGGTGGTGGCGGGCGCGCATGATTTCCCCGTCCCCGGTGGCGGCCTTCGAGGGCCAGCAACCGTTTCCCCGCTCCCCGGATGGTCCGGGGGGCACTCGACCCCAAGGGGAGAGAAACATGGCAGAGACGCAGGCCGCCAAGCGGCTTCGTGAGTATGAGACCATCTTCCTGGTCAAGCCGGACCTGACCGATGACGCCGTGGACAAGCTCAAGGAGCGCGTCCGGGGCATCGTCGACCGCGAGCAGGGCAAGGTGCTGCGCTTCACGGTGTGGGGGAAGAAGAAGACCCTGTTCCCCGTGGCCAAGCAGCCCCGCGCCATCTACGTCCACACGAGCTTCCTCGGCAGCGGCAAGCTGGTGGCGGAGATCGAGCGCAACCTGCGCAACCTGGACGAGGTCACCCGGTACATCTCCGTGAAGATCGCGGACGAGGTGGACCCGGAGACGCGTCCGGTCCTCGAGGACCTGAAGCTGGCCGGTGACGTGGAGGAGACCCGTCCGGGTGCCCCCGCGGAGCGCGAGGGTGGCGGCTTCCGTGGTGCGGCCGAGGCCCCCGATTTCGTTGGCCCCGACGCGGAAGAGGATGCCCCCGAAGAGGCGTAAGCCTCCTCTTGGGTCCTTCCCCAAACCTTCCAGGAAACGAGAACGTTCATGAGCAACGGCATGGATAGCAAGGGCGCTGGCGGTTCCCGCGGCCCCGGTGGTGGTGGTGGCGGTAGCTACGGCGGCGGTTCGCGCGGTGGCGACCGTGGTGGTGACCGCGGCGGCGACCGCGGCGGCGATCGTGGCGACCGCGGCGGCATGGGTGGCGACGACGACAAGCGTGGTGGTCGTGGCTTCGGCCGCAAGAAGGTCTGCCGGTTCTGCGCGGAGAAGAACGCGTCGGTGGACTTCAAGGACCAGGCGACGCTGAAGTACTTCGTCACGGAGCGCGGCAAGATCATCCCCCGCCGCATCTCCGGCAACTGCGCGAAGCACCAGCGTGAGGTGGCGATCGCCATCAAGCGCGCCCGTGGCATCGCGCTCCTCCCCTACAACGCGGTCGTCGGCTAGCCGCCGGGTCCCCCAGGAGACTGAACATGAAGCTCATTCTGCGTGAGGACATCGACAATCTCGGCAAGTCCGGCGAGCTCGTCACGGTGAAGGACGGCTTCGGCCGGAACTTCCTTCTGCCGCGCAAGAAGGCCGTGCTGGCGAGCGAGCAGAACCTGCGCCAGCTGGAGCACGAGAAGTCCGTGCAGACCGCTCGCAGCGCCAAGCTCAAGGGCGTTGCCGACGAGCAGGCCAAGAAGCTTGGCGCCGTCAAGGTCACCATCAAGCGCAAGGTCGGCGAGCAGGACAAGCTCTTCGGCTCCGTCACGGTGCTGGACATCGCCGAGGCGCTCGCTTCCCAGGGTCAGCAGGTGGACCGCCGCCAGCTGCACCTGGCCGAGCCCATCAAGTCGCTGGGCAGCTACGACGTGGAGCTGCGCCTGCACCGCGAAGTGACGGCGAAGATCAAGGTCGACGTGGTGGCCGAGTAGTCCACCGCCTCACCTGACGTCGTTTCAAGCGAAGGGGCCGTCCGGGAAGCCGGGCGGCCCTTTTGCTTTGTCCCAAGGCCCAGGGCCGCCGGGTGCGGCCTGCGGTGATTCCCCTTCACGGGGCGTCCGGGTCCCGCCCATTGCTACAGGGCTGTTGCCGGGAAACTGGACGTTCCGCCGAACGTGTCAGACGCTGGCAGTAGAGGTTCCAAGCAGCCATGCAGAACGTCCTGGACGGTAGGGAAGGTCGGCGGGTCCATGAGGATCTCGCCGCGGAGCGCGCGGTGCTCGGCGCCGTGCTGGCGGACAACGGGCTCATCACGCCCGTGGCGGAGGTCATCCACTCGGATGACTTCTCCAGTCCCTCGCACGCGCAGATCTTCGCCGCGATGATGCGGCTGGACGCGCAGAGCAAGCAGGTGGACCACCTGACGCTCGCGGAGGAGCTGAAGATCCTCGGGCAGCTCGTCGCGGTGGGCGGCCCCGCGTACCTGATGGGGTTGGACCAGGTCGTCCCGCTGGCGGCCAACGCCGTGCAGTACGCCCACATCGTCAAGGATCAGGCGCTGCGCCGGCGCCTGGCCAACGTGGGCCGGGAGATCCAGGACCTGGCCAGCCAGGAGACGGGCGAACTGGAGGTCCTGCTCGACGAGGCGGAGCGCAAGGTCTTCCTGCTCGCGGAGAAGAAGCGCGAAGGCGACCTGCGGCCCGTCAGCGAGCTGATGGAGCAGACGCTCGACCTGCTGGACAAGATGAAGGCCGCGTCCACGGGTGTGACGGGCCTGTCCACGGGCTTCATCGACCTGGACATGCAGCTGACCGGCCTGCATGCGGGTGAGCTCATCATCCTCGCGGCGCGTCCCGGCATCGGCAAGACGTCGCTCGCGATGAACATCGCGGTGCACGCGGCGCTCAAGGAGGACAAGGCGGTCGGCATCTTCAGCCTGGAAATGCCCGCGGATCAGCTCCTCATGCGTCTGCTCGCGTCCACGGCGCGCGTGGACATGAAGAAGCTGCGCGGCGGCCGGCTGTCGCCGCACGACGAGGAGAAGTTCCAGGAGATGGCGGGCGCGCTCTACAACGCGCCCATCTACATCGACGACTCCGGCGGCCTCTCCCCGTTCGACCTGCGCGCCAAGGCGCGGCGCGTGAAGCAGAAGGATCCGCGCCTGTCGCTCATCGTCATCGACTACCTCCAGCTCATGCACCAAAAGGGCAAGGTGGAGAGCCGCCAGCTGGAAGTCGCGGAGATCTCCCGTGCGCTCAAGCAGCTGGCCAAGGAGCTGTCGGTGCCCATCATCGCGCTCAGCCAGCTCAACCGGAAGGTGGAGGAGCGCAAGGGCGGCAAGCCCATGCTGTCGGACCTGCGTGAGTCCGGCTCCATCGAGCAGGACGCCGACGTGGTGATGTTCATCCACCGCGAGGATCAGGACGAGGGCGAAGGCGGCGAGGGCGGCGGCGGTGGTGGCGGTGGTGGTGGTGGTGGCGGAGGCGGCGCGGTCATCCCCGTGGAGCTCATCGTCGCCAAGCAGCGAAACGGCCCCATCGGCTCCGTGGACATGGTGTTCCTGTCGGAGTTCACCCGCTTCGAGAGCCGCGCCCGGGGCGACTGACCTCCTGGCGGTTCCGGGGCACGGCTCACCGCGCCCCGGTCGCGGGCTTCAGCCCCCTGCCCTGCCCTGCTCGCGTCAGTCGCGGCCGGTGCGCAGGTAGCGCGTGACGTGCTCGCGCGCGGCCCGCACCGCGGCCTCCGGCCCCGTGCCCCGGCCCAGCTCCGCCGCCAGCGCGGACGCCAGCCGGCAGCCCGTGCCCCGGCGCTCCGGGGGCCGCTTGAGCCGGCGTCCCCGCATCACCAGCGTGCGGCCGGAGAAGGCCAGCACGTCCGCCAGGCCCTGGCCCTGCGGCAGGTGCCCGCCCTTCACCAGCACCGCGCCAAAGCCCACCCGGCAGAGGGCCTCCGCGGCCTCCTGCGCCTCCTCCACCGTGCCCAGCGGGGGCCGGCCCAGCAGCCACGCCGCCTCCTCCAGGTTGGGCGTCACCACCACGCGCGGACCCGCCAGCGCCAGGTAGTGCCGGGGCGACAGGCGCGACAGCACCTGGCCGCGCGACGAGCGCACCACCGGATCCACCACCCACCACGCGTCGGTGCCCTTGAGCGCGGCCCGCGCGGTGGCGAGCTGCGACGGGCCGGGCACCACGCCCCACTTCACCGCGTGCAGCGGGCCCCACTCGCGCGCCGCGGTCACCTGCGCCGTCAGCATGCGGGGCGCCGCGGGCACCACGGCGAAGGTGTGCGTCCCCTGCGCCGTCTGGGCCGACGGCACCGCCACCGCGTCGCCGCCGCGCGCGCGCACCGCGGCGACGTCCGCCAGCAGCCCGGCCCTGCCCGTGGGCTCCAGGCCCGCCAGCAGCAGGACGCGCGGCCTCACCGGCGGTGCTCGCGCGCCTTCTGCACCAGCGACTTGTAGACGCCCAGGTGCACCGGGATGGTGCTCAACATCAGCTCCGGGTGCCACTGCACGCCCAGCGCGAAGGTGTGCGCGGTGGACTCGATGGCCTCCACCACGCCCTCCGGCGACACCGCGCTCACCACCACGTCCGTGCCCGGCTTGTTCACCGCCTGGTGGTGCGTGGAGTTCACCATCAGCTGCCCGTGGCCCACCGCCTCCGCCAGCAGCGTGCCGTTCTTCACCTCCACCGGGTGCTGCGGCTGGGTCCGGTCATGCTTCTGCTCGTGGTCGCGCGCGCCGGGCACCTCCCGCAGGATGTCCTGGAACAGCGTGCCGCCCAGCACCACGCACAACAGCTGCATGCCGCCGCACACGCCCAGCACCGGCAGGTTGCGCTTGAGCGCGCCCCGGATGAGCTGGGCCTCGAAGGCCGTGCGCCCCTCCTTCAGCGGCCCCATGCCCTCGCGCACCTCCTCGCCGTACGCGGACGGGGGGATGTCGAACGCGCCCCCCGTCACGACGATGCCCGACACGCGCTCCAGGTACGCGTCCACGCAGGAGGCGTCATCCGTGTAGGGCAGCACGAAGGGCAGGCCCCCCGCGCGCAGCACCGCCTCCGCGTAGGGCACCTTCAGCTCGTAGCGGGGGAAGGCGGAGTCGGCCGGCTGGGCCCAGTCAGGGCTGAGGCCGATGTTGGGACGGCGCGGGGTCGTCCCGTGGTGACGCGGAGGCGGATGGTTCATGGTGGGCGGTACTACCCTGTTTCGAGGCTAGCCCCCCGGGCGCCCCTGTCAAAGGCCTCCGCCAGCAGCCGCACCCGCTCGGCGATGTCCTGGGCAAGCAGGGCATCCGACACCACCGCCGCGCCGTGCGCCCCCGTCGCCGCCACCCGGGCGATGTTGGCGAGCCCCACCCCGCCAATGCCCACCACCGGCAGCGGGCTCTCCGCCACCACCCGCTTGAACGCCTCCAGCCCCAGCACCGGGGCCTGGACCTGCTTCGTCGTGGTGCCGAACAGGGGCCCCACGCCCACGTAGTCCGCTCCGGCCGCCAGGGCCGCCCGGGCCCCTTGCGTGCCCCGCGCGGTGACGCCCACGAGCCGGCCGGGCCCCAGCAGCTCCCGCGCCGCCTCCGGGGGCAGGTCCTCGTCCCCCACGTGCACCCCGTGCGCGTCCGCCAGGAGCGCCAGGTCCACCCGGTCGTTGAGCAGGCACAGCGCGCCCGCCTGCCGGCAACGGGCCACCACCGCCCGGGCCGCGGCCAGGGCCTCCCGGGGCGGCGTGTGCTTCATGCGAAGCTGCAGCACCCGGGCGCCACCGGCCAGCAGGCGCTCGGCCTTCTCCACCAGGGACAGCTCCGGGCGGAGGCTGTCGTCGCACAGCAGGTACGGGCCGTGGGGAAGTGGGGGACGGGGCGGGACGTTCATCGGTTCCAGGTGCCAGGGACAGCGGCGTTGACAGGCGCCCCTCCTGCTATAAGGTGGCGCGCTGTTTTCCAAGCAATTCCGAGGATTTGAATCATGGCGGATGGCATCAACCCGAAGCACCTCGACAAGCGCACCACGGAGCGCTACCAGCGCGGCGACCTGGCCGTCGAGGAAGCGGTCAAGAAGCACCTCGAGGAGCTGCCGGACGTGGCCGACAAGGCCGTTCCCATCGACACGCGGATGGACGGCGAGGTCGACGACCTGGACGACGACGAGGACGACGACCTGGACGACGAGGAGGATGACGCGGACGACGAAGAGGATGACGTCGACGACGCGGAAGACTCCGAAGGCTCCAACGACGAGGACAAGGCGGCCGAATGAGCCCTTCGGAGAAGCGGGGTGAGACCTTCGTGATGACGGGGGAAGCGAGCCCCGCCTCCGAGGAGTCCCTGTCGTTCAGCACCTTCGTCGTCGGGCTGGGTTCCGCCGTCCTCATCCACCTGGGCGGCGCGCCGAACCCGGACACGGGCCGCGTGGAGAGGGACCTGCCCTCGGCCCGGCAGAACCTGGACCTGTTGGCGATGCTCCGCGAGAAGACGCGCGGCAACCTCACCGCCGACGAGGAGAAGCTGGTGGACGGCCTCCTGTCCGACCTGCGCCTGCGCTACGTGGAGGCCAGCCGGAAGTGAAGCCTCCTGAAGTCACCCGCCCGGGCGCGCTCCCCCGGGGCGTGCGGTGGGCCGCGTCCATCTGCCTGGTCCTCTCCGCCCTGACGGGGGTGCTGTCCTGCAACGAAGCCTCCGTCCTGCTGGAGTTCGAGAAGCACCGCACGCACCAGTTGGAGAAGGCGCCCACGCTGGGCCTGCTCGGCAACAAGGACCCCGCCTTCACCCAGCGCATCGTGGAGACGCAGCTGTCCGCCATGGAGCACGTGCGCGAGCCGCGCGTGGTCGTCCTCACCGGGCTCACGCTGGTGTGCACCCTGCTCTTCTTCGCCTCCAGGCGCCTGCTGCGCGCCCCTGACGGCATTCCCCGGGACGGCTTCCGGCAGCTGATTGGCACCGCGGGCATCTTCGCCGCCGTGCTGCGCACCATCGACGGGGCCCAGTGGACCGTGGTGGCCCAGCGCACCAGCGGCGTCATGGTGGAGGGCTTCAAGGCCCTGCCCGAGTTCCAGGATCCCATCGCAGCGGACCTGCTCCCGCTGGTGCCCTACCTGCTGATGGCCACCTCCGTGGTGCCCACCGCGCTCGTGGCCGGCGGCTTCGTCCTGCTCGCCCAGTACTTCCGCAGCGAGGGCGTGCGCGACGCCATCGTCACGCTGGACGGAACCCCCGAAGACCCCTGAGACCCACCGTGCGGGTGCGACCCCGGACGGAGGCAGGCGGCTGACGCAGCGCGGCGCCGTTCGGCGGGCTTCAGCCCGCGTCCGACTCGGCGCGGGGGGGCTGGGCGGGGCCCAGCAGCAGCGACTCCAGGGCCGCCATCGCGTCCGCCTCCGCGGCGGCGTCCGTGCCCTCCAGGGGCACCACGCGGGCCAGGGGGGCCTTGGGGATGCGCAGCAGCTCATCCCGGGTGAGGCCGAACACGTACGCCAGATGCCCCATGGGCCAGCGCGACTGGAGGCGGGTGAAGACCTCGTCGTCCACCTCATCCAGGGGGCACGGCAGCTCCGCCTCCTCGTACACCACCCGCTCCCCCCCCACGCGCCGGCCGTTGCCGTAGGCGATGACCTCCTCGCCCTCGTCCGCGTCGTACACGTAGGCGTGCACGGTGGCGTTGGCGGCGGCGGACAGCAGCCGGGCGAGCGCGTGGTGGGCCGCGTACCAGTGGGCCCCCTGCCGTCCCTGGGAGAACGGCCCCAGGAAGGCCAGGCGCACCACCTTGCGGCGGCGGTTGATGGTGACGCGCAGGGCCGTGGCTCCCGGGGCGCTGTCCATCGACAGGGCCTCCCGGGCCAGACGCACCAGCGCCAGCCCGGAGAAGGTGTCGAGTCGAACGAGATAGCCGCCGTGCGCGTCCAGTGAAGCCCCCAGTGATGGGCGCCGCCTATAACCGACCCCCCCACCCGCTGGCAACTTCGTCACCACGAAAACCCGGCTGCTTCCAGCGGCTCAAAGTATTCCGTGGAAATCGGAAGCCGTACGGCGAGTGTCGTCTTGCCAAGGGGGTCCCGGCTCTTACGTTCAAGGCATGCGACTCGACAAATATACGGTGAAGGCACAGGAGGCGATCCAGGAGGGTCAGTCCCTCGCCCGCCGGGCCGACAATCCCCACTACGAACCGGAGCACCTGGCCACGGCGCTCCTGGGTCAGAAGGACGGCCTCGTCGAACCCCTGCTGCGCAAGATTGGCGTGGACGTGAAGCTGTTCGCCGGCCGGCTCGGTGACGCGCTGCAGAAACTGCCGCGCATGCAGGGCGGCGAGAGCGCCATGCTCAGCCAGCGCCTGATGAAGACGTTCGACAAGGCCGAGGACGAGGCCAAGGCGCTCAAGGACGAGTTCACCTCCTCCGAACACCTGCTCCTGGCGCTCACGCAGGACAAGGGCGCGGTGGGCGAGGCGATGAAGTCCTCGGGCGTGACGCGCGAGCGCGTGCAGGCGGGCCTCAAGGAGGTGCGGGGGTCCGGCCGCGTGACGAGCGCGGACGCGGAGTCCACCTACCAGGCGCTGGAGAAGTACGGCCGCGACCTCACGGAGGCCGCGCGCGCCGGGAAGCTGGATCCCGTCATCGGCCGCGACGAGGAGATCCGTCGCTGCATCCAGGTGCTCAGCCGCCGCACCAAGAACAACCCCGTCCTCATCGGTGAGCCGGGCGTGGGCAAGACGGCCATCGCGGAGGGTCTGGCCCGACGCATCGTGGACGGCGACGTGCCGGAGGGCCTGAAGAACAAGCGCCTCATCACCCTGGACCTGGGCGCGATGGTGGCCGGCGCGAAGTACCGCGGCGAGTTCGAGGAGCGCCTGAAGGCCGTCCTCAAGGAGGTGTCCGACGCCGCCGGGGAGATCGTCCTCTTCATCGACGAGATGCACACGCTCGTGGGCGCCGGGAAGGCCGAGGGCGCCATGGACGCGGGCAACATGCTCAAGCCGGCGCTCGCGCGCGGGGAGCTGCACTGCATTGGCGCGACGACGCTGGACGAGTACCGCAAGCACATTGAGAAGGACGCCGCGCTGGAGCGCCGCTTCCAGCCGGTGTTCGTGGGCGAGCCGTCCGTGCATGACACCATCAGCATCCTGCGCGGCCTGAAGGAGCGCTACGAGGTCCACCACGGCGTGCGCATCCAGGACAGCGCGCTCGTCGCCGCGGCCACGCTCAGCCACCGCTACATCGCGGACCGCTTCCTGCCGGACAAGGCCATCGACCTGGTGGATGAGGCCTCCAGCCGCCTGCGCATCGAAATCGACTCCATGCCCACGGAGATCGACGACATCCGCCGCAAGGTGACGCAGCTCGAAATCGAGCGCGAGGGCCTGCGCAAGGAGACGGATCCGCACTCGCGCGAGCGCCTGGCCCACATCGAGAAGGAGCTGGCGAACCTCAACGAGAAGTTCAACACGCTCAAGGCGCACTGGGACGAGGAGAAGAAGTCCATCGCCGCGCTGCGCACGCTCAAGGAGAAGCAGGAGAAGGCGCGCAACGATCAGGCCGCGGCGGAGCGTCAGGGCGACCTGAACCGCGCCGCGGAGCTGAAGTTCGGCGTCATCCCGGGCCTGGAGAAGGAGGTCGCGGCGCAGAACGCGAAGCTGGCGGAGCTGCAGAAGCACCAGAAGTTCCTCAAGGAGGAAGTGGACTCCGAGGACATCGCCTCCGTGGTGGCCAAGTGGACGGGCATCCCCGTCTCCAAGCTGCTGGAAGGCGAGATGCAGAAGCTGGTGCACATGGAGGACCGGCTCGCGCAGCGCGTGATTGGCCAGCGCAGCGCCATTGAGGCCGTGTCCAACGCCGTGCGCCGCGCGCGCAGCGGGTTGCAGGATCCGAACCGGCCCATCGGCTCGTTCATCTTCCTGGGCCCCACGGGCGTGGGCAAGACGGAGACGGCGAAGGCGCTGGCGGAGTTCCTCTTCGACGACGACACGGCGATGGTCCGCATCGACATGTCCGAGTACATGGAGAAGCACGCGGTGTCGCGGCTCGTCGGCGCGCCCCCGGGCTACGTGGGCTACGAGGAGGGCGGCCAGCTCACGGAGGCCGTGCGCCGCAGGCCGTACACGGTGGTGCTCTTCGACGAAATCGAGAAGGCGCACCACGACGTGTTCAACATCCTGCTCCAGATCCTGGATGAGGGCCGGGTGACGGACAGCCAGGGCCGCACGGTGGACTTCCGCAACACGGTGCTCATCCTCACGTCGAACATCGGCTCGCAGGCCATCCAGGACGGCATGGCGGGCACGGAGGTGCTCAACGAGAAGACGCGCGGCGAGGTGATGGACGCGCTGCGCGGGCACTTCCGTCCGGAGTTCCTCAACCGCGTGGACGAGGTCGTCATCTTCGAACCGCTGCGGCGCAAGGACATCTACCGCATCGTCGACATCCAGTTGGCGAAGCTCCAGAAGCTGCTCCAGGGCAAGCGCCTGGCGTTGGACCTCACGGACAACGCGCGGGAGCTCCTGGCCGAGCGCGGGTACGACCCGACGTACGGCGCCCGGCCGCTGAAGCGGGCCGTGCAGAAGTACCTGTTGGATCCGCTCGCGCTCAAGGTCCTGAGCGGCGAGTTCGCACCGGGAGAGACCATCCAGGCGGATGCGGGCCCCGACGGGCTCACCTTCGCCAAGGTGCTGGTGGACAACGCCAAGGGCGTGAAGCCCGCGGCGGACTGAGACGCGCCCCACGCGCGCCTGAAGCCCGGGACGGGCTGCCTTCCCCTTGCCGGGAGGCAGCCCGTCTGCTTTTGGCCTGGCGTCAGGTGCGGCGGTGCTTGTCGTAGAGCGCGTCGCGCCAGGCGATGAGGTCCGGGAAGCGCGCGGCGAGGCCCGCGTGGGTCCACACCTCGCGCGTGGCGGGGCCCAGCGGCAGGTGGCGGTCGTCCACGGGGCGCGCGAGCACGAGCATCACCGCGGCGGTGATGTCCGCGTAGGTGAAGACGCCCTCCAGGTAGGGCCGGCCGCCCAGCGCCGCGCGCAGCCGCTCGTAGGCGGGGACGACGGTGGCCTCGATGGCGTCCTCGGTGCTGACGGGCACCTGGTGCTTGCTCATGACGTAGCGCATGCCCAGGCGGGCGGTGGGCGCGGACAGCCGGCGCAGCCAGCCCGGCACGAACTTCGGCAGCGCTTCGGCCTGGGCCCCGGTGCTCGCGAGCATGCGCGGCATCGCGTAGGTGCGCGCCACGTCCAGCACCTGCTCGCTGGTGTCGTTCCAGCGGGTGATGGCCGCCAGGTGCTCCTGGGGGAAGAGCGGAGCGCCCTGCCCCAGCTCCTCCGCGCGCTTCGCGATGGCGAAGGAGCCCTGGACGGCGGCGCCGGGCGGATCGACGAGCAGCGGCACCGAGCCCTTCGTGCCGGGGGCCACCTGCTTGCGCAGCCAGCGCTCCTGGATGAGCGGGATGTAGTCGTGGAAGCGGTAGGCGACGCGGTGGTGATCCAGGGCCCACCGGGCCTTCTCCGTCCAGCCCGAGGCCGTCAGTCCGACGAGGGTTCGCATAGGGACCGCGACCCTAGCAGCCCCCGGCGGCGGTCTTCACCGCTCGCGCAGGAAGGCCTCCAGTTCGGACAGCCGCAGCACGCGGGGCTCCGGGGTGGGGAGCACGGCGTCGCGGGCGGCGGTCACCAGGGCCCGGGCCCGCTCCGGCTCGCGGTGGGCCTTGCGCAGGGCGAGCGCCAGGGTGAAGCGGATGACGGCCAGCTCCAGGGGCGGCGCCTCCGTCTTCTCCCACTGCGCCAGGGCCTCGCCCAGCCACCCGCAGGCACCGTCCGCGTCGCCGCGCTCCAGGGCCAGCTCTCCCAGCGTCTGCCCCAGTTCGGGGTACGGCGGCGCGGTCGCCCCCGCGAGCTTCTGGTGCAGGGCCAGGGCCTCCTGGGCCGCGCGCCAGCCCTCGGAGAGCTGCCCTGCCCGTGCGAGCGTACTGGCCAGGTTGCGCAGGGCGTAGCCCAGGTCGGCCTCCGCGCCCATGTCCCGGAGGATGGCCACCGCGCGCTTCGCGGACGCGACGGCCAGGTCCGGCCGGCCCATGCGCAGGTGGACCTCCGTCGCGTTCAGCGGCGGCTGGGCGAAAATGGGATCCTTGCGCCCATCCAGGGTCGCCGCCTCCCGCTCCGCCTCCAGCGCATCGAGCAGCGTGAGCGCCTCCGCCATGCGGCCCTGGTTGATGATCGCCAGGGCCAGGTTGTTGCCCGTGCGCACGCGGTAGGTGGAGCCTGGAGGGAATTGCGCCTGGGACAGGGTCAGGGCCTCGCGCAGCTGCCGCTCCGCCTCCGCGTAGAGGCCCAGGGTGAAGACCACCGCGCCCAGGTTCGCGCGCAGGCCGAGGACGTAGCGCACCGGCTGGCCCGGGCCGAACATGCGCTCGTAGCGGGCGAGGCCCTGCTGGAAGCAGTCGCGCGCCTCCGTGTAGCGGCGCAGCTCCATCAGCGTGCTGCCCCGGTTGTTGAGCACCATCGCGACCTTGGGATGGTCCGGGCCATAGGCCGCTTCGAGCAGGGCCTGCGTGCGCTGGTTGTGCACGAGCGCCTCTTCGCTCCGCCCCATCTTCCGCAGGGCCGACGACAGCAGCAGCAGCCCCCGGGCCAGCCGCGGGGAGTCCTTGCCGTACAGCCGCTCCTGGAGGGACTGGGACCGCTGGAGGAGGGGCAACGCCTCGGCGGCGCGGGCCTGCTGCACGAGCGAGCTGGCCTGGGACTCGAGCAGCCGCGCCTCCAGCTCCGCGTTGCCTCCCGCGCGCTCCAGCAGGGCCTGGGCCTGCTCGGCGTGGAGCTTCGCCTGCTCCGGACGCTGGGCGACCTCAGCGTCAACGTAGACCTGCTGCACCACGGCCTCGGTGGCGTGCAGGTCGTCGCGGCCCGCGAGCGACGCCAGCATCGCGCGGCGCAGCGTCGCGGTGGCCGCCTCGTCGCGCAGCATGGCGCGCGCCTCGCCTTCGACGAGCAGGGCCTCGCCCAGGAGCGGCTTGTAGCCGAGCGCCTCCGCCTCGGTGACGACGGGGCCCACGCGGTCCACGGCCTCCTGCCACCGGTCCGCGCGCAGGCGGGCGCGCGCCTCGTCGAGCTTCGCGTAGGCGGCCTTCACGCGCGCCGCGACTTCAGGGCGCTCCGGCGGGGGCACCGGCTGCGAGAGCGCCTCCACGTCCGCGCAGCGGGACAGGGGGCTCAGGGCCTGCACCGTCTCCGGGGCGCTCGCGACGCCGTCCCGGTTCGCGGTGAGGAGCACGTCCGTGAGCGCCCCCAGCTCGCGGCGCCGGCGCTCCAGGCAGTTCATCCGCAGGTCCATCACCGCCTCGGACTGGTTGCCGCGTCCCCGCGTGGCCTCGCAGGCCTGACGGCGGCTGTCGTGCCAGGACGCGGCATACGCATCCAGCGCGCGTGAGGCGGCCTCGTGCGCGGCCACCGCGCCCGGCGCTCCCGTGGCCTGGAAGGCCTTGAGCAGCGCGGCCTTCCTGTCCGCGTCCCAGACGCCCACTAGCCGCGGCGAATCCTCCACGCAGGGCGGCGCGCCCATCACCACGAACACGGTGGCCGCGACGGCGAGCAGGCCCGCGCCCACCCCGGCGACCGCCACCTTCTTGCTGAACGCGGGGAAGGCGGCGCGCTCCAGCGCGTCGAGCAGGGCCGGCATGGAGGGGTGCCGCGCGCCCGGCTCCGGTGACAGGCCCCGCACGAGCAGCGCGTGCACGGCGCGGGGCACGGCGCCCCGGTTCGCCAGGCCTCCCTGCTCCGGCGACGGCGGCTTCTGGCCGTGCAGCCCTTCGTACAGCGACACGCAGAAGGCGTATTGATCCGAGCGCGCGTCCGCGGGGGCTCCCGCGAGCACCTCCGGAGCGATGTAGCCGGGCGTGCCCGCGACGGTGGTGACCACCGCCGGAAGGCTCGGGGACACGATGTCACCCGTGCCGGCGTCGATGCGGGGCGTGTCTCCTGAAGGCGCTGGCGTGGCGGTCGCGGACTCCACGCGCGCCAGCCCGAAGTCCGTCACCCGGGCGCGCCCCTCCTTGTCCACGAGCACGTTGTCCGGCTTGAAGTCCCGGTGCACGACGCCCGCCGCGTGCGCCGCCGCGAGCCCCCTGCCCGCCTGGAGGTACAGCCGCACGACGTCGCGCCACGGGCGCTCGGAGGCCCGCAGGTGCTGGCGCAGCGTGCCGCCCTCCACCAGCTCCATCGCGATGAAGACCACGCTGCCGAACGTGCCCACGTCGTGCACGGTGACGACGTGCGGGTGGCGCGTGCGCGCGGCGGCCTGGGCTTCGCGCAGCAACCGCTCCGTCATGCCCCCCGTGCCGTCAGCCTCGGGCAGCGTGCGCAAGAGCTTCAGGCCGATGCGACGGTCGAGGCTTGGGTCATAGGCCGCGTGGACGACGCCCATCCCCCCCGCGCCCAGCCGCTCCAGCACCACGTAGCGGCCCAGCACAGTGCCCTGCGCGATGAGCGGCATTCCCGAGGCGGACAGGCGCGCGCCCGGAGACTCCGACACGAGCAGCACCGTGCGCGCAGCGTGCACGTCGGGCGCGGGCGCGGCACGCACGCGCAGGAACTCCGCCAGGGCGTCCCGGCAGGACGGGCACGCATCCAGGTGCGCTTCCGCGCGCGAGCGCAGGGCCGGTGAGGGGATGCCGTCCGCGAGGTCGAGCAGCTCGACCTCCTCCAGGTGGGACGCGGAATCGGACATGGACGGCCTTCAGCCTTCCTTCAAGAGGGACGCGATGCTGACCTCCAGGCTGCCGTCCAGGACGCGCAACAGGCTGTCGAGCTGCGAGGTGTTCAACGCGAGCCGCCGGGCCAGGCCCTCGCGGGTGTGTTCCAGGAGCGAGTCCCGGGCCTTCGCCATCCACCGCGACACCGTGGAGGCGTGCACCTGGTGCAGCGCCCCCAGCGACTCCACGCCCAGGCCCTGCACGAGCCCCAGGCGCAGCAGGTTGCGGTCGCGCGGGGACAGGGCCGCCAGCGCTTCGGCGAAGGCGGCGCGGAAGGCCGGACGGTAGCGGTGACGGATGAGCTCCAACTCCGGGTCCTGCGTTCCCAGCGCGACGGCGAGCGCCCCGTCGTCCAGCGGGCTGGTGCGCTCCGGCCGGCGCTTGAGCGACAGCGCCACGCCCAGCGCCACGGCCTCCGTCCACCGACGCAGCGAGCCCCGGCCCGCGTACGTCTTGAGGCGTGGCACCTGGGAGCCCTCCTCCACCAGGAGCCTCAGCCGGGTGAGCTGGAGCACCTCGTCCACGAACGCGTTCGAGTCCTCCACGCGGCGCACCGCGCGGCCGGCGGGAACCAGCGCGGTGGCCTCCAGCGCCCCCAGGGCGGCCCGGTGCCCCTCCACCGCCGCCAGCGCCAGGTACAGGTCCTCGCAGCACAGCGAGGCCAGCGCCTTCGCGGGAGGCTCCTCCTTGGACGTGTGCAGGCCCAGGTGCGCGGCGAAGTCCCCGGGCTTGAGCCAGGCACCGGACCACGCCTGCTCACAGCGCGCGATGACCTCCGTCAGCACGGACGCGAGCCCGACCTCCTCGTCGGGAGACAAGGCCCGCGCGCCCCCTACAAGGAAGGCAGCGACCAGTTCGGAAGTGTGGGTCGACATGGCCTCGCGGTCGGCCCCCAAAGACCGACCGGCGCGGAACGTTAGCGAATGGGTCGGACACGGCGGAAGCCCCCTGCCCTCCTCCGTCACGGACACTGTCCGCTCCACGCAGGGGCACCGGCCCGGGTCCATTGAGGTGGCTTCCATGAAACCCTACCTGCAAGGTCGCCATGGTTCGCGGCGCCGGGCATGCGGCCACGGCCGGCCCGGGGCCTCCCGGCGACAGGCGCCACCGGGGCGGGAAGACGCCGCGGACGCTGGGGTCGAGCCGCCCTGGTGCGTCCGGTGATGACACCCGCTCGCCGAAGTTACGAAACCCGACAGGGGGTGCGTGGCCCTGGCGATGGGCGGGGCGCGGACCGGCGAGGGCGTTAAGGGAGCGCTCCCTGGAGGAATCGCGACATGAAGATTGGAATCATTGGCGCCGGCTTCATTGGTGGAACCCTCGCCCGGCACTGGGTCAAGCTGGGGCATGAGGTGGTGATCGCGAACTCGCGCGGGCCGGAGACGCTGCGGGACTTAGCGGCGGAGACGGGCGCGAAGGCCGTCACCCTCACCGACGCGGTGAAGGGCGTGGAGGTCGTCGTCGTGTCGATCCCCGAGAAGGCGATCCGCGACCTGCCGAAGGACCTCTTCGCGAGCGTGCCGAAGGAGGTCGTCGTCATCGACACGGGCAACTACTACCCCGCCCGGGATGGCGACATCGCGGAGATCAACGGCGGCATGCTGGAGAGTGAGTGGGTCGCGAAGCAGCTCGGCCGGCCGGTCATCAAGGCCTTCAACAACATCTACTTCAAGAGCCTCCTGGAGAAGGCCGCGCCCCGGGGCACGCCGGGCCGCATCTCCCTGTCCGTCGCGGGCGATCCCCCGGAGGCGCGGGCAAAGGTGCTCCAGTTCGTGGACGAGCTCGGCTTCGACCCCGTCGACGCTGGGGGCCTCGCGGACTCCTGGCGCCAGCAGCCGGGAACGCCGTGCTACTGCCATGACTTCGATGCGGCGCGCATGAAGCAGGCGCTCGCCGAAGCCGACCGCGCCCGCATCCCGAACTACCGCGAAGCCGCCGATGACTCGGTGAAGCAGTTCTTCGCATCGCAGCAGAAGGACTGAGCGGGCCAGCAGGGCTCCGGTCGCCGTGAGTGTCCACCCATGTCCCCGTCCACCGAAGCCCCGCTGCTCATCACCGCCGAAGCGGATCCGGAGAGCTTCGCGCGCCTGGACGGGCTGCGCCGTCGGTACTTCCCGCCCGAGCGCAACCTCATCCCCGCGCACGTCTCCCTCTTCCACCACCTGCCGCCCCGCGAACACATGAGCGTGGAGGCCGCGCTCGAAGCCGCCGCCGGACGCGCCGCCCCCACGCTCCACTTCGGAAGGCTGCGCCGGCTGGGCCGGGGCATGGCGGTGGACGTGGAGGCGCCAGGCCTGGGCGCCGTCCACCAGGAGCTGTCACGCGCCTTCGCGCGGTGGCTCACGCCGCAGGACCAGCAGCCCTTCCGGCCCCACGTCACGCTGATGAACAAGGCCACGCCGGAGGAGGCCACGGCCGCCTTCGCGGAGCTCTCCACGGGCTGGGCCTCCTTCGACGGACATGCGCCCGCGCTGCTGCTGTGGCGCTACCTGGGCGGCCCGTGGGAGCGGGTGCGCCGCGTGCCCTTCACGGGCCTCGCAGGATGAGCTGCTCCACCGCCGTGCGCACCGCCTGGAGCAGCGACGGATCCCTCACCGCGATGAAGATGGTGTCGTCGCCGGCCACCGTGCCCGCCAGGCCCGCCACCTCCTCACGGTCCAACGCCACCCCGAAGATCTGCGCGTAGCCGGGCGCCGTCTTCAGCACCAGCATGTTGGGCGGCGCCTCGATGATGGCCACGCGCGGCGCGATGGCCGCGACCACCGGCGGCGCCTCCGTGCGCTGATAGCGGCCGTTCACCTTCTGCACGCTCAACTTCTTGAGCCGCCGCGACAGCGTGGACTGGCTGGGCGCGTGCCCCGCCGCCTCCAGCAGCTCCTGGAGCACGGCCTGATCGGTGATCTCCTGCCGGGAGATGAGCTGAAGGATGGCCTCGTCCAGGTTCATTCACCGCCACCTTGCATGCGCATGAATACGCACGCAAGTCGCATGAAAATCCCCAAGAATGTTCTTGCGCGCTGCGCCGTTCTGCATAATATCCGCGCCTCCTTGCTGAATATGCACGCATTTTTGTGCATATTCAGTGATCCCCACCCATCCGGCGCGGCCGGGGGAGCACGAAGCCCATGAAGCATGTCACCCGCATCCAGGACCTGGGGCCGGAAGGCGTCGAGGCGGTCCTCTCGCAGGCGGCCGCGTGGAAGCAGAAGGACCCCGGGGCGCTGTTCCCCGGGAAGATCCTGGGCATGGTGTTCTTCAATCCGTCGCTGCGCACGCGCACCTCGTTCGAGGCGGTGATGCTGCGCGCGGGTGGTCACGCCATCGTGCTCGACGTGGGCTCTGGCGTGTGGAAGCTGGAGGACCGCCCGGGCGCGGTGATGAACACGGACCGGGCGGAGCACATCAAGGAAGCCTCGCCGGTGCTGTCGCGCTTCGTGGACATGCTGGGCATCCGCACCTTCTCCCAGGGGGGCGGCGACGAGGAGGACGAGGCGGACCCCGTCATCAACGCCTTTCGCAAGTGGGCCACCGTGCCGGTGGTGAGCATGGAGTCCGCGCGCGAGCACCCCTGCCAGGGCCTGGCGGACGCGCTGACGCTGCGTGAGACGTTCGGCACGACGAAGAAGCTCCCGGTGACGCTCACCTGGGCGCCGCACATCAAGCCGCTGCCCAAGGCGGTGCCCAACTCGTTCCTGCTGTCCGCGGCGGCGGCGGGCTGCGAGGTGCGCGTGGCGCATCCTCCGGGCTTCGACCTGCACCCCGCCGTGCGCGCGGAGGCGGAGGCGTACGCGAAGGCCACCGGCGGCAGCATCACCTACACGCACGACCAGGACGAGGCGCTGGTCGGCAGCCGCGCGGTGTACGCGAAGTCCTGGGGTCCCACCGCGGCGACGGCGAACTCGCCCGCGGACGTGGCGGCGCTGCTCGCGTCGTACTCCGGGTGGATGCCCACGCGGCGGCACATGGCGAAGGCCTCCAAGGACGCCGCGTTCCTGCACTGCCTGCCGGTGCGGCGCAACGTGGAGGTCGCGGACGACGTGCTGGATCACGCGAGCAGCCGCGTCGTGGACGAGGCGGGCAACCGCTACCACGTGCAGCGCGCCCTGCTGGCCTGGATGCGCGGCGGCTGAAGTCCCACGCCCCACCGCCCTCCCCTTCCACTCCCTTCTGACTTTCCAGAGGTCCCCCGTGCCCTTGTCTCCCGACCCGTACGCCGCACTCCGCAACGCGGCGAAGTACGTGAAGCAGTTCCGCAGCAAGACGTTCGTGGTGAAGCTGGGCGGCGCCGTGCTGAGCGACCCGCGCACCCGCAAGACGGCGTGCGAACAGATCGCCCTGCTGTGGGCCTTCTCCATCCGCCCCGTGGTGGTGCACGGCGGCGGCCCGGAGCTGGACGCGCTCTGCGACGCGCTGCACCTGCCCATCGAGAAGGCGGCCGGCCGCCGCATCACCTCCGCGCCGGTGCTGGACGCGGCGAAGATGGTGCTCGCGGGCAAGCTGCACACGGACCTGCTGGCGGACCTCCAGGCCGCGGGCGTGCCCGCCGTGGGCCTGTCCGGCGTGGACGCGGGCCTCATCAAGGCGCGCCGCCGCCCGCCCGTCATGGTCACCGAGCCCGGTGAGACGCAGGGGCGCATGGTGGACTACGGCCTCGTGGGCGACATCGAGTCGGTGGACACGCGCGTCGTGGAGCACCTGCGCTCCGCGGACTACGTGCCCGTCATCGCCCCGCTGTCCGGAGGCCAGGACGGCGCCGTCTACAACACCAACGCGGACACCGTGGCGGCGGCCATCGCGGCGGCGCTGCATGCCGAAAAGCTCTTCTTCCTGGTGGAGGTGCCGGGGCTCCTGAAGGACGTCTCCGACCCGTCGTCCGTCATCTCGCTCGCCACGCTGTCGGACCTGGCCTCGCTGGAGGCCGAAGGCCGGCTCACGGGCGGCATGCGGCCCAAGGCGCACGCCATGCGCCACGCGCTCGTGGGCGGCGTGGGCAGCGTGCACCTGGTCAGCGGCAAGCAGTCCGACGCGCTCCTGGAGGAGGTCTTCACCAACGAGGGCAGCGGGACCATGGTCGTGCGCGAGCATCCGGTGAAGCACGGTGAGGCCAGGGGTTGAACCCCACCGAGCTGCTCACCGCGCTGGTCGCGACGCCCAGCGTCTCCGGTGACGAGGCCCGCATCGCGGACCTCGTGGCCGGCCAGGCCGAGTCCTGGGGTGCCCGCGTGCACCGCCAGGGCCACAACGTCTGGTTCAGCGTGGGCAGCGGCCCGAAGCGCCTGCTCGTCAACTCGCACCTGGACACGGTGAAGCCGTGCGCCGGGTGGACCACCGAGCCCCACGAGGCCGTGTGGAAGGACGACACCCTCTACGGCCTGGGCGCCAACGACGCCAAGGGCTGCGTCACCGCCATGCTCCTCACCGCGAAGGCGCTCCTGGAAGAAGGCGCGCCAGAGGGTGTGGAGCACGTCTTCGCGCTCACCGCCGAGGAGGAGACGGGCGGCAAGGGCCTGGGGCCCCTGCTCCCCACGCTGGGGCCGCTGGACGCCGCCATCGTGGGCGAGCCCACGTCGCTCAAGCCCTGCACGGCGCAGCGGGGCATGCTGCTGCTGCGCTGCATCGCGCACGGGAGGTCCGGCCACGTCGCGCACGCGCACGCGGGAGGCCTGGGCTCGGAAGCCAACGCCATCCTCAAGGCGGCCCGGGACATCCAGGCCGTGTCCGCGCTGCGCTTCCCCGCGCACCCGCTGCTGGGTGAGGCGCGGGCGCAGGTGACGCAGGTGTCGGGGGGCCTGGCGCGCAACCAGGTGCCGGACCGGTGCGAGTTCTTCGTGGACCTGCGCACCACGCCGGGCATGGACCACGCGAAGGTGGCCCAGGACGTGGGCGCGGCGCTGGAGAGCGAGGTGGTGGTGCACTCGGCGCGCTACCTGCCCAAGGGCACGCAGGACACGCACCCGCTGGTGCGCGCGGCGGTGGCGGCGGCGGGACAGGGCACGGTGGGCTCCAGCACTACGTCCGACTGGGCGTTCCTGGGCGACGTGCCGGCGGTGAAGGTGGGGCCGGGCGACACGCTGCGCAGCCACCAGGCGAACGAGTACCTCACGCGCGCGGAGCTGGAGGCGGGGCTCGCGTTCTATCGACGACTGCTGCACGGCTATGCCGAGGAGGTGGCGCGTGGCTGAGACATTGTGGGGCAAGGGCCAGCCGCTGGACGCGGCCATCCACGCCTTCACCGTGGGCGACGACCCCGTGGTGGACCTGTCGCTCGTGCCGCACGACGCGCTGGGCAGCGCCGCGCACGCGCGCATGCTCGCGCACGTGGGCCTGCTCGCGCCGGAGGCCGCCACGTCGCTCGTCGGCGCGCTGAAGGCGCTGCACGCCGAGGCGCGCGCGGGCCGCTTCGTCATCCGCCCGGAGCAGGAGGACGGCCACACCGCGCTGGAGGCCGCGCTCGTGGAGCGCACGGGTGAAGCCGGCAAGCGCATCCACCTGGCGCGCTCGCGCAACGATCAGGTGCTGCTCGCCCTGCGCCTGTACCTGCGCGAGGAGCTGCTCGCCCTGGGCGCGCGCACGGCGGAGTTGGCCGGGACGTTCCTCGACTTCGCGCAAGCGCACGCGGACCTGCCCCTGCCCGGCTACACGCACCTGCGCCGCGCGATGCCGTCCACCTTCGGGCTGTGGGGCATGGCGTTCGCCGAGGGGCTGCTGGAGGAGCTGGAGGCGCTCAAGGGCGTGTGGGGCCGGATTGATCGCTGTCCGCTGGGCGCGGCGGCGGGCTTCGGCGTGCCGCTCCCCATCGACCGTGAATATGTCGCGCGGCTCCTCGGTTTCAGTCGGGTTCAACGCAGCCCCATCGACGCGCAGGACAGTCGGGGGCGGCATGAGGCGGCGCTGCTCACCTGGGCGTGCTCGGTGGCGGGCACTCTGGAGAAGTGGCTGTGGGACGTGCAGCTCTACAGCATGGACGAGTTCGGCTTCCTGGCCCTGCCGGATGCCTTCACCACGGGCTCGTCCATCATGCCCCAGAAGAAGAACCCGGACGTCGTGGAGCTGGCGCGAGGCCGCTGCCGCGAGCTCCGGGGCCTGGCGCACCAGGTGGAGGCGGTGGCGGGCGGGCTTCCGTCCAGCTACCACCGTGACTTCCAGCTGCTGAAGCGCCCCACCTTCCAGGCGCTGGCCAGCACGAAGGCGCTCCTGGAGGTGCTGGCGAGGCTGGTGCCCGCGCTGAAGGTGAACGCGGACAAGGCCCGCGCGGCGTGCGACGACTCGCTCTACGCCGCGCACCATGCCTACGCCCTGGTGGCGCAGGGCCTGCCCTTCCGCGACGCGTACCGGGAGGTGGGCCGCCAGCTGAACGACGGCACCTTCCAGCCGGACCGCGGCGCGCTGACGGCCACCCACCTGGGTGGCGCCGGCAACCTGGGCCTCGCCACCGCGCGCGAGGAACTGGCGGACGCGCGCGAGTGGCTCACGCGCACCCACGCGCAGCAGACCCAGGCCGCCGAGCGCGTCTGGGCCGCCTGAGTCTTCCCATCCCTTTTTGAAGAAGAGGAGTCCTGAGCATGAGCAAGAAGTCCGTGGTGCTGGCGTTCTCCGGTGGACTCGATACCGCGTTCTGCACGGTGTATCTGCGCGAGCAGGGCTGGGACGTCACCACCGTCACCGTGGACACGGGCGGCTTTCCGCCCGAGCAGCTGGAGCGCATCCAGGCCCTGGCGCTGAAGCTGGGCGCGGTGGCGCACCACACGGTGGACGCGCGCGACACCCTCTTCCAGGGCTACCTGCGCTTCCTCATCGCCGGCAACGTGCTGCGCGGCCAGGTCTACCCGCTGAGCGTCTCCGCCGAGCGCGCCTGCCAGGCCGTGGAGGCCGTGCGCATGGCGGAGAAGCTGGGCGTGCAGGCCGTGGCCCACGGCAGCACCGGCGCGGGCAATGATCAGGTGCGCTTCGACGTGGCCTTCCGCACGCTCGCGCCCCAGTTGCAGCTCATCACCCCCATCCGCGACCTGGCGCTGTCCCGGAAGCAGGAGCTGGACTACCTGGCGGAGCGGGGCGTGCACCTGCCCGCGAAGCTGGGCGCGTATTCCATCAACGAGGGCATGTGGGGCACGTCCGTGGGCGGCAGCGAGACGCTGGACTCGTGGAGCACCCTGCCCGAGGCGGCCTTCCCCGGTGGCGTCATCCCCAGCGACCTGAAGCCGCTGCCCGTGGTGGTGTCGTACGAGAAGGGCGTGCCGGTGGCGCTGGACGGCCAGGCGCTGTCGGCCGTGGCGCTGGTGGAGAAGCTGAACGCGCTGGGGCGCACGTACGGCATCGGCCGGGGCGTGCACCTGGGCGACACCATCCTGGGCATCAAGGGCCGCGTGGGCTTCGAGGCGCCCGCGGCGCACCTGCTCATCGCGTCGCACCGCGAGCTGGAGAAGCTGGTGCTGTCGGGCAAGCAGCTCTTCTGGAAGGAGACGCTGGGCAACCTGTACGGGTCGCTGCTCCACGAGGGGCACTTCTTCGACCCGGTGGTGAAGGACCTGGAGGCGTTCCTCGCCTCCTCGCAGGAGCGCGTGACGGGCGAGGTGAAGCTGGTGCTCACCCCGCGCATCCACGTCGTGGAAGGCGTGCGTTCGCCGCACTCGCTGATGGACGCGAAGGTGGCGACGTACGGAGAGGCCAACGTGTTGTGGACGGGGACGGAAGCGGCGGGGTTCGCCAAACTCTACGGTGTCGCGCAGATGCTCTCGCAGAAAGCCAAGTGACATGAAGATCCAGGTCGACAAGGTGGGCAGTGTCACTCGCAACCTCCAGGTGGGCCGCACGGTGCACCTCGCGGACGAGGTGAAGTGCGAGGAGGGCGCGGTCATCGCGGTCCGCATCCACGGGGAGAAGACCGTCTACAACCAGTTGGAGGACGTGAACGGCCGGCTCGTCACGCTGCACGCGGGCGACATCGTCGTGGGCGCGCTGGGCCACCGCAACGCCCTGCACGGCTACGAGGGCGTGGTGCCCACGTCCGTCACGGTGGGCGACCGGCTCCACATCCTCAACATGGGCGGCGTCATCGGAAAGTGCACGTCGCACAACCCCGGCGTGGGCGCGCCCTTCGAGGCGGAGGTGCTGGGCCAGGTGCTGACGTTCCCGGAGTTCCAGTCCCGCGCGGGCGTGCACGCGCACGTCTCCGCGGGCGCGCTCAAGGGCACGTCCAAGGCGGTGACGTGCCCGGTGGTCTACGTGGTGGGCACCTGCATGAACGCGGGCAAGACGTACGCGGCCAGCGTCGTGGTGCGCAAGCTGTCCCAGGCGGGCTACCGCGTGGGCGGCGCGAAGCTCACCGGCGTGTCGCTGATGCGCGACACCCTGGCCATGCAGGACAGCGGCGCGGACGTGGTGATGGACTTCACCGACGCGGGCATCGTCTGCACCGGGGCGCGCACGGCGTCCAGGGTGGCGCGCATCGTGTTCTCGGAGATGGCGGCCCAGGACGTGGACGTCATCGTCGCGGAGACGGGCGACGGCATCATGGGCGAGTACGGCGTGCAGGCCATCCTGGCGGACCCGGAGCTCAAGGCCCTGGGCGGCGCGTTCATCCTCTGCGCCAATGACCCTGTTGGCGCGGCGGGCGGCGTGCGGCACCTGCGCGAGGTGTACGGCATCGAGATGGACATGGTCGCCGGGCCCGCGACGGACAACGCGGTGGGCGTGCGCTTCGTGGAGCAGGTGGTGGGCCTGCCGGCCCGCAACGCGCGCGCGGATCCAAACGCCCTGGGAAACCTCATCGTGGAGAAGCTCGCGCCGAAGCTGGGCGCGGGGAGGAAGTCATGACGACGCCTGCGCACATCTACATCCTGGGGGCCTCCGGTTTCGGCGGGGGCGAGCTGTTGCGACTCTTGTCCGGCCACCCCGGCGTGGCCGGCATCCGCGCGGTGTCCCGGCACCATGCCGGGTCGCCCATCCACAAGGTGCACCCGCACCTGCGGGGGCTGGTGGACGGCCGCTTCGAGGCGGAGCCGGACTGGCGCTGGCTCTCGGACTCGGCGCGCCCGGTGGTCTTCAGCGCGCTGGGCCACGGGGAGCTGGCGTCGCAGTTCGCCGGGCTGGAGAAGCAGTGGGCGGACGCCGGCCTCACGGACCGGATGCTGCTGGTGGACCTGTCGTCCGACTTCCGCCTGGACCACCCGGGGCGCTACGCGGGCGCCTACGGCCGGCCGCACCCCGCGCCGGAGCTGCTGGGCACGTTCACCTACGGCCTCACCGAGTGGAAGCGGGACGCCGTGAAGACGGCGAAGCGCATCGCCAACCCGGGCTGCTTCGCCACGGCGGTGCAGCTGGCGCTCCTGCCCATCGCGGCCACGCCGGGGCTGGGGCTGCTGGCCGTGTCGGGCGTGACGGGCTCGTCCGGCTCCGGCTCGCTGCCCGGTGAGGGCACGCACCACCCGACGCGCGCGCACGACTTCCGCGCGTACAAGCCGCTGGAGCACCAGCACGAGGCGGAGGTGGAGGTGATGCTGGTGGCGCACGGAGCGTCCCGGCACCGGCTGGCCTTCGTGCCGCACTCCGCGCCCATGGTGCGCGGCATCTTCGCCACCGTGCAGTTCGAGTGGCCGGAGCACGGCGGCGCGGTGGTGACGCAGTCGCTGACGGAGAAGTACCGCCGCTACTACGAGGGCTCGAAGTTCGTGCGCATCGTGGAGGGCACGCCGCGCGTCGCGGCCGTCACCGGCAGCAACTTCTGCGACATCTCCGTGGCCACCAAGGGCCGCTCCGTGGCGGTGATGGCCGCGCTGGACAACCTGGTGAAGGGCATGGCCGGGCAGGCGCTGCAGAACTTCAACGTCGCGCTCGGCTTCGACGAGGACACCGGCCTGCGTCAGGCGGCCTGCTACCCGTAGTCCCCGGCGTGCCCCGCGGCCCCCTCAGGCCGCGGGCGTCTTCGGCGCTTCGCCCGGGGGGGACTCCTGCCCCTCGGGCGCGGCCGGGGCCGTGGAGGGTGCGGCAGCGGTAGAAGCGGCCTGGTCCCGCTGCTCCAGGCGCGCACCGCCGGCCTCCGCGGCCTTGAGGAACTCGTCGTACTCCGACTGGCGCTCCACGGCCTTCACCTGCGCGGCGGAGGAGCCCCGCTCGGCGGCGGTCCGCGCGGCGCGGATACCCCAGGCGCTGAGCAGGATGCCGCCCACGAAGGTGGCCAGCCGCAGCGCCGACGCGAGCCCCCACCCGTGCGTCAACATGTCCGTCCCGTCGCTCACGAAGCCGAGCGCGACGACGAAGACGCCGCCCGTCATGGCGGCGCCCAGGGCCGTGCTCCACGGCCGCAGCGCGACGACGCGCGCGACGGCGTAGCAGAGGGCCGGCAGCACGGCCAGAATCCACAGGTTCTGCAGCACCACCGCCACGAAGAGCCGGAGGACGTCGGAGGGCAGCGCGCCCAGCGGATCCCTCAGGCGGATCATCAGCGACACGCCGAGCATCGTGCCCAGCACGAGCGACAGGAACCCCAGTCCGACGATGAACTGGAAGCGGCGGATGCGGACGCGCAACGGCTCGAGGACACCGGGCTTGGGGCTCACGGCCCGGGAGCCTAGCGCACTCTCACCCTTCGTCCTCTTCCGCGACGGCCACTTCCCCCGCCGGGCGAGGGGGCGGGCCGTCGCCGTAGAAGACCTCCTCCAGCACCAGCCCCTGGGGCGGCGCGGTGGCCCCGGCGAGCTTCCGGTTGCGCGAGGCCAGCACCTGCGCCACCCACGCCTCCGGGCGGCGGCCCTTGCCCACCTCCACCAGCGTGCCCACCAGGTTGCGCACCATGTGCTTGAGGAAGGCGGTGCCCTCCACGACGACGGCCACCGCGTCGCCGGAGGCGCCCTCCACCCGCACCTGCCGCACCTCGCGCACCGCGTGCTTCGCCTGGCAGTCCGCGGCGCGGAAGGCGGAGAAGTCGTGCCGGCCCAGCAGGGCCTGCGACGCGCGGCGCATGGCCTCCACGTCCAGCGGGGCGAAGAGCTCCCAGTGCGTCGTGCGCAAGAGCGGCGAGCGCGTGCGCCGGTTGCTCAGCCGGTAGCGGTAGCGCTTGCCGCGCGACCAGCGGCGCGGGTCGAAGTCCGGGGACACCACCTCCGCGGCCACCACGGCGATGTCCGGCGGGAGGATGCCGTTGAGGCCCATGGTGTACGCCTTGAGGGGCAGCTCCCGCCCCGCGTCGAAGCACGCCACCTGCCCCGTGGCGTGCACGCCGGAGTCGGTGCGGCCCGCGGAGGCCACGAACACGCGCTCGTCCAGGAGCTTGTGGAGCGCGTCCTGGAGCGTGGACTGGATGGACGGCCCGTTGGGCTGCACCTGCCAGCCCACGTAGCGGGTGCCGTCGTATTCGAGCGTCAACTTCAGCCGGGGCATGGGGTGGCGACCGGGGCGCGGGGCTTCAGCGCGTCTTCAGCCAGCCCTCCAGCAGGTCCGCCACCAGCTTCGCGGTGCTGACGTTCGCCTTGCGCGCCTGCGCCTCCAGCTTCTCGTACAGCACGGGCTCCAGCGGCAGCGCGAGCAGGCGCGGTTCGGTGCTGTTGCCGTCATCCAGCCGCATCGCCTCCGTGGGCGGGCCGTCCACGAACGCCGCCACCTCCGACAGCTCCAGCGCCTCCTCGGAGGTGGGGGCGGAGGACTGGCGGGTGGAGACGCGGCGCAGCTCCTGCGAGCGCTCGTCCTCGAAGAGCTGCTTGACGAAGTTGGCCAGGTGCAGCGGCGTGGGCGTGAAGTCGTACGCGTCCAGGAAGGCGTCCAGGTCGCGCTGCATGTCGGCGGCCGTCGCGTAGCGGCGCTCGCGGTCGCGGGCCAGGGCGCGCATCAGGATGGCCTCCACGCGCTCCGGCAGGTCCTCGCGGAAGTACGACGGCGCGTAGATTTTGGCTTCGGTGATGCTGCGCATGACGGCGACGTCGGACTCGCCGGTGAAGAGCTTGAAGCCGGTGAGCCACTCGTAGAGGACGGTGCCCAGCGAGAAGATGTCGCTGCGGCAGTCCAGCGGCCGGCCCAGGCACTGCTCCGGGCTCATGTAGCTGAGCTTGCCCTTGATTTCGCCGGAGCGCGTCTCCTCCACCTGGTTGGCGGCCTTGGCGATGCCGAAGTCGAGCACCTTCACCGTGCCGTCGAAGGCGACGACGATGTTCTCCGGCGTCACGTCGCGATGGACGATGTTGAGCGGGTTGCCGTGCAGGTCCTTCTTCACGTGCGCGTAGTGCAGGCCCGCGCAGACGCAGGAGGCGATCTTCAGCGCGTACACCAGGGGGAAGGGGATCCCCATGGCCTCCGCCTTGGGCACGATGCGGCGCATGTCGCGGCCGGACACGTACTCCATGGCGATGAAGTAGCTGTCGACGATCTTCCCCAGGTCGTGGATCTGCACGATGTTGGGGTGGTTGAGCTGCGACGCCAGCCGCGCCTCGTTGAGGAACATCTTCACGAAGGCGGCGTGCTTGGACAGGTGCGGACGGATGCGCTTGATGACGATGGGCGTCTCGTCACCGCGCGAGTCCACCTGGTGGGCGAGGAAGATCTCCGCCATGCCTCCCACGGCGATCCGGTCGATGAGCCGGTAGTTTCCAAAGCGGACGGCGTCGCGCGGGGGCGCGGAGGCAGCGGGAGCCATGGCGGCAATGTAGCCGCGCCCTGGCCGGTGGCGCTAACGAAGTTGGACGACATGCACCTTGAGCGCCGGCTCCTCGCCCGGAGGTGTTGGATAGTCGAGCCCCGAGGGACCGAGCGACCCCACCGTCCGCCCTGCCCTGCCGGCCCGCGTCACCCCTTCGAGCACCATGGATTCGAACCGGCGCACCGGCAGGCCCGCCAGGTTGCAGCAGGCGACCAGGCGCCCGCCCGGGGCCACCACCCGCGCGGCGGCGTCCGCCAGCCGGGCGTAGTCACGCGCGGCGGAGAAGCGGTTCGTCTTCGTGTTGGAGAAGGACGGGGGGTCCGCGACCACGACGTCGAAGGCCTCCCCCTTCTTCGAAAGCCGCTGGAGCCAGTCGAAGACGTCCCCGGCCACGTAGTCGTAGCGGTCCACGCCCTGGCCGTTGAGGCGCGCGTTCTCCTCGCCCCATTCGAGCACGCGGCGGCTGGCGTCCAGGTTGAGCACGCGCTTCGCGCCGCCCGCGGTCGCGGCGACCCCGAAGCCGCAGGTGTACGCGAAGAGGTTGAGCACGGTGAGGCCCCGCGCCTGGGCCATGAGCCACGCGCGCGTGTCGCGCATGTCCAGGTAGAGCCCCACGGAGAGGCCCTGCCCCGGGCGGATGTGGAAGCCCAGGCCGTTCTCCTTCGCGACGAGCGCATCCACGGGCTCGCCCCGGGCGGCGGCCTCCGGCGCGAGCGCGTCCTTCGCCACGTTGGCGAGCACGCGGGCCTCGCGGGGGCGGCGCTTCAAATAGACGCTCCGGGGCGTCCAGGCGGCGGTGGCGGCGTCCAGCAGCAGCGCCTCCTCCGCTTCGGACAGGTCGCGGTAGAGGCTCACGACGACGACGTCGCCAAAGGCGTCCGCGGTGACTTCCGGCACGCCGTCCGCGGCGCCGTTCAGCAGGCGGAAGGCGGTGGTGGCGGCGTCGGAGAGCAGCGCACCCCGGCGCTCGCGGGCGGCGCGCAGGGTGTCCACGAGGCGGGGAGGCAGGGCACTCACGCGCCCCTTCTACCCTACGTGCCCAGCCGCGCGCGGGACCAGACGCGGGCCAGGGCGGCGGCGGCGTCGCGGGCCAGGTCCACGAAGTCGTGGCCCAGCAGCTGGCCTTCGCGCACGCAGACCCGGCCGTTGACCAGCGTCCACGCCACCCGCGAAGGCACCAGCTGCCCCAGGAGGAAGGGCGAGTAGCCCGTCTCCGGGTCGGCGGCGGGGATGGCGTCGTAGACGACGAGGTCCGCGATGCTGCCCTCGTCCACGCCGCCAGAGGGCCGGCCATACAGGCGGGTGCACAGCTCCGCGGGGCCGCTGATGAACAGGTGCGCGAGCGAGTCGTCCAGGTCGGGCATCCGCCCGGAGCGGGCCAGGTGCAGCATCCCGGCGAGCGCCGCGGCCAGCTCCTCCTGGAGCGAGCCATGGCCACCGGTGCCCAGCCCCACGAGGTGCAGGCTGGACAGCGGTCCCTCCGCGGACTCGCCCGTGCGTTCCAGCGACCGGGTGGCGCGGGGCGTGAGGGCCACGAACGTACCGGAGGCGGCCAGCCGCTCGGCTTCGGCGCGCTCCACCGCGCGCGGATAGCCGGCGATGGCGTGGGGCCCCAGCAGGCCCAGCGCATCCAGGCGGGGCACGACGCGGCGGCCGTGCGCGGCGTAGGTGGCGGACAGGTCGTCCTCGCTCTCCGCCAGGTGGAAGACGAGCGGCGCGTCCAGCTCCGCGCGCAGGCGGGAGATGCGCGACAGCAGCGCGTCCTCGCAGGTGTACGACGCATGGAAGCCCAGCGCCCCGCGCACCCGGGGGTGGTCGCGGTGACGGCGCACGAAGTCCGCGTTGGCTTCAGCCTGGGCGTCCGCCTGGGCCGCGCCATCCAGGCTGTGCGTGGAGTGGGACGCGACCAGCCGAAGCCCCATCGCGTCGGCGGCGCGCGCCTGCGCGTCCAGCCCCCCGGCCACGTCCAGAGGACAGGACAGGTGGTCCACGACGAGGCTGACCCCGTCGAGCAGCGCGCGCGCGGCGGCGAAGCGGGTGAGGATCTCCACGTCCTCGGCGTTGAGGAGGGCGGACACCTGGCGCATGCGCTCCAGGCGCGAGCGCGGCTGGCGCAGGAGGAAGTCGCCGTTGGGCGGCAGCAGCTGCCCGTTGACCAGGTGCGAATGACAGTCCACCAGCCCGGGGGCGACGAGCCGGCCGCGACACGCGACCTCCCAGTCACCCGGGAGCACGGGGACCTCGGAGTCCGGGGCGACGCGGCGGATGAGGCCCTCCTCCACCACGACGGCCATGCCGTGGCGGACGCGACCGTCCGCACGGAACACGGCGCAGTTCTTCAGCAGCAGTCGGCCTTCCATGGACATCCCCGTTTTAGCACGGGGGCCGGGTCGGGGAAGAACCCGTCCCACCCGGGGCGTGGCGGTGGGCAGGCCCGGGCTCGCGAGGCGCGTGGATCCGCCCGGGGAGGGCCCGGCGTGAACCTCCGCCTCGGCAGGCGCCGCGCGGATCATCCCTGCCAACGGGGAGTCCGCCGGTCCCGGCACGCGGGAGGGGCGCCTCGCGTCTCCCTGGCAGCCCGGCAGGGAAGACCCGCCGCGCATCCGTCAGGCGGAGGACCCCGGGTTCTTGGGGCCACGGCGCCCCGGTATACTCCGCGTCCCATGACACCGCTCAGCCCCGGAGTCGCCACCTCCACGGAGCAGGACGCGCCGGCCGCTCCCGGCTCGCTGCGCTTCCGCCGCCTGTGGCTGTTCTCTCCCAGGGCCGACCTGGCCATCCTCGCCATCCCCCTGGCCCTCACCCTCTGCGCCGCCGGGGCCAGCGCGTTCATGGCGCCCGTGGCGGCGGATGGCGCCCACCGGCTGATGTCCTGGACCGCCCAGAACATCCTCGGCAACGCCACCCACGTGGTGCTCACGTTCCTGCTCTTCGGCGTGCACCGGGACGTGCTCACCGCCGCCCCCGGCCAGCCCCGGAACATCCTCGCGGGCACGCTCGCCATGCTCGCGGTGGGCGCGGGCTTCTTCTTCACCTTCTACGCCGACCGCTCCATCCACACCTTCGCCGTGGCCGTCATCTTCAACGTCTTCGGCATGCACCACACCCTGTCGCAGCACCGGGGCCTGTGGTCCCTGCACGGCCTGCGCGGGGGACAGGAGGGGCTCACGCCGCCCTCCCCCCTCGAGCGCCGGCTCCAGCAGCTCTACGTGCCGCTGCTGCTGTCCATCCTGCTGGTGCGCATCTTCTTCGTCGCCGAGTCCGCCGCGCCCGACGCCCCGGCCTATCTGGACGTGGGCCAGGGCACAGTGCTGCCGTGGCAGATGCTGCCCGTCCTCATCGCCCTCTGGCTGGGCTACTTCCTGCTGCTGTTCCGCGCGGTGCTGCGCTCCGGCACCGCCAGCGGCCCCAAGGTGCTCTACCTGCTGGGCATGGCGACGGCGACGGGCCTGGCGCTCGTGGCCCCGGAGTGGGGCTACGTGATGCTGCCGGGCATGCACGGGCTGGAGTACTACATGCTGAGCGCGCGCATGCTGGAGCCGCGCGAAGGTGACGCGCCCCGCCTGGGCCGCGGGTTCATCTGGCCCGCCATGGTGCTGGCCATGCTGCCGCTGCTCGCGCTGGGCGTGGTGCACGGCTTCCTGCTGGATGGCCCCGTGCGCGGCTCGCTCAGCATCGGGAGCGGCGCGCTGTCACACCCGCTGCTCCGGGGCCTGACGTCCCTGGGCTTCGCGGTGGTGCTCGCCCACTACTTCGCGGATGCGTTCATCTTCCGCTTCCGCATCCCGTCCATCCGGCAGGTGATGCTGCGCCGGCTGGGACTCGCCAGCCCCGCGCCGCTGCCCGCCTCCGCGGCGCGGTAGGACTGAGCGGCCTTCCTGGAAACGAAAATGGCAGGCCCTTCCAGTTGGAGGGACCTGCCATTCAGGAGAAGCACCGGGCGGTCGCGAGGTTGGAGCCGAAGCCCACCTCGCGAAGCCTGGCGTGGCTCACTGGTAGGTGTTGTTCTGGCCGAAGGACTTCATCGTCTTCTGCTTCAGGTCCTTCGACGCCGTCTGGCCGTCGTTCGCGACGTTGTCGTTACCGGCCAGCGCCGCGGCGGAGGCGCCGAACAGCTTGCGGATGTTGTCGCCGAACAGCGTGATGACGCCGATGGCCGCGATCGCGATCAGGGCAACGATGATGATGTACTCGGTCATGCCCTGACCACGGGACTTACGGAGCTGGATCTTCTGCTTCTTCGCGAGCGTGTTCATGGGGGTCTCCAGGGGTCTAGCAGCGGTGAAGAACTCACCCTGCGGGTGTCAGGGTCGAAACGGACAGTAGAACGATCCCACCCGCACCTCCATCCGTCATCGGGAGGATGGGGGGGTGGATCCAATGATTCCAGCCACCTGGAACCACTCAAGACGGATCCACGCGGGTTTCAGGGGCTCCCGGGCACCGCGGTGGGCACGGCGGCGGGCTTCGCGTCACAGCCCGGCGGAGGCAGCGCTTCGCAGAACTTCTCGAAGGCGTGCTCGAGCTTCGCATCCTCCGGGTGGCGCGCCAACACCTCGCGGCCCATGGCGAGCGCGGCGTCGGGGCGCTCGGGCGTCCACGGCGTGCCGGACGACCAGGCCCGGTCCGTGAGCAGCTGGAGGTACGCGGCCATCATCCCCGGTGAGCGGACGCCCTTGGCGATCTGCGGCTCCAGCACCGACGCCGCCAGCGTCACGTCGCCCTGCGCCAGCACCACCCGGCCGAACGCGAGCGCGGCCTCCGGATCCTCTGGCGCCAGCGAGTGCCACAGCCCCGCCACCCTGCGCACCAGCGGATCATTCTCCGGGTGGTAGCGCTCGACGTTGCGGTACAGCCCGGAGACCTGCTCGACGGTGGGCGGGTTTGTGCGCACGTAGTCGTGCAGCAGCAGGCCAGGGCCCATGTCCGGGGCGCGGCGCTGGTCCTTCACCCGCACGTCCACGTTGGCGAGGAAGAAGGCCACGGGCGAGGCGTACTCCAGCAGGTTGTGGTCGTCCGTGTTGATGGGCCCCTCCCCGGCGAAGTCCTGCTGGCCGGCCTCCGTGTGCACCTGCTTGAACAGCAGGCCGAACAGGTCGTGGATCTCCACCCGGGCCAGGTCCGCCTTCACGTCCGGCCGGGCCATGCGCGCGGCGACCGACGCGGCGTCGAAGGACAGCGGCTTGCGGCTTGCCACCATGATGAGGTCGGAGGGCCCCAGCCAGGTGGTGGCGTGCGGGAAGGTGTCGCGCAGCGTGCGCATCACCAGCCGGACCAGCTCCTGGTTGCTCTCATACGTGTGGATCCACTGCACCAGCACGCCGTCGTCCGCCAGATGCTTGTCCACCAGTTGGAAGAAGTCGCGCGTGAAGAGGCCGGACACGCCCGCCACCCAGGGGTTGGACGGCACGCTGACGATGAGGTCGTACTTGATGGGCGCCAGCGCCATGAACGTCTTCGCGTCGTCGATGTGGATGTGCGTGCGCGGATCATCCACCGCGTTGCGGTTGTCGTCCTTGAACAGGCGGGCCGCGTCGATGACCGCGGGGGAGATCTCCACCAGGTCCAGCCGCTCCACCGGGTGGGCCAGCACGCTGCCCGCGGTGATGGCGGCCCCGGAGCCGATGAGCAGCACGTTCTTGGGGTCGCGCGGTTGCAGGAGCGCGCCCAGGTGGCCGGCCAGCACCTGCGTCTGGATGTCGGTGCCGTTGCTGGCGTCCACCTTGCCGTTGATCTTCATGAAGCGGATGTTGTCCGCCGGCACCTCGCCCACCATCACCGTGGCGAAGGTGTCGTCCGCGTAGAAGCGGGGCCGGATGCGCTTCTCCGTGGCCTCCAGCAGCTTCGCGTAGCTCTCCGGGGGCTTGGAGTCCACGCGGATGGCCGCGATGTGGCTCAGCCGCTGCGGCCATCCATGCATCCCACCCAGCACGGCCACCGCCAGCACCGCCGCCGCGCCCACCGGCGCCAGCGCCCGCCACGCCGGCGCCGCGCGCGCGCCCGCCCCGTCCTGTCCGTGGGAGGCCGCATGGAACGCCAGGCCCGCGGCCAGCAGGTTCGCCACCGCGCCCGCGACGAAGTTGCCCTGCATGCCCCAGAAGGGCATCAGCACCAGCCCGCCCAGCACCGCGCCGGAGATGGTGCCCAGCGTGTTCCAAAGGTACACGCCGCCCAGCTGGCGCCCCACCTCGGACACCTTCGCCGTCGCCACCCGCGCGGCGGCCGGGAAGGCCGCGCCCATGATGAACGTGGGGATGAGCAGCACCGCGCAGCAGAACGCGAAGGTGATGGCCTGGAAGATGGGCCACGTCTCCAGCGAGCGCGTCAGCATCCACTCCGACCAGCGGAACAGGTGCGGCAGCCGCACGTACAGCGGCAGCGCCACGCAGAGGCTCACCACCAGCGCCACCTGCGTCCAGCCGTACAGCTTCAGCGAGTCCCCGCCCTCCTTGCGCGTCATCAGCCAGAAGCTGCCCAGGCCGATGCCCAGGATGAACGCCGTCAGGATGAGGGTGAAGGCGTAGGTGGACGCCCCCATGACGATGGACAGCAGGCGGATCCACGTCACCTGGTACAGCATGGACGTGAAGCCCGACAGCATCACGCCCAGCAGCGCCGCGCGCACCGCCCGGCGCGGATAGGCCACGTCCTCCGCGGCGGCCGCGGCCCCCACCACCAGGGCGGGCGGGTGCTGACGGGCGAGCGCCAGCGCCGCCAGCGCGAGGAACACGTTGAGCCCGGCGGCCAGCGTGGCGGACGCGGACAGGCCGATGAGCGGCACCAGCCGCGTGCCCGCGATGTAGACGCCCACCGCGGCGCCCAGGCTGTTGATGGCATACAGCCGCGCCAGCTCCCGCCGCACCCCGGCGAGGCTCGCGGCGAAGTGGCGCACCAGCGCCGGCAGCGTGCCGCCCATGAGCAGCGTGGGCACCACCAGCGACAGCGCGGACACCATCAGCCGGGGCCCCACCCGCAGGTGCTCCGGGACGTGGGGCGCCACCGCCAGCCACAGGTGCTCCAGCGCCCCCAGCACGGTGGGGAACGCCAGGGCGTACAGGCCCACGCCCAGCTCCAGTACGCCGTAGAGCGCCAGGGGGTTCTTCACCCGGTCCGCTGTCCGCCCGAAGACAAATGCCCCCAGCGCCAGCCCTCCCATGAACGTGGCCAGCACCACCGCGTGCGCCTGACCACTGTTGCCCAGGACATTTCCCAGGTACTTGGACCACACCAGTTCGTAGACGAGCGCGGTCGCGCCGGACAGGAACAGCAGCGCGGCCACAAGGTTCTTCGGAGGACGTGGTGTGTGGGTCATAGGGACAGCGCGCGACGTTAACCGGTATGTTTCAGGCCCACCAATGAATGCCCAACTCCTGCAAGTCGCACAGCTCGCCTGGTCTCCCAACCTCCGGTTGACCCGCGCGGAGGGTGACTGCGACACGGTGCTGCGCCGCGCGGCCTCCGCGCTGGTGGGCAGCCCCCTCCACACGGTCCTCGGCATCACGCAGGAGCGCGCCCGCGAGCTGGACGCCCGGGCCCGCGAGGACCGCCGCGCGGTGGAGTTCGTCTCCACGTCCTTCGGCGGTGGCCTGACGCCCCCCACCTACCTGCGGCTCGTGCTGGGGCGCGACGGCGACGAGGCCTCCGCGGGCGTCCTGGACCTGGGCGCCGTGCTGGAGGGCGCCCCCCCGGTGCAGATCTCCCGGCTGTCGTCGTCGCTCAGCCATGAGATCCGCAACCCGCTGTCGTCCGTGAAGATGGCCGTGCAGACGCTGGCCCGGAACACGGGCCTGTCGGACAGGGACAAGCGGCGGCTCACCATCGCCAACCGGGAGATCCGGACCATGGAGCGCATGCTCTGGCTGCTCTCCGAGTATGGGCGCGAGGGCGCGGCGAACCTGGACTCCCACCCGCTGCGCTCGGTCGTCCAGGAGGCGACCGCCATGGTGGCCCCCGAGCTCGCCGAGCGCCGCATCGAGGTGGACGTGAAGGAAGAGGCGGACCTGCCCCGCGTGCGGGTGGATCCCAACCGGTTGAGGCCCGTGCTCGCCCAGGTCCTGCTCAACGTCGCCATGGGCCTGCCCGAGGAGGGCCGCGTGCAGGTGACGCTGCGTCAGGCCGCCCCGGGCCAGGTCAGCCTCATCCTGGACGACCCGGCGGCTGCCCTGCCCCCCGAGGAGCGGGGCACGCTGTTCGATCCGTTCGGCTCCCGGCTGGCGCGCGGGGCGGGCCTGTCGCTGGCCGCGCTGCGGCGGGTGATGACGGGCGTGGGGGGCGAGGTGGGGGCGGAGGGAAGCGCAGAACCGGGGATGGTGTTCACGCTGACGTTCGCTGCCTGAGAGCCCCATGGAGACCCTCCTCATCGTCGACGACGACGTGTCGCTGCTCGAAACCCTCACGATGCACTTCGAGGACATCGAACAGGACGGGCAGCCGCGCTACCAGGTGGTCACCGCCACGAGCGCCGCCGCCGGGCTGAAGGCCGCCCAGGAGAACATGCCCAGCGTGGTCATCCTGGACATGATGCTCCCGGACCGCACGGGCCTGGAGATCATCGAGGAGATGAAGGGCCTGTGCGGCGACGCGCGCATCATCCTCGTCACCGCCTACCACGACATGGAGACGACCATCCGGGCCATGAAGGCCGGTGCGTTCGACTACATCCACAAGCCCTTCCCCGACCCGGCCGCCCTGGACCTCGTCGTGGAGCGCGCGCTGGAGTACCGCCAGCTGTCGCGCCGCGCGGACGAGGTCCACCGCGAGAACGCCGTCGTGCGCCTGGGCGACATCGTGGGCACCAGCGCGTCCATGCAGCAGCTGGTGAAGGAGATAGGCAAGGTGACGGGCAGCGCCGCCACCGTGCTGATTACAGGTGAGAGCGGCACGGGCAAGGAGCTCATCGCCCGCGTCATCCACAACTACTCCTACGACGAGACGCGCCCCTTCATCGGCATCAACTGCTCCGCCATCGTGGACACGCTCCTGGAGAGCGAGCTGTTCGGCCATGAGAAGGGCGCCTTCACCGGCGCCGTCGCCGGCAAGCCCGGCAAGTTCGAGCTGGCCGAGGACGGCACCGTGTTCCTGGATGAGATTGGCGACATGTCGCTGATGCTCCAGGCGAAGCTCTTGCGCGTCCTCCAGGAGCGCGAGTTCGAGCGCGTGGGCGGCGTCAAGCGCGTGAAGCTGCGCGCGCGCGTCATCGCCGCCACCCACCGCACCCTCTCCGACGAGGTGGCCCAGGGCCGCTTCCGCGAGGACCTCTACCAGCGCCTCAAGGTCATCACCCTCTTCATCCCACCCCTGCGCGAGCGCCGGGAGGACATCTCCCTGCTCGTGACGCACATGCTGGAGCGCATCAACGAGAAGGTGCACAAGCGCGTCACCCGCGTGCCCCAGGAGGTGATGGAGCGCCTCACGCTGCTGCCCTGGCGCGGCAACGTGCGCGAGTTGGAGAACGTCCTCACCCGCGCGGTGGTGCTCGCCCCCGGGGACGTGCTGCGCGGCGACGACCTGCCCGCCCTGGAGCTGCCCTCCGGCCCCGACGCCAGCCGCGCGTCCCCCCCCGGCGGCGCCATGTTCGCCCCCCCCGCCGTGGACGATGTGAGCCTCATCCCCACCCTGGAAGAGGCCGAGCGGCAGCTCATCGCGCGGGCCATGGCCGTCACCAAGGGCCACAAGGGACGCACCTGTCAGATTCTGGGAATCAGCCGTCCGACCCTTGAACGAAAGCTTCAAAAGTTCGGTCTTGCACAGGGCCATGGTCCACAGGTTCACCCTTACCCGGTGAAGGACGCTTCCTGACACTGTCCCTGGCCGGACACTCCCCCGTGTCCCTTTAACGTTTCGTTCAAATTGATCAGACTGTTTGAACGTTTTGTTTCAGGTTTCGGACACAGTGGGGGGGCTGGAACTTTGCCGTAGCGCTAAGTACCCGGCATTCCTGGAACTGTTCCCCTGGGAATACTTGAAGTGACCATGGCACGGCTCTTGGAAAGAGCAAGGTCAGCTCGCCGCAGACAAGCCAGCCAACCTTCCGCTTCCTTCGCTTCCCAGGAGAATCCCATGCACGGTTTCAATCGCCCCCTCGGCCCTATCGGTTCCAACGTCGTGGCGCCCCTGCAGGCGACCAGCTCCGGGATGATGGTGACGGCGAACAAGCTGGTGCCCGGCCAGGAGGCCATCGACTTCAAGGGGTACTTCAAGGTCGAGTCCTTCCCGCACAACTCGACCATCTACCGCCCCGGTGACACGTCGGACCGCGTGTACCTGCTGAAGTCGGGCCGCGTGCGCCTGATGCGCATTGGCAAGAACAGCACCCGTTCGGTGGTGTCCATCCTGCGCCCGGGCGACCTGTTCGGCGAGCTGTTCCGCCCCGAGGGGACGCCCATCGAGGAGATGGCGGTCGCCGCGGGCGAGGCCGAGGTGTGGAGCATCGAGGGCCGTGACTTCCGCGCCCAGCTGGAGGCCCGCCCGGCCCTGGCGGTGGACGTGGTGCGCGCCTACGCGGACCGCGTGCGCTCGCTGCGCAAGCGCGTGCTCGGCCTGACCTTCAAGGAAGTGCCGGCCCGGCTGGCGGACACCCTCCTGACGCTGGTGGAAGCCCACGGCGAGCGCTGCCCGCACGGCGGCGAGACGGACCTGCGCGGCATCACCCAGCAGGACCTGGCGGACCTGGTCGGCGCGTCGCGCTCCTTCGTGTCCACGCTGATCAACGAGATGAAGCGCGAGGGCGTGCTCGGCAACGTCGGCCGCATCCTCTGCGTGCGTGACCAGAAGGCCCTGCGCAAGCTGGCCTCCAAGGAGAAGTAGGCCGCGCGCCCCGCCAACGGGGCCATGACGTCCAACGGGCCTGACCGCGACTCACCCTCGCGGCCGGGCCCGTGGTGTTTCCGGCGGCGGCAGTGTCTAGAAGGTGAAGCCCACACCGGCCTCCGGGCCGATGAACCGGTCGCGGGTGCCGCCGCGCATGGACGGATCCAGGTAGAGGCCCCGGACGCCACCGCGCAGCATGAAGCTGCCCAGGTGCAGCGCCAGGCCCGAGCGGACATCCAGTTGCCGGTAGGGAAACGGCGTCACCTGCATGCGCGCCTCCACGTCCAGGGGGCCCAGGACGCAGGCCTCCAGGGACATGCCCAGGCTGGGTCCCACCGCGAGGCCCTGGGGGAGATCCGCGGTGGAGACGCCGACTTCGGCGCGCACGCGGACGACCTCGTTGACGACGGGCGAATAGGTGAGGTGCAGCTCCCCCAGGGTGCGCTCGCGCCGGGAGCCCGCGCTGCCCGGGAACAGGTCCAGCCGCGTGACGCGCAGGTCCGCCCCGAAGCGGCGCAGGTCCCACCCCAGTGAGAAGTCCACGCCCGGTCCGCCCTGGACGGGCGACATCAACACGCCCGTGCGGAAGGAGAACGGGGCCGCGTGCCGACCCGAGCCTGGCGGCAGCGGTGGCGCCTCCGGATCCTCCGGCGGGAGGACGCGGTGGGTGCCCGTGGTGGCGATGACATCCCCCAGGCCGCTCAGCAGCAGCTCGAACACGGCGCCCACGACGAACGCGGCGAGGTCGTCCGACGCGCTGTAGCGGCAGCAACCCTCCGAGAAGGACACCGTCTTGGGGGCAGGCGCCGGCCGGTTCTCGTCCTCGTCCGGCTTCGGGTCCTTCTCGTCCTCATCGTCCGCGCCGATGGGAGAGGCCGGGTGAACGGGCTTCGGGGCGTCCGGGCGCTTTCCGAAGCGGGCTTCGGCGGGTGGCGCGACGAGGAGGCCCGTGAGCAGCCCCCCGCACAGCATGACCTTGGGCAACGACATGGGGTGACCCTGTCCGTGAGGCGCGGCCCGGCCCGTCCACCCCTCACGCCGCGCATTCAAATCCCGGGGGCACACGGAAAGTCAATGCGCGCACCGCCAGGGCAGCGGGCATCCAGGTCCCCTCCCCTCCCTCGGGCTCCGCACCCTCCGCGAGGCCCGGGGAACGACGCGGGCCGCGGGGGCCGCCCCACCTGCGCCCCCCGGACACCCTCGTGCCTCAGGGCTTCAGGTAGGGCCCGTCCACGCCAATCTTCCCGGGCGCCGGGTTCCCCGGCAGGTCCAGCACGTACACGCGCAGGTTGCCCTTGCCGGACACCGTCGCGCTCAGCGAGCCATTGCTCACCGTGCGCACGTCCCCGGTGATGGCGTCCCGGTAGGTCCCATTGGGGATGCCGCTGAACGTGGCCCCGCCGGACACCGTCACCAGCACGAAGCTGTCCACGACCTTCGCCGTGTCGGTGAAGCGGCGCTTGAAGGCCATGCTCCCGGAGATGCCGTCGGTGGAGTACTGCCCCTTCTGGAGCGCGGGGATGCGGCGGCGGATCTGGTTGAGCCGCTGGACGTGCTTCACCAGGGGCCTGCTCAACGTCGTGGCCACCGCGCCGGAAGCGCTGCCCACCACGCCGAAGTCGCTCGCGGTGACGCTGCCCTCCAGGTTCGCGCCGTAGTAGGCGCGGCCGGTGGTGGCCAGCGCGCACGTGGGCCCGCAGTCGATGGGCTTGCCCGCCTGGAATTCAATCTCCGAGCCGTAATACAGCGTGGGGATGCCCCGGAAGGTCCACATCAGGCTCATGTTCTCCGCCCAGGCGTCCGTGCCCCCGGCGTAGCGCGTGGACGACTTGTTCGGGCCGTAGTCGTGGGAATCGACATACACGACGTTGTAGGTGGCGTCGTTGTAGCTGTCGTCGGAGTCCTTGCCGTTCCAGAAGGCGTTGCTCGCCTCCCCGAAGTTCATGTGCATGCGCATGTCGATGACGCTCATGCCGGAGAACTGGCTGGAGTCCGGCGCGTGCCACGCGTTGCCCTGGAGGAAGGCGTTGGTGGACGTGGGCTGGTTGCCCGTGCCCTGCGCCTGCTCGTAGTTGTATTGCTCCAGCGCCGCCGCCACGTCGTCACTGCTGTACGCGCGGCGCTCCTTCCAGGTGAAGAACTGCGCGGAGTGGTTGGGCGAGCCCCGGTTCCACTTGTCGTTCACGAACGAGCCCACTTCCCCAAACATGAAGAAGTCGCGGCCCTTGGCGCCGAACTTCGACTGGGCGTGGGCGTGCGCGGCGGGCAGGAGGCGGCGGTTCCACGTCACGCGCGGGATGTGCACCGCCGTGTCCACGCGGAAGCCATCCACGCCCCGGTCGATGAAGCGGTTGTACACGTCGATGAGGAACGCCTGCACCGTGGCGTTCTCCGTGTTGAAGTCCGCCAGGTCCTCGTGGATCCAGCAGCTGCGCGAGTCCTCCCCCTCCCAGTTTCCAATCCAGCATTGATGGAAGAGGCTGGCGGGGAACATGCCGGAGGTGGGGTTGGGCCACTGGCAGTTGTAGATGCGGTAGCCCTCCTGGCTCGTGGAGGACGTGGGGACGCCCCAGTTGCGGCAGGTGTTGCCCGCGGGCTCCGCTGTCGACCACAGGTCGCCGTTGTAATGGGACTTGCCGCTCGTGGGCTCCACCGTGAGGCCGTCGTAGACGAAGCCAGACGCGGGCGCGTCGTAATACCAGCTCCACTGGGTGTCCCGAACGCCATACACCTTCGCGGAGAACAGGCCCTTGGCGCCCCAGCGGCTGGAGTGGTTGTAGACGACGTCCTGGATGATCTTCAGGCCCTTCGCGTGGGCCGCGTTGATGAGGTCCTGGTAGGAGGCGCCGCTGGACTCCAGGCGCGGATCCACGCGGTAGAAATCCCAGCCATGGTAGCCGTGGTAGTCATAGTCGGAGCGGTTGAGCACCACGGGGGTGATCCAGATGGCGGAAAAGCCCAGCGCCTTGATGTAGTCGAGCTTCTGGATGAGCCCCTTGAAGTCCCCCCGGAACATCGGGTCGTTGTTCGCCGCGTTGCCAGACTTCACGTGCATGCTGCCGCCGCGGTTGTTGCTGGCGTCGCCGTCGTAGAAGCGCGCCGTCATCACGAAGTAGATGGAGTCCTCGCGGATGTCGCCGCCCAGGGGCTCGCCCGCCGGAGGAGGCGGGGGCGCGGAGCCCGTCTTCGCGGAGGACGCGCTGCTCGCGGCGGACGTGTTCCCCGCCGCGTCGGAGGCCTTCACGGTGTAGCTGTAGGTCGTCAGGGGCGTGAGGCCGCTGTCGCTCCAGGCCGTGCCGCTGGTGAAGAAGGTGGAGGCCCCCTGCGGGCCCGTGCGGGTGAGCGTGTAGCCGGTGACACCCCGGTCGTCGGTGGACGCATTCCAGGTGACGGTGATGGTCGTCCCGGAGGCAGTCGCCGTGACGCCCGAAGGCACGGAGGGGGCCGTCGTGTCCGGAGGCAACGCCACGCAGGGTGAGGCGGCGTTGGCGGTGACGACGCCGTCCTTCACCGTGATGCGCCCCGTGCCCAGGGTGTAGTCCGCGCCGTTGTTGTTGTCCCAGGTGCCGCCGTTGTTGAAGTCCGCCTTCATCCCGGTGGCGGCCCCCAGCGACACGGTCTTCCTCACCCAGTCCGTGCAGGCCGTCTCGTTCATGGCGACGCCGGGCGGGGTCGTCCACGTACCGCCCGTGGGCGCGTAGTGGAGGTTGACCGCGCTCCAGCCGCGCGTGCGCGTGTAATAGAAGACCTCCGCGCTGTTCGTGCCCGTGGAGGTGCAGGGATTGCCGGCGTTCGCCAGCACCTGGCCGTTCTTCACCTGGTGCGCGCCGGACGTCGGCAGGCTGTAGTTGCCGGTGGAGGTGGCCGCGTTGTCCCAGCGGTTCTGCCCGTCGTTGAAGACCGCCTGGAAGGTGCTCACCGTGCCGGTGGTGACGGTGGCCGTCACCCAGCCGGTGCAGGCCGCGGACATGGAAGCCCCTGGCACCGTCGTCCAGGTCCCCGCCGCGTCGTTGTGGAGGTACGCCGTGCTCCACGCCTTGTAGGGCGTGTAGTAATAGACAGTCGCCGTGCCAGCGAAGGCTGCCTGCGACCACAACAGCAGCGCCATCCACGCACCGCGTCTCCAGCCAGTCATTGCCATGTGTCCCGTCCCTCCCCACGCGTCGGGAGGACGCGCGAGACAACGAAACACCGTATCAGTCGTAGCCCCGCCAGAAACGGATTCATGGACATTCCGGCGAGGATGGATGTTGTCGGTTCGCACCGGAAGCGCGAGGGGGCGCGTTGTGCGCTTGCCCTGGGGCGGGGGGCCGCTCAGCATGCGCGGCCATCGTGCCCACACCTCCCGAGTCCTCCAGTCCCCATCGCACGTACACCGACCGCCGCGCCGCGGCCCAGGCGGACCTGACGGTGCTGGACCGCATCAGCGCCCGGTACGCCAACCTGCGCACCGTGGCCTTCGTGGTCGCCGCGGGCATCGCGTTGCTCACGCTCCTGGGCCGGCTGCCCAAGCCCTGGTGGTGGGCGGCGGCGGGCGCGCTCGTCGTCTACGGGCTGCTGGCGGTGCTGCACCACCAGGTGTTCCTCAAGGAGCAGCGGGCCCGGCACTTCGTGCTGCTCAACGAGCGGGGGCTGGCGCGGCTGGAGGGTGGCTGGCACGCCTTCAAGGACACCGGGGAGCGGTTCCTGTCCGCCACCCACCTCTACGCCACGGACCTGGATGTCTTTGGCCAGGGCAGCCTCTTCCAGCTCATCAACGAGACGGCGACCCGCGCGGGCGAGGAGCGGCTGGCTTCGTGGCTGTCCGCCCCCGCGTCCGCCGACACGGTGCTCACCCGGCAGGGCGCGGCCCGGGAGCTGGCCCCGCGCGTGGACTTCCGCCAGGAGCTCTGCGTGGACGCCCGCGTGGTGGCGAAGGAGAAGGCGGACCCGGAGCTGTTCATCCAGTGGGCGGAGTCCGGCCCGTCGCTGGACGCCGTCCGCTGGTCGCGGCCCCTGGCGCTGCTCCTGCCCCCCGTGACGCTCGCGCTGTTCATCCTGGGCACGGTGGGGGTGATTCCGGACAGCCTCGTGTGGATTGGCCTGTTCGCGCAGCTGGGGGTCGCGGTGGCCACGCGCGCCACGCTCAAGCGGATGGACGAGGCCGTGGAGCGCGGGGAGCGCGGCTTCGTGCGCTACGCGGCCCTCTTCGAGCGCGTGGAGCAGCAGTCCTTCGAACACCCCCGCCTCAAGCAGCTCCAGTCCGGCCTCAACCCGGGCAAGGGCCCGCCGGTGTCCTCCCTCTTCCAGCGCTTCAGCCGGCTGTACTCGCTCATTGAATTCAAGCGGCACCAGTTCCACCCCGTGGTGCAGTGGCTCACCCTCTGGGACATCCACGCCCTCTTCGCGCTGGAGAACTGGCGCGCCGCGCACGGCCGTGACGTGCGCCAGTGGTTCGAGGGCCTGGCGGAGCTGGAGGCCCTCTGCTGCCTGGGAGGGCTCGCCCACGACCGGCCCGCGTTCACCTGGCCGGAGCTGGAGGCCCAGGGCCCGCGCATGGAGGCCACCGCGCTGGGACACCCGCTCCTGGACGCGCCGGTGCCCAACGACGTGTCCCTGCCCGGCCCCCGGCACGCGCTGCTCATCACCGGCTCCAACATGAGCGGCAAGACGACGCTGATGCGCGCGATGGGCGCCAACGTGGTGCTGGCCCTGGCCGGAGCGCCGGTGTGCGCGGCCTCCCTGCGCCTGTCCCCCATGCAGGTGCTCACCAGCATGCGCGTGAAGGACTCGCTGGAGCGCGGCGTGTCGTACTTCTACGCGGAGGTGCAGCGGCTGAAGATGGTGCTGGACGCGGCCCAGGCCGCGCACGGCCAGGCCCTGTTCCTGCTGGATGAGATCCTGCTGGGCACCAACACCCGCGAGCGCCAGATTGCCTCAAGGGAGGTGCTGCGGCTGCTGCTCGCCGCCGGCACCTGTGGCGCGGTGACGACGCATGACCTGTCCCTGGCGGTGCTGGCGGACGAGAAGGCGTCGCACGTCGTCAACGTGCACTTCCGCGACCACCTGGAGGACGGGAAGATGGTGTTCGACTACCAGCTCCGGCAGGGGGTGGTGGACACCACCAACGCGCTGCGGGTGCTGCGCCTGGCGGGCGTCCCGGTGTACGACCCGGACGCCCCGGCCTCCTGACGACACCTTTCGCGCCCCTCGCGTTCAGCCGGGGGGCGCGAAGATGAAGCGGACTACTTCGCCAGCTCCACGAGCGCCGCGGCGCCCATGCCGCCGCCGATGCACATGCTGACGACGCCGTAGCGGCCGTCACGGCGCTTCAGCTCGCGCAGGATGGTGGCCACCATGCGCGCGCCGGAGACGCCCAGCGGGTGGCCCAGGGCGATGGCGCCGCCGTTGGGGTTCACCTTGTCCAGCGGGATGCCCAGCTCACGGATGCAGTGCAGCGCCTGCGCCGCGAAGGCCTCGTTGAGCTCGAAGACGGAGATGTCCTCCACCTTCAGCTTGTTGCGCTCCAGGAGCTTGCGGATGGCGGGCACCGGACCCACGCCCATGATCTCCGGCGGCACGCCGGCGACCACGTAGTCCACGAAGTAGCCCAGCGCCTTGACGTTGAGCTCCTTCGCCTTCTCCTCGCTCATGATGACCGCGGCGGCCGCGCCGTCCGTCAGCGGAGAGGCGTTGCCCGCCGTCACCACGCCCTTGGCGTTGAACGCCGGGCGCAGCTTGGACAGGCCCTCCACCGTCGTCTCCGGACGCAGGATGGTGTCCACGGTCACGGTCACCTGCTTCGCGACACCGTCCTCGTCGTACACCGTCGTGGTGACGGGGAAGATCTCATCCTTGAGCTTGCCCTGCTCGCGCGCGGTGGCCGCCCGACGCTGGCTCTCCGCGGCGAACTTGTCCGCGTCCTCGCGGGTGACGCTGTAGCGGGAGGCGATGTTCTCCGCCGTGGCGCCCATGGAGGTGTAGACCTCCGGCAGCTTCTCCATGATCTCCGGGTTGGCGGAGACCTTGTTGCCGCCCATGGGCACCATGGTCATGGACTCGGTGCCACCGGCGATGGCCACCTGCATCATCCCGGACTTGATGCCCTGCGCCGCCTGCGCCATGGACTGCACGCCGGAGGAGCAGAAGCGGTTGATGGTCATGCCCGGAACGGTGTCCGGCAGGCCCGCGAGCAGGCTGGCGTTGCGGGCGACGTTCATGCCCTGCTCCGCCTCCGGCATGGCGCAGCCCATGATGACGTCCTCCACGTCCGACGCCTTCAGGCCGGGGACCTGGGCGACGGCTTCCTTGATGGCAAGGGCCGCGAGCGTATCCGGACGCGTGTCCTTGAACTCACCCTTGTGCGCGCGGGTGAAGGGGGTGCGCACCGCGCTGGCAATCACGACTCGGCTGGACATGTCAGGTGTCTCCCTGCCCGGACACCGTCCGGGCGTGCTTCGGATTTCGATTCTGGCAACCCATGGGTAAACGCCTCGCGCTAGTTGCGCAGCGGCTTGCCCTTCTCGAGCATGAACATCATGCGGTCCTGGGTCTTCTCCTCACCGATGAGGCTCAGGAACGCTTCCATCTCCAGCTCCAGCAGCTTCTCCTCGCTCACCAGCACGGAGGGGCTGGTGTCGCCGCCGGACAGCACGCGCGCCAGCTTCTGGGCGATCTTCCGGTCGTGGGCGCTGATCTGGTTGTTGAGCTGCATGTCGTACAACATCATGTCGATGGTGGCCGCGCCGTTGGGGCCCGGCAGCCGGAAGCGCGTGGGGCGCGGCGGGCGGAAGCCGCCATTCGCCAGGCCCAGCACCCGCGACTTCGCGTCCGACAGCAGGAAGTCACGGTTGCCCGTGATGCCGTCCTGGGCCGACAGGAAGCCGAACTCGCGCGCCTCTTCCGCGCTCGTCGCCACCTTCGCGGTGCCGATGGCGAGGAACACCTTCTTGAGGAAGGGCAGCGAGTCGAAGTCCTTGTCCGCCGCGTACGCGCCGAACACGTTGCGCAGCAGCATCATGGTGCCGCCGCCGCCGGGGATGAGGCCGACGCCGACCTCCACGAGGCCCATGTACAGCTCCGCGCTCGCCTGCACCGCGTTGCCACCCATGGTGACCTCCGCGCCGCCGCCCAGCGTGAGGTTGAAGGGCGCCGTCACGACGGGCACGGGGCTGTAGCGCATGCGCTGGTTGGCCTGCTGGAACTTGGACGCCATCGCGCGGATGGAGTCGAAGTCCTCGCTCTTGGCCGCCATCAGCATGGCCATGATGTTCGCGCCGGCGGAGAAGTTGGACCCGTCGTTGCCGATGACGAGGCCCTTGTGGTTCTTCTCCGTCTCGTCGAGCGCGGTGTTCATCATCGCGATGATGTCATCGTCGATGGAGTTCATCTTGGAGTGGAACTCCAGCAGCGTCGCGCCGTCGCCCATGTCCCAGAGCGTGGCGCTGTCGTTGCCGGTGATCTTCTTGTTGCCGCGCTTCAGGTACTCCACGCGGAACGTGCGCGCGTTCTCGACGACGGTCTTCTCCGACCTGGACGGGATGTCCCAGTAGGTGTCGCGGCCGTCCTTCACGCCGTAGAAGGACGTGCGGCCCTTGGCCAGCATCTCCTCCACCCAGGCGGCGGGCTTGAGGCCCAGCGCCTTCATGCGCTCCACGCCCTTCTGCACGCCGTACGCGTCCCACACTTCGAAGGGACCCAGGTCCCATCCGAAGCCCCAGCGCACGCCGCGGTCCACGTTGACCACGTCGTCCGCGATCTCCGGGATGCGGCGGCTGGAGTAGGCCAGCACGTCCAGGGTGACGCGCTCGGCGAACGTGCCCGCCTTGTCCTTCGCGTTCATCACGGACGCGACGCGCTCACGGACGTCCTCGATGTCCTTCGCGGCGCCCAGCGAGTCGAAGCGCACCTTGGCCTGGGGCCGGTACTCCAGCGACTTCAGATCCAACGCGAGGATGTCCTTGCCGCCCGCGGACTTGTCCTTCTTGTAGAAGCCGCCGCCGCTCTTGTCGCCCAGCATCCCCTTCTCCACCATCTTCTGGAGGAAGTCGGGGATGGCGAAGACGTCGCGCTCCTCGTCGTGCGTGAGCGTGTCGTAACAGTTCTTCGCGACGTGGGTGAACGTGTCCAGGCCCACGATGTCCGCGGTGCGGAACACGGCGGACTTGGGGCGGCCCATCGCCGGGCCAAAGATCTTGTCCACCTCTTCGATGGTCATCTCCGTCTTGGACATCTCGGAGATGGTCCGCATCATCCCGTACACGCCAATGCGGTTCGCGATGAAGTTGGTGGTGTCCTTGCCGTAGACGATGCCCTTGCCGAGCACCTCCTCACCAAAGCGGTGGATGGTCTTCACCACCTCCGGGTCGGTGTGCTGGCCGGACACCAGCTCCAGCAGCTTCATGTAGCGCACGGGGTTGAAGAAGTGCGTGACCAGGAAGTTCTTCTTGAACTCCGCGCCACGGCCCTCCGTCATCCCGACGATGGAGAGGCCGGACGTGTTGGAGCTGATGATGGCGTCCTTGCGCGCGTGCTTCTCCACCTTGGCGAACAGGGCCTGCTTGACGGACAGGTCCTCCTTCACCACCTCGATGATCCAGTCGCACTCCGCGAGCCGGGCGAGGTCATCCTCCAGGTTCCCCACCTCGATGGCGGTGAACACCTGCTCGGACACGATGGGGCTGGGCTTCTGCTTGCGCAGGTTCGCCAGCGCGCCTTGCGCGAACTTGTTGCGGAACGCCTTGGAGGCGGTGTCCTCCCCCGGCGCGGCCTTGGGGGGAACGATGTCCAGCAACAAGGCGCGAACGCCGGAGTTGGCCAGATGCGCGGCGATGCCGCTGCCCATCACGCCAGCGCCAAGCACCGCCACTTTTCGGATCCGGGTCGTCATCGGAAATTGGCTCCCTTGAGGGAAGTAGGGGACTGCACAAATGTAGGCGATTGACCCGGAAGTCAACCGGCATTGCCGTCGGGTGTGCTCGCCAGGAGGTCGGCTCCCCGACTACAAGTCGGGGCATGGCTCGCCTCGACCCGCACTCGTACAACGACAGCACGCAGCCTGAGACGGAAACGCTGGACTGGAAGGCTCGCGTCGATTTCCGGACGCGCCGCCTGCACGCGGAGGCCACGCTGACCCTCAAGGAGGCGTCAGCCGGCCCGCTGGATCTGGACACCCGCGACCTGGACATCCGCGCCGTGGTGGACGCGCAGGGTCGCCCCTTGCCCTACATCCTCTCCCCTCCCGAGCCCATCCTCGGGAGCCGGCTGCGCATCCAGCTACCGGAGGGGCTCAAGCAGCTCACGGTGCGCTACCGCACGTCGCCGGAGGCGAGCGCGCTGCAGTGGCTTTCGCCCTCGCAGACGGCGGGCGGGCAGCACCCGTTCCTGTTCAGCCAGTGCCAGGCCATCCACGCGCGCAGCGTGGTGCCGCTGCAGGACACGCCCCGGCTGCGCATCCGCTACCGCGCGTCCCTGCGCGTGCCCAAGGTGCTCAAGGCCGTGATGGCGGCCAGCTTCGTGGACCGTGAGGAGCACGGCGTGGAGGCGGAGGAGCACTTCGAGATGCCGCAGCCGGTGCCCCCGTACCTGCTGGCGTTCGCGGTGGGCAGCCTCGCGCCGAAGGAGCTGGGGCCGCGCTCGCGGGTGTGGGCGGAGCCGGAGGCGCTGGAGGACGCGGCGGACGAGTTCGAGGGCGTGGACGACATGCTGAAGGCCGCGGAGTCGCTCTTCGGGCCGTACGACTGGGAGCGCTTCGACCTGCTGCTGATGCCGCCCTCGTTCCCGTACGGCGGCATGGAGAACCCGCGCCTCACCTTCCTCACGCCCACGCTCATCGCCGGGGACAAGAGCCTGGTGAACGTGGTGGCGCACGAGCTGGCGCACTCGTGGACGGGCAACCTGGTGACGAACGCGTCCGCGGAGCACTTCTGGCTCAACGAGGGCTTCACCGTCTTCGCCGAGCGCCGCATCCTGGAGGCGCTGGCCGGGCCGGAAGTGACGGCGCTGCACGCGGCGCTGGGGCGCAGGTCGCTGGACGAGGCGATGCACCACTTCCGCGCGCACCCGCAGCTGACGTCCCTGCGCACGCACCTGACGGGCGTGGACCCGGACGAGGCCTTCTCCCAGATTCCCTACGAGAAGGGCTACCTGCTGCTGCGCGCGCTGGAGGACGCGGTGGGCCGCCCCGCCTTCGACGGCTACCTGCGCCGCTACCTGGCGACGTACCGCTTCCAGGCGCTCACCACGGAGGACTTCGTCCGCTTCACGGAGCAGGAGCTGCCGGGCGCGCTGGCGAAGGTGGACGCGGACGCGTACCTGCACCGGCCCGGCGTCCCGACGAGCGCGCCCCGCCCGCGCTCCAAGCGGCTGGAGGCGCTGGAGGCGCTGCGCGGACAGGTGCCGTCACGGGAGGCCGTGAAGGACTGGACGCCCACCGAGTGGCAGCTCTACCTGGAGTCGATGCCGCAGGACACGTCACTGGACGTGTTCCGGGAGTTGGATGCGCGCTACGCGCTCACCCAGAGCCGCAACTCGGAGGTGCTGGTGGCGTGGCTGGTGGCGGCGCTGCGCGCGGGCTTCGCGCCGGCGCTCCCCCGTGCCGAGGAGTTCCTCGGCGAGGTGGGCCGCATGAAGTACCTGAAGCCGCTCTACAGCGTGCTGGCCTCGTCGCGCGACTACCGCAAGGTGGCGCGCGCCGCGTTCGAGAAGCATGGGGCGCGCTATCACCCCATCGCGCGGCAGGGCGTGGAGCTCATCCTCGCCCGCGCGTGAGGCCCGGGACTACTTGCGCGCGGCTTCCAGGCGCTTCTTGGACAGCGCGAGGTACTCCGGGTTCATGTCGATGCCCACGTAGCGGTGGCCGTGCTTCAGGGCGGCCACGCCGGTGGTGCCGCTGCCGTTGAAGGGGTCCAACACCAGCGAGTTCTCCGGGCAGCTGGCCTCCAGGATGCGCTCCAGCAGGGCCACCGGCTTCTGCGTGGGGTGGCTGCCGAAGGCCTTCTCCTCGCCGCGCGGGGCCGTCTGCGTCCACATGCGGCCGGCGCCGTCGGCGGTGAGCTCCTCGTCACCGTTGCGCGGCAGGGCCCACACGTCGCGCATCTGCTTGCCGCCGTTCTCCGCCTTCATGCGCTGGTAGTTGAAGACGTGCTGGAGCTTGCCGCCCGTCTTCGGCGAGGCCCAGATGAGCAGCTCCGTGGAGTGCGTGAAGTAGCGGCACGCCAGGTTGGGGCTCGCGTTGGGCTTGTACCAGGTGACGGTGTTGAGCAGCTTGTAGCCCAGCTTCTGCATGGCGAAGCCGGCGTTGAAGATGACGTGCTGGGTGCCGCTCACCCACAGCGTGCCGGAGGGGCGCAAGAGGCGCTGGCAGGCCGCGAGCCACTTCGTGGTGAAGGCGTGGTCCTCCTCCACCCCACGGGAGACATCCCACTGGCCCTTGGCCACGGAGACGCGCTTGCCGTTCTTGCAGGTGGTGCCGCCGTTGGACAGGAAGTAGGGCGGATCCGCGAAGATGAGATCGAAGGACTGCTCCGGGAGCTGCGCCATCAACTCCAGGCTGTCCCCCTGGAGGAGCGTGTAGTCCTCCCCGCGCTTCGCGTAGACGCTGTCATTGAGAGCGCGTCGAACAACCTTCAGGTTAGGGGCAGCAGCTTCCGCGAACATCTCGCCTCCGTCTTCGGACACACGTCTTCGGGACGGGGCGGACTGTGCGGTCAGTCTGCTGCTACGTCGAATTTCTGGCCTGTAGCACCCTGAAATTTGACGTAGCGACTTCTCCAGAAACACCGCGAGCAGGGCGGGAGCGCCTCTGTCTTTCGAGGCCCTCCACGACCTGCTCGTGGGCACTGCGGATGTCTGAGCGGAAGCGGCTCTACGCCTTCTTCTCGGGCTCGGCGACTTCGGTCGTCTTCGCGCCGGTCTTGATGCTGGGCGCGTTGTTCGCGTAGCGCTTCTTGAAGCGGTCGATGCGGCCCGCCGTGTCCATCAGCTTGTACTTGCCGGTGAAGAACGGGTGGCAGTTCGAGCACACTTCCACGCTGAACGAGCCGCGGGTCGACTTCGTCTCGATGACGTTGCCGCAGGCGCAGGTGACGCGGGAGGGCGGATAGACGGGGTGCAGGTCGGGCTTCATGGTGCTTCTCTCCAGTGCGCCTTGCCCCCACCCCTGACGGGTGGGAGGTCCAGCGTTGTAGTTGGGTCGGGGCTTATAACGGCCAACCCGCCCTTTCTCAAGGACGGGTGATGTCCCAGGGTCCCCTCCCCTGGGGAAACCGGGGTCGCCCGGGGGACTTTCGGGGGGACGGGCCCCCGGTCGCCCAGGGGCCGGGCCGCCGCGCCGGGGGTCAATGCCCCCCGGAGCCAGGGGGTTCCACGCGCTCCACCTGCTGCTGCACGGCCTTGTCGGAGGCCACGTCCGCGCCCAGTTGGACGTACGACAGCAGGAACGTGCGCCCGCCCTTCACCGGGGCAGCGGCGGCGTCGCGGCCCAGGGCGTCGCGCCGGGCCTCGAAGGAGGTCAGCGTCTCCTGGAGCGAGCGGCGCGTGGCGTCGTCCTGCGCCGCCTTGAGGCGCTCCTTCACCCGCGCGATGTTGGCCTCCACCATGCGCTGGCCCTCCAGGGCGCGCTGGGACTCGGACTGGTCGCTGAAGGGGCCCGCGCCCTCCACGGACAGCTCCAGCTTCGCGACCTGCCGGCCCCGCTCGCCGGGGGGAATCAGCGTGGACACGCCCTGGCGCTGCGCCATGCCCACGCCCCGGCCGTCGTGCGACTGCACCACGAAGTCCACGCCCTCGGCGCCCTGCGCCAGCTTCACGGCCTCCGCGTAGGGCACCGCCGCCAGCAGCACCACCAGGTCCACCTTCTGCGTCTCCCGCAGGCGCTTCACCTCCGCCGCCACCGCCGGCTGCACGGGCTGGCCCTGGACGCCCGGGGGCAGGACGGCCGCGCCGTCAGGAGAGGCGCCGATGATGCCCACCTTCAGGCCGCCCGCGGTCGTCACCACCGACGCGGGGAAGAGCCGCTGGCCCTTCGCGTCCACGAGGTTCACGGACACGAGCGCGGGCTTCGCACCCTTCGTCTTCTTCTTCAGGAAGTCCACGCCCAGCACCAGGTCGCGCTGGCCCACGGCCATGGCCGTGTAGCCCTGCGCGGCCATCTGCTCCAGCAGCAGGCCCGCGCGCAGCTTCGCCTTCGGGTCCTGGCCGTCCGCCAGACCCTTGAAGAGCGCATTGCCCGCATCCAGCGCGAGCACCGGCACGCCCTTGGCGCGCTCCTGCGTCAGGACCGTCTTTCGTCTGGCCAGACCGCCAGACGGGTTGTGTCGTCAACCACAGGGGGCGATTTCGCCCCCATTGTCTCCGGTGAAGAGCAGCACGAGCTTCTTCGGCGCGGCGCCCGCCACCAGGGGCAGGAGCAGCAGCGCCAGCGCGACCAGCCGACGGGGGCTCACTTCTTCGCCTTCTTCGGCGCGGGCGCGGCCTTCTTGTCCAGCTCCGCCAGCTTCGTCTTCGCCGTCTTGGCGGCGTCCGACTTGGGGTAGCTCTTCACCAGCTCCTCCAGCGCCAGCTTCGACTCCTCCTTCATCTTCAGCTTCAGGAAGCAGTCGGAGGAGCGCAGGTACGCGTCCGGCGCGGAGGCCGTCTTCGCGAAGTCCTGCACCACCTTGCCGTACTCGAAGAGGGCCTCGCGGCACTTGGACTCGGTGAAGTACGTCTCGCCCAGGCCGAAGTGCGCCTCGCCGACGAGCGCGTCCTTGGGCCACTTCTTCACGAACTCGTTGTAGAGCTGGCGCGCGATGAGCAGGTCGCCGCCCTTGGCCTTGCCCTGCGCGAGCGCGAGGAACTCCTTCTTGTCCGTGGGGCGCTGGAGCTCCTCGGCCTTCTTCTTCGCCTCGGCTTCCTTCACCGCCTCCGCGCCCTGGAGGGCCAGGAGGCGCTGGTTGGTCTCCTCGGTGTTCTTGCCGAGCGCCGCTTCCAGTTCGCCAATCTTGTAGAGGTACGTCTCCACCTGGCCGCGCAGCTGCGCCAGGTCCTCCACGGTCTTCTGGAACTGCACGCCGATGTCCGCGTCCTTGCGGCGCGCGGCGGTGTCCAGGCTCTGCAGGGCCTGGGTGACCTGGGCGACCTTCTCGTCGATCTTCGGCTGGGTGGCGGCGAGCTGGTCGCGCGCCTCCTTCAGCTCCACCGACAGGCGGGCATTGTCCGCCCCCAGCTTGTCCACCTTGGCTTCAAGGGCACGGCCCCGGTCGGCGGGGTAGAAACATCCGGGTACGGCGGCGGTCAACAAGGCGACGAGCACGAGCCTGCGCATGGGGCTGGCATCCTAGGTCCAAAGCCCTCCGCGCGCCGCTTCTGTTTCCACCCCGGAGCGCGGCCAGGCAGGCCGGCTGCCCCCTGCCCTCAGCGCGGCCCTTCCGCCTCCAGCCGCTCCACGGCCCGGGCGCAGGCCACCCGGAGCCGGGGCAGGTTCAGGAAGAAGGGCACCGGCCGCGCCCGTCCGGAGTCCACCGCGTCCCGGGCCCGGCGGTATTCGCCCACCGCGGCCTCCGGCCGGCCGCACTGCTCCAGGAGCAGGCCCAGGAGGTAGCGCGCGGCGACGTGGTCCGGATCCAGGTCCAGGCACCGGCGCAGGTCGTGCTCCGCCTGCGCGTCGGAGACGCCCGTGGAGGCGCCGTCGAGCACGCACGAGAAGAGCCAGTCCGCCTCCGCCATCGTGGACGCCAGGGCTTCGGGGGATGGGGGCCCCCGCGAGGCGCCGTCCGCTCCGGGGCCGGGATCCGCCGCCGGGCCGAGCACGCCGACAGGAGTCACGGTGGGAAAGCGACCCGAGTCGCGCTTCGGGGCGCCTGCGACGGGCACGGCCGGGAAGCGGCCCGAGTCGCGCCGGGGGGACCCTTCAACGGGCAAGGCCGGGAAGCGGTCCGAGTCGCGCTTCGGCGGGCCCGCGACAGGCACGGCCGGGAAGCGGCCCGAGTCGCGCTTCAGTGCGCCCGCGACAGGCACGGCCGGGAAGCGGTCCGAGTCGCGCTTCAGGGCGCCTGCGACAGGCACGGCCGGGAAGCGATCCGAGTCGCGCTTCGGGACGCCTGCGACGGGCACGGTCCGGAAGCGGCCGGAGTCGTGCCTGGAGGGGGGAGGCTTCTGCTCCGCCTCATCCACGCGCACGTAGAAGAACGCATGCTCACAGGGCAGCAGCCGCAGCGAGGACGGGACCTGGAGCAGGGGCTCCGCGGCGGACAGCACCAGCACGCCGCCGGGCGCGAGCCTCTCGGTCAGGTTGCGCACCGTGCGCTGGAAGGCTTCGGGGGTGAAGTAGATGAGGACGTTGCGGCAGAAGATGACGTCGAACCCGCCGCCGCCCCCGGCCTCCGGGTACGGCAGCTCCATCAGGTTGTGACGTCGGAACCCGGCCTGCGTGCGCAGCGGCTCCACCAGCACCTGCCGTCCGCCCCGGGGCTGGAAGTAGCGCGCGCGCGTGACGTCCGGCACCCGGCGCAGCGCGTCCTCCGGGAAGCTCAGCTCGCGCGCCTTGCCCAGCACCTGCTCGGAGATGTCCGTGCCCAGCACCCGGCTGGCGGGATCCGCGCCCTCCTGGGCCAGCATCACGAGCAGCGTGGCCACCTCCTCGCCCGCGGCGCACCCCGCGCTCCACACCCGCAGCGGCAGCCGGGAGCGCTGCACGCGGGGCGACAGCACGTGCTCCCGGAACGCGGCCAGCTGCACCTCGTCCCGGAACACCTCTGACGTGTGCACCGCCACCGCGCCCACCAGCCGCGCCAGGTCCGCCGCGCCCACCAGCGAACGCAGATGGGACACCACCTGCGCCGCCGACCCCTCGCGCCCCAGCCCCTCCAGGCGCGCGTCCAGCCGACGCCGCTGGGCCGCGCTCAGCGCCATGCCCGTGTGCGCCGCGATGAACGCGTGCACAGGCGCCCAGCGCTCGGAGGAGGACGTCACGGCACCGGCTCAGCGCCCCGCGGCCAGGGACTCTCCGCGCGCCAGCTTCGCCAGCGTCGCCGCGACGTCATCGCCGTGGATGAGGTGGTCCACCGCCTTGCGCTCCACCGCCGCGCCCGGCATGCCGAACACCACGCAGGACTCCTCGTTCTGCGCCAACGCCAGCCCGCCGCCCTGCTTGATGGCCAGCAGCCCGTCCGCCCCGTCCGCGCCCATGCCCGTGAGCACCACGCCCACCGCGCGCCGGCCGTACGTCTTCGCCACGCTCTCCAGCAGCATGGTGCCGCTGGGCATGTGCCCGTCGCGCTCCACGCCGGACTTGAGCGCCACGCGGCCGCGCACCGGCACCAGCGTGTGCTGATCCGGCGGCGCCACCAGCACCAGCCCGGGCGCCAGCACGTCACCGTCCTGCGCCAGCCGCACCTTGAGCTTGCTCGCGTTGGCGAGCCAGCTGGCCAGCGACTCCGAGAAGGCCGCGTTGATGTGCTGGACGATGACGATGGGCGCCGGGAAGTCCGCCGGCAGCTCCGCCAGCATCCGGTAGAGCACCTGCGGGCCGCCGGTGCTGGCCGCCACCGCCACGATGCCCATGGAGACCGCGGGCAGCACGGCCGTGGGGTGCGGCGTGCCCGCCTGCGTGCGCTTGGGGCCGCGCAGGTGGCGGATGACGCGCACCGAGGAGATGAGCTTCACCTCCTTGGTGAGGTTCCACGCGTCCGCGCCCGCGTCGATGGAGGGCTTGATCTGCAGCGCCAGCGCCCCCAGCTCCAGCGCGCGGTACGTCAGCGCGGGGGCCTGCGAGCGCGGGTCGCCCGTCAGCACCAGGATGGGCGTGGGGCACTCGGCCATGATGTGCTCCACGGCCGTCAGCCCGTCCATCACGGGCATGTCCACGTCCATGGTGATGACGTGGGGGCGAAGCTCCTTCGTGAGGGCAACGGCCTCCGCGCCGTTCGCCGCGGTGCCGACGACCTCGACATCCGGGTCGTCGCTCAACGCCGCGCTGATGAGCTGTCGGCAGATGAGCGAGTCATCGACCACCAGCACCGACACTTTCTTGCCCATGGACGTTCCATACCCCGTACGCGCGGCGGGGAGTATAGCAATGCGCGGAGATCCCCAGGAGCACCGGCGACTTCAGGCCAACAGTCGCCCGACCACATCCACCAGGTCCTGCCGGACGAGGTCCCCCTTGGTGATGTAGCCGTCCGCTCCGGCCGCCAGCCCCCTCGCCCGGTCCGCCTCCCCTCCCCGGGTGGTGAGGATGACGACGGGCAGGCCGCTCCGGTGGGGATCGGTCTTCAGGCGCCGGGTGAGCTCCACGCCGTCCATCTGGGGCATCTCCAGGTCGGTGACCACCAGCTCCACCGGGGGGCCGTCCTCCCCCAGGAGTGCGAGCGCACCCACGCCGTCCGGCGCCCGGAGCGTGTCGTACCCCACCGCCTCCAGCAGGTTGGCCACCAGCTCACGGGTGAGGGGGGAGTCGTCCACCACGAGGATGCGGCGGCGGCGCACCTGGGCCGCCCGCACCGGGGGACGCACCAGCCGCAGGGGCGCCGTCCCGTGGACGCCCGCCGCCAGGGTCGCCGCCGACAGGACCATGGCCAGCCGCCCGTCCGCCAGCGACGTGGCCCCGGTCAGGTGGGTGAAACGGGCGAGGATGCCCTTCAGCGGCAGGATGGCCTGGACGCGCTCCTCCAGCACCCGGTCCACCGCCAGTGCGGCCTCCATGCCCTGCCCCTTCACCACCAGCACCAGCTCGCCCTCCCGGGCGGGGCGCTCCGGGTCGTGGCCCAGGACCGACGCGAGCGACGCGAACGGCAGCACGCGGCCCTCGGCCCGGAGGACGGGGCGGCCGGCGACCTCGCCGATGTCGGGGGCCTCCACCTTGAGGGCTCGGGAGACGTGGACGGCGCCGAGGGCGAGCGTCTCGTCGCCCACCTGGACGAAGAGCAGGGGCGCGACGGTGAGGGAGACCGGCACGCGCAGGGTGAAGATGGTGCCCCAGCCCGGCGCGGACTCCACGCCCACGTCGCCGCCCAGCGCCTGGAGGGAGGCGCGCACGGCGTCCAGCCCCACGCCCCGACCTGACAGGTCGGTGACCACCTCGCGCGAGGAGAAGCCGGGCAGGAAGATGAGGTCGCGCGCGGCGGCGTCGGACAGGGCGTTCGCGGTGGCTTCGTCGAGCACGCCCCGGCGCACGGCCACCCGCCGCAGCAGGGCGGGATCCATGCCCATGCCGTCGTCCTCCACGCGCAGCACGATGCGGCTGCCCTCGCGCGCGGCGCGCAGGGTGAGGCAGCCCCGGGGGTGCTTGCCGGCGCCGACGCGGTCCACGCGCGTCTCCAGGCCATGGTCCAGCGCGTTGCGCACCAGGTGCATCAGGGGTTCGCGCAGGGCCTCCACCACGGAGCGGTCCGCGCGGGTGTCCTCGCCGTCCACGACGAGCTCCACCTCCTTGCCCAGTTCCCGCGCGAGGTCGCGCACCATGCGGGGATAGGGTTCGAAGAGGACGGCCAGGGGCAGCATGCGCAGCGTCTGGACCTCCTCGGACACCTGGCCCAGGTCGCGCAGCTCCGCGTTGGCGAGCAGCTTCGCTTCCCGGTGCAGGGTGGCGGCCAGCTCCTTCGCCCGGCCCAGCCGCTCCGCGATCGCGACGCCCGCGGGGCCCAGGTCCTCCGCCGCCCGGGCCAGCTCGCTCAGCTCCCGCACCAGCGCCAGCCGCCGCGCGGTCGCCAGCTCACGGCGGCGCGCCACCTGCCCCAGGTTCGTCACCGCGCTGGTGAGCAGGTCCAGGCTGGCCACGCCAATGCGCACCGCCGTGTCCACGCGGGCCTCATGGTTGCGTGGCGCGCCGCCACCGACCTTCGGTGCCGCCCCCGAAGAAGGACGGGAGGTGGCGGCGGTGTCGAGCAACCGGGTGCCCGGCAGCGGCGCCGATGCCGGGTTCACGAAGGAGGCCGCCGCCGGACCTCCGGCCCCCGGGCTCACGAGATGCGAGCCCGTCGAGGCCACCAGGGACGAAGCGCCCTGCTGTGTCCCCACCGGGGCGCCTGAAGTGAAGACCCCGGGGTGCGCACCCACCGGGGCGGCCGGCGCGGAGGCCATCGCGCCCTGTCCCCCGCCGGGCGGCTCCGAACGGATGGCCGTCATGAGCAGGTGCGACGCGGCCGAGACCGGGGACATGGCCGGGCCCGGCGCGGACTCCGGACGGAGCGCCAGCGCCGACCAGTGGGCTGGTGCGACGGGGGTGCCCGACTCCGCGCGCGTCGTCGCCAGCAGGTGGGACGCGGCCCCCTGCGGCCTCTCCCCCTTCGCGGGCGCGCCTGGCCCCCGCGACGCCTGCGCCCGGGCGCCATCCTCCAGGGGACGGGACGCCGGAAGCGGAGGACGCGCGGACTCCGTCGTGGTCCGCTCCTGCAGCGTCGCCACCAGCGTCGCCACCGCCAACGGCGGCTCCCCCGCCTGGAGCGCCCCGGACAGCGCGAGCACCGTGTCCGCCGTGGCGAGCAGCGCGTCGGTGGACTCCGACGACAGGCGATACCGGTGCGGCTCCGCGCAGCGGACCAGCTCCTCCATCTGGTGCACGAGCGTGTTGATGTCGTCGAAGCCCATCATCCGGGCCTCGCCCTTCAGCCCGTGCAGCTCGCGCAGCACCCGCTGCCCCGCCTCCAGGTTGCCCCCGGACTCCAGCTCCATCAGGGAGCGGTTGATGCGCTCCAGGCGCACCGTGACCAGGTCGCGGAACTGCTTGAGGAGCCGTTCGCTGGGGTTCACCCGCCCTCCTCCTTGCGCAGGGTCGCCTGGTGGATCTGGAAGCGCTCCACCACCCCACGCAGGTCCTGCGCCAGCCCCAACAGGTCGCCGTTGGCCGAGCTCACCTGCTTCGTGGCGTTGAGGCTCTGCTGGGTGATGCGCAGGATGTCCGCCATCGTGTCCGCGAGCTGATCCGTGCCCGCCTGCTGCTGCTGCGTGGACCGGGAGATGATCCGCACCGCGTCCGACGTGCGCCCCGCCAGGCTGACGATCTGCCGCAGCGACTCCGACACCTCCTCCGCCAGCGCGGTGCCCGTCTCCACCGCGCGCACCCCGCCGCCCGTCACCGCCACCGCCGCGGCGCTCGCCTCGCGCACCTCTTCAATGAGGCCCTCGATCTCCTTCGTGGACTCCAGCACGTTCTCCGCGAGCCTGCGCATCTCCGCGGCCACCAGCGAGAAGCCCCGGCCCACCTCGCCCGCCTTCGTGCCCTCCAGCTCCGCGTTGAGCGCCAGCAGGTCGGACTTGTCCGCCACGCCGTTGATGAACTCGACGATCTTTCCAATCTGCTGCACGCGCTTGTTCAGCCGCGCCACCGCGGAGCTGATGGCCAGGTTGTCCTGGCGCATGCGCGACATGGCGCCCAGGAACGACTCCGCGCTGCCCTGCCCGCCCTGCGCCGCCGCCAGCGTGCGCTGGGCGATCTCCGCCACCGACCCCGCGTTCTCCGCGATCTGCTTCGCCGAGCGCGCCAGCTCCTCCGTGGTGGCGCTCGTCTCATCCAGGCTGCTGGCCTGTTCGGCGGCCCCCGCCTCGTAGCGCCCGGAGGTGCCGAGCATCTCCTCCGTCGTGGCCGAAATCTGGGCGCCCGCGCGCTGCAACTGCGCGAGCACGTCCGCCAGGTGCGTGCGCATCGTGGTGAAGGCCGCGGACACCGCCCACACCTCGTCCTCCGCCGGCACGAGCCGGGGGCTCGCCAGGTCCCCCGCGGCGATGCGGCGCGCCTCCCCGGACAGCTCCCGCATCGGCCGGCCCAGCAGCGTGCCGCCCAGGTACGCCGTCGCGAGCGCCAGCCCGAACACCACCGCGCACAGCACCGCGCTGGACGTGAAGGCCTCCAGGTGCAGCGCGTCCACCATCACGCCCTGCACGTCCGGACTGCCCGCCTGCTGAAGCCGCGTGAAGACGCGCTCCGACAGCGCCATGACGACCTGGGCGCACAGCACCGCGGGCGTCACCACGCAGATGGCGGTGAACGCCACCAGCCGCGCGCGGATGCGCGAGCGCCGGGGCAGCGCGGCGATGACCTGCGCGTGCGTCAGCCCCTGGTCCGCCACCCACAGCACGCCCCGGCGCGCCCGGAGCGTGACCAGCCCGTACACGAGCAGCGACGTGAGAGGACCGAACAGCGCCCCCAGCCCCGAGACCCGCAGGGTGAGCGCCCCCGGCAGCCCCATCACCGACCAGAGCACCACGGCCACCACCCCTGTCGTCAGCACCCACAGCCCCAGCGACCGGATGAACGCCTCGCCCGGGGCGCGAGACATCTCCCCCACG